>NZ_JBFRKG010000006.1:0-49605 GCF_041469325.1 Shewanella sp. 10N.286.51.B8
ACCAAATTTATACTTCATTTTAATTGGCTCAGTTATGCTAGATCATCACTTCAATCTAATCCATTGCCTGCCGCAGGTAATGTATAGGATATACAAATGTCGCGATCACATGGTCAATGATGTTCCCGACATCATCATGACATTTCCCAAATCCCTATGGGTCAGATGTGAAAGAGCGACCTTTTGTGCAGATACAACTGCGAGACGCTGCATTCTTTATATAAGTCAAAAGGTCCATGTAAGCTCTGCCAAAACAAATAACATCCATGTTAAACGGCCAGTTCGGCATCTCTGCCTCTCGCTCATAGCGTTTCACGCTGTGAAACTTCGCTATGTTTTGGTCAAATTTGTTCCAGAAAAATAATGACATTCTTGCCATCCTTGGCAGTCAGAGCTCGCTGCTGCATCTACACTGGGATTATTCTCTCTTCGATTTGGCTGTATTCGTGGCAATTAAAAAAGCTAAAAAACCCAAGAATCTAATCAGCTAAAAGACTTCATATGAATTGAGGTCATCGAGAAAAGGCCGTGAGCTTGGCATGGATGCCAAGCTAGCTTTCGTTAGGCCATGGACGGCCTATCGGAAGCGTTAGGGCTTTTCGACAATGACCGAAGCAGTCTACAAACGAAGTTAAAAGCTGGATCAATCCCCATCGAAAATCATGCGCTTTTCAGCATTTTTCGTTAGGGGCGCTGAGGGTTTGTTAAGGGCTTCTTTTGTAAAATGTGTGCGCTTTCCCCCTTGACTCTGCTCTTTGCAAAAGAAGGGGCGAAGCGCCACGACGTTAATCCAAACGGAGTTTGGAAATACAAAAAGGAAACCAATGGTCTAAATTAGCTAAGCGCCGAAAAACGGTTTAAAATCACAAAAAATAGCAATTATTTAATGCTGTTAAGATGTTCTATTTTTTATCATTTACAATGTCAGTCCGACAAGAAATAATAACAACAATAACGATTTCTCTTGAGCTTATCTATGCCTACTTCTAATAACACTGAAATTTTTGCTAAAGCAGAACAACTATGTCACGACAATGGTGTAAAGCTAACGGCAAAAAGAAAGAATGTTTTAGGTGTATTACTTAACTCTAGCAAACCCTTATCAGCCTATGAAATCGTTGATATTTACCGTGCGACACACCAAGAATCATTAGCACCGATGTCTGTTTATCGTATGCTGGATATACTCAGTGAACTGCCTTTAGTGCATAAGCTATCATCTGAAAATAAGTACCTTGCTTGTTCACACATCACTTGCGCTCACAAGCACCAAGTACCGCAGTTTTTGATTTGTAAAAGTTGCGGCAAAGTGGCCGAGAAGGGCATTCAAGCCAGCGTGATCGAGGCTTTAAAAGAGAGCATTCAACAAGCGGACTTTCAACTGCTCAACTCTCAAATAGAATTACAATGCTTGTGTAATGACTGTGCTAACCCTAGTGAAAAGCCCAATGATTAACGCATTCTTTATATTTGACACTTGAGCCACTCAGCCCAACTGATAGATTCACCTCTGATATCCTCAACAAAAAAGCGACCCTAAGGTCGCTTAATGTCATTGTGGTACTAAAACAATGCAGTTTGAGTTTACACCGCGGACTTGCCCCTTGTCAGTCGGGACTAGTGACAAGGTTTAACGCTATCAAATTTAACTATCAAATTTAACTATCAAATTTAACTATCCAAATAGCGTTAGTGGCGATGCTAAGACAATGAAGTTTGGGGTTTACCGCGGAGTTGACTGATGTCAATGAGCAGTGAAAACCTTAAACAGAAGCCGTATTAGCAAGTCCAAGCAGCAATTAATGCTGAAAATTAGAATTGATACTTAACACTCGCGGTGAAATTAATCGGCTCACCCGGCATAGTCCATAACCTGTGATAGGAGCTTTCAAAGTATTGCTCATTAAACAGGTTATTCACATCAAGCATTACACTAAACTTGCTGCTTAACTCTATCGCTGCGGATAGGTTCACTAAGGTGTATGCAGGTAAAATATAATCAGGTGATGTGGTTTCACCTAGACGGTCGCCAACGTAATTGACCGTAGCGCCAAAATAAGCTTCTTTACCCATAATGTCAGTATAATGTCTTAGGGCCACATGACCGACATGCTCTGCAACGTTGATTAAACGTGAACCTTTAGGGATTGGCACGCCCCAGTCATTATCAATCAAATCGTTTGCTGTTCTTGCATCGGTATAAGCGTAGGCTAACTCAATGCTGGTATCAGCCGTTAGTAAGGTGGTCAGCTGAAACTCAACTCCCTGACTTTCAACCTCACCTAAAGTCGCAGAAAGCCCTGTGTCTGGCTCTGCTGTTAACATATTGGTTTTGCTGGCATCAAACAGTGCAAGGCTACCGGAGAACCTGTCAGCGACATTTTGCCATTTAAGACCGACTTCGAAAGATTTAGTTTGTTCTGGGTCAAAAGCATTTCTGTCTGAATCAAGCCCAGGATTAGGTCTGAAACCTTCAGCGTAGCTGGTGTAAATATTGATATTGTCATCCAATTCATAGACAAAACCGAAACGAGAAGATACTTCAGTTTGATCTTGCTCTTGAGACTCATTATCCAGTTTATTGACAATGTGCTGATTAAAGCTATCGACTCTGAAGCCCAATAACAGCTTGGCTTTATCAGTCAACTCAATTAAATCTTGGGCGTAAAAACCAAGGCCTTTTTGCTCTTCAAAGGTTAAGGTTGTTGGTGTGGTTTCAGGCTGATACATAGTGTAATCAGGGTTATTAGGGTTGATTGAGTATGTCGCATCGCCCGAACCCCAAGCGGTTCGCCACACTCTATAATCAGTATCTAGCTGGAAGTTATAATAATCTAACCCAATTAATAGATTATTGGTCATTTCACCAAGCTCTACGTCACCGCTAACTTCAAAACGCGCCGAGAAGTCTTGCGCCTGATAATCACGCTCTCTTCTTTGTCTTGATAAGGTATTTGGGTCGCTATAAATCAGCTGGCGGCCGTCAGATAGTTCAGCATCTGAAGATTGACCTTTAAAGGATGAATCCCGATAAGCTAAACCGGCTAATAAGTGCCACGAGTTATTAAGCTGATGATTTAATAGTAGTTGGTGTCCTAGCGCTTCAACTTTATGGGCTCCGTCTCGGGTATCACCATAAAATGCGGCAGTATCGACAGCGTCAAAATCATTATCTAATACATAGACACCGCGATCTAACGGCTTGCTTTGATGTAGAATTTCCATTTCATAACTTAAGCTGGTGGCGTCAGAGATATTCCACAAAAGTGACGGGCTTAAATTCAAGCTTTCAATATCAACATGGTCACGAAAGGTATCTGAATCTTCGTAAAAGCCATTGATGCGGTAAGCAACATCGTCACTAATGCCTTTGGTGTGATCAAATTCCACTTGTTTTTGATTGAAATTACCTAAGGTTCCCTGAATATAACCTTGTTCATCAAATTGCGGCTTTTTAGTGATGATATTGACCGTGCCACCCGGTTCACCTTGTCCGTACAGTGCTGAGCCTGGCCCTTTCATTACTTCAATGGTTTCAATATTGGCGGTATTTCTGTTGCCGTTATAACCTCGCGAGTTAAAGCCATTTACTAAGTAACCTGTCGGGTTATTTTCGTCGCCCGAAAAACCGCGAATAGCAAAGCTATCAAACATACCGCCAGAGTTATTTTGCCTTACGATACTAGGCGAAAAGTCCAAGGCGTCCATGAAACGAGTAATGCCCTCGTTTTTGATGGTATCGGCATTAATTCTATCTACTGCTTGGGGAGTATCAATCAATGGTACGTTGCCTCGGTAAGGCTGCCAAAGTCTATTTACCTCAATGCGCTCAATATCATCATTAGTTTCTGAGGTTGGGTTATTGCTATCTTGCGCTAACGCACCATTAGAAATGACAATAATTGAATATAGAAAATGCTTTTTCACGTGCTTTGCCCTATCAAGGATGGATTAAAAAGGCAATGTTATAACATATCATTTATTTCATCAAAGTGAAGCCAGTAACAAACAGTCACTTTGGCCACTTAAGGGTTTTGAAATACATAAAGCTATTGAGTACGGCAAACAGAAAGTCCGCTGCTGGTACTTTTTAGCGGGGACAGTGAAAAACCAGTTAATCCCAAAGGAGTTTCGAGGTTCAGAAAGGGCGCATCTGGCTTAAACAGGAGATCTTTATTAATCCCATAGTTAAATACAAATAGTTAAATACAAATAGTTAAATACAAATAGTTAAATACAAATAGTTAAATACAAATAGTTAAATACAAAGAGCTAGATGCAGAATGTTAAATTAAAACATTTAAATACAGTAGGTTAGGCGCAATCTGTTAGGTGGAATTAATTAGAGACAAATAGTTAGGTGCAATTTATTAGGTGGGATTAATTTGGGACATATAGTTAGATGCGATTTGTTAGGTGAAATTAATTCGAGACAATTAGTTAGATAGCATTATTAAACTATAAATAGTTAGCGGCAAATTGCGCTAATATCGCACCTTTTTCCTGTCGATTTAGAGTCCTTATCAAAGGCTATTTTAAGTTTTACCATTGAGTGTGTTACTGCTGCAGATAAGTTCACATTTTCAATCACGAAACAGCCTTTCGACTCGCATCTTTTATCAAAACCTATGTGTTCATCACCATGGGATCCTATTCCGTAGCTGTCAATAACGATAAAGGCGGGCGCGTTAAGTAGAATTTGCTCAATAGCATCACTGGTTAGCGCAGTATTCATAACGCCATAGTTTGGCGTGCCGTAACCATTTTGCTCAATGTTTGCGGTAAAAAGTACCAATGCTTTGTCTGCTAACGCTAAAGGCTCTAAATCATCCACTGACGGCATTTCGTGAGTACAATTTATAACAACGACATCGACTTCATACTGTGCTTCTAATGGCTCTGAATCGTAACAATCAATATGAGTACCTATGTGACCAAAAGCGCCGACGGCGTCAGACTGCTTTTTTGCCCATTCATAGGCAGGGTGGCCGCTTTCAATAACAAGGCTTAGCTTTTGTTCATGCATATGTCATCTCTTTAGGATTCATCGCCAACGAGTATTGGGCGGGGGCAACTAATGGGCAATATATAGATTATTATATGATTATATAAGCAGTAGTGTCCTAACTTATGTGTCCTAACTTAGAGGTTATGGCTATGCATTGATTACTCTGTTGCAAGCGCCAATGATAAGCAAACTTTAAATTAGACAATAAAAAGCCCCTTAGAATATTAATCCTAAAGGGCCGATTATTGCTCTATGTTGCAAGAGCTGTTTTGCGCTAACAAAACATCAAGGGTAAACGTCCAACGGATTTAGCAAGCAATTGCATACTTAATGCGTCTTTAGTTTTATTGCTGCTAACACTCACCTAAATTGTAGGTATTGATGCTAGCAACAACATAATAGCGTTTAGTACGATTTGTGCATTTCAACAAAGATACGTTTGTAGCTGTTGATTACGCGATCAAATAATTTAGTCATCTTTTAAATCTCCACTCAGTAATAATTTCAAATTAGTAGAGTTGGGGATGTAACTTGAAATCCATTCTGTTCAAGTCCAATCGACCTTCTCTCAACACGGGGCGAATATTAAAGCCTGCCGATGTTTTTCTCAAACGAGTTAAATTAATCTAACGCATTAGCAAAACTAATGAGTGAGATGTGGCTGTCTGCTTTGTTTTTGAACTATTATTTTTATTTGTTATTTATATTCAATAGTTTAATTATTTAAATTAAAGCTGTAAGGGTTAAAATATATATCCCATGGTTTTGTTTTGATCTAATTTTGTTGCTTAGGTTAAATTCATTAGCAAAACATGGATTAGGGAACACTATTTTAAAAAAATGTAAAAAAATCCCTAGCAATATTTGGGGTATTGGTCAATACATAAAAGTTGGTAGTTTGCGCTATTGCCCAAAACCCACAGAAAACCCATTAAGGGTGGCAAGTTTGATTGATTTGAATCAAATTTAGATGATATAAAATAGAGGTGTGCACCATTAATTATTTTTATAAGTAACTGTTTTTGCTGATTTTATGATTTTGGTGGGCTTGGTTTATTTGCGCTGTGTCACCCTTTGCTATCTTGGTGTGACAAACGTCTCACTATTGTGGTGCTAAGGCGAAATAAACTAAAAACGAAATTGAGTTACGGTAGTCTTAAAATAACAATTCATTAACCTGTTTTTTTGGGTGCTGCTTTAGATTAATAAATTTATTTCCTGCAATAACACTTTTGTTTTTGAGGAAGTCGACATGACATTTGGATGTACTGGGTAAGGAGTCGCCAATGATTATTGAAGAGGTTGTTGAACTGTCACGGTTACAGTTCGCGCTAACAGCCATGTACCACTTTATATTTGTACCTTTAACCTTAGGTCTAGCGTTTATTTTGGCTATTATGGAATCCGTTTACGTGATGACTAATAACCAAATCTACAAAGACATGACTAAGTTTTGGGGTAAGTTATTCGGAATTAACTTTGCTTTAGGTGTTACCACCGGTTTAGCAATGGAATTCCAGTTCGGTACTAACTGGGCGTATTTCTCACATTATGTGGGTGATATTTTTGGTGCTCCACTGGCGATTGAAGGCTTAATGGCTTTCTTCTTAGAATCTACCTTAGTGGGTATGTTCTTCTTCGGTTGGGATCGCTTTAGTAAGCGTCAACATTTAGCGGTTACTTGGTTAGTTGCTATCGGCTCTAACATGTCAGCTTTATGGATCCTGATTGCTAATGGTTGGATGCAAAACCCAGTAGGATCAGTGTTTAACTATGAAACAATGCGTATGGAAATGACCAGCTTCGCTGAAGTACTGTTCAACCCTGTTGCGCAAGTTAAGTTTGTTCATACAGTCGCATCAGGTTATGTTGCCGGCGCGATGTTCGTCTTGGCAATTAGTTCTTACTTTATCCTTAAAGGTCGTGATTTACCGTTTGCCCGTCGCTCGTTTGCGATTGCTGCAAGTTTTGGTATGGCGTCAATCCTATCGGTAATGGTACTAGGCGATGAGTCTGGCTATGAAGTAGGTGAAGTACAGCGCGTTAAATTAGCGGCAATTGAAGCGGAATGGCACACTGAGCCAGCACCAGCGGCCTTTACTGCAGTGGGTTTCCCAAATCAAGAAACCATGCACACTGACTACGCGATTAAGATCCCATACGTAATGGGGATCATTGCAACGCGTTCTTTAGATGAGC
The DNA here is from genome assembly GCF_041469325.1 of Shewanella sp. 10N.286.51.B8. Classification (NCBI taxonomy): domain Bacteria; kingdom Pseudomonadati; phylum Pseudomonadota; class Gammaproteobacteria; order Alteromonadales; family Shewanellaceae; genus Shewanella; species Shewanella sp. 10N.286.51.B8. Next base: position 7,208 of record NZ_JBFRKG010000006.1, read on the forward strand.
AAGTGACTGGTATTATCGACTTAATCGACGAGCATGAAATTCGTATCCGTAACGGTATGATTGCTTACTCTTTACTAGAACAACTTCGTGCAGGTAATGAAACAGAGCAAATTCGTGCTGATTTTGAAATGACCAAAGGCGATTTAGGCTATGGTCTACTGCTAAAACGTTACACAGAAAATGTAGTCGATGCGACAGAAGAGCAAATTAAAGCTGCCGCTAAAGACTCTATTCCTAACGTTGCCCCTATGTTCTGGTCATTCCGTATCATGGTTGCGTGTGGCGTGATTATGCTATTGGTATTTGCTGCGGCATTCTGGCAAAGCACCCGTCATAAAATTGAAGAAAAACCATGGGTATTACGTGCAGCGCTATACAGCTTGCCACTACCTTGGATTGCAATTGAATGTGGTTGGTTTGTGGCAGAGTATGGTCGTCAACCTTGGACCATTTCAGAAGTCTTACCGACCTTTATGTCAGCATCAACGCTAACGCCAGGTGATATATGGTTCAGTATCATTTCAATCACTGTGTTCTACTCAATACTATTAGTGATCGAAATGTTCTTAATGTTTAAGTTTGCTCGTCTTGGCCCATCATGCCTTAAGACAGGTAGATATCATTTTGAAAACCAAGATGCTTAATCTGAGGACCTGATTATGTTTGATTATGAAATGCTAAGATTTATCTGGTGGGCTCTGGTTGGCGTATTGCTAGTTGGGTTTGCTGTGACAGATGGTTTTGATATGGGTGTGGGTGCGTTATTACCAATTATTGGTAAAGACGACACTGAGCGCCGTATCATGATTAACTCGATTGCCCCTCATTGGGATGGTAACCAAGTTTGGTTAATTACTGCAGGTGGTGCGTTATTTGCTGCTTGGCCAACAGTATATGCCGTGTCGTTCTCGGGTTTTTATGTGGCAATGATGTTGGTGTTATTCGCCTTATTCCTGCGCCCTGTTGGTTTTGATTACCGCTCAAAAATTGAAGATCCAAAATGGCGTAAGTCGTGGGATTGGGCCTTGTTTGTCGGTGGTTTTGTACCTCCATTAGTTATCGGTGTTGCTTTTGGTAACTTATTACAAGGTGTACCGTTTGAGTTCGATGAATACCTACGTGCAACTTATCAAGGTGGCTTACTAGGCCTACTAAACCCATTTGGTTTATTAGCTGGCTTAATCAGTGCACTTATGATGATGATGCAAGGTGCTTCATGGTTACAAATGAAAACCGAAGGTGAGCTACGTGTTCGCGCTGCTAAAGCATCACAAGTGTGTGGTTTGTTAGTGACAGTGTTGTTTGCTGCTGCGGGTGTTTGGTTAGTAAATGGTATTGACGGTTATGTGGTTACTTCAGTAATCGATACTGCTGGTCCTTCTAATCCAACGGCTAAAACTGTTGCTATAGAAGCAGGCGCATGGTTAGTTAACTATGACAAGTATCCTCTGACTATGCTGTTCCCAGCATTAGGTTTGTTGATGCCAATCTTGGTGATTCTAGCAAGTCGCTTTAACCGAAGTGGTTTTGCATTCTTATTTAGCTCACTAGCTATTGCAGGCATTATCGTGACATGTGGCGCATCAATGTTCCCATTCGTCATGCCTTCATCGCTTGATCCAAATGTGAGCTTAACGATGTGGGATGCAACCGCAAGTGAAATGACCCTTAATGTGATGACTTGGGCGGCGATTATTTTCGTACCGACAGTATTAAGTTACACCATTTGGACTTACTACAAGATGTTTGGTCGCTTAAACCGCGACTTCATTGAAAAGAACAAAGCATCACTTTATTAATTAAGGAGCCATTATGTGGTATTTCGCTTGGATTTTAGGTGTATTACTGGCCTGTGCTTTTGGCATCATTAATGCGCTTTGGCTTGAAAACACTGAAAACTTAGACCGTATTAGCGAGTCTGAAGCTAAAAATAAGTAAGTGTTTTAAGTTGTAAAATATCAAACCCTGCCTAGTGCAGGGTTTTTTATTGTTTAAAATTAGCTGATGGGTGAAATAAGGGAAGCAAGCTTACAAAGGTTGAATGAGTTATCTTTTTTAAAGCGCTTAAATAGACTGGTACTGGGCTGCGGTAATAAACTGACCAAAGCTTTCACACCAAATAATGATGGTGTTGTAAGTTGCGATATCCACCTCTTTTGGTATTGGCACTAAGAAATTGTTGAAGGTTTTGATGTCGGCCACTTGCACCATCGTTGATTTTAAACGGTTAAAATCCGCTTCTGTTTCTACAAACTCTTTGGCCAAATACACTTTAAAGTCAGGACCTGGTGACAGCTTGCCATTCAATGCAATAAATTCATCGCCTAGGGTCACTTTGCCTTCGCCCCAATGCAATGCGTCGCTATCTTTGAGGTTACGGCTGAATTGACCTGTAAAGCGTTGCACAGAGTCAATTGACTGCACTTGCTCGCGACTTGGTGCATCTGGTGCAGTAAGAATAGGTAAGGTATAAATGCCCGCGCCAAAGCCAATGGCGAGTACGAGTGCATGGGTTGAAAGTAGTGCGATAACGGTGCGTTTTTTCATTCTGTACCTGTTCTGTCATTAAAGTGGTAGTTAATCGTAACCTCATTATCAAATAAAGGGGCATGAACTTTACCGTTCATGCCCCTTATAACGACCTGAGTTAACAATCTTTTATTACAAACAAATGATTAAATTTTAAAGAAGTTAATCTTGGTTTTTAGCTCTCCTGCTAGCGCTGTTAGCCCGTCAGCGACTTCAACGGTTTCTCCGGCGCGCTCTTGCCCTTCATTGGCAAGGGACGATATCTGATGCAAGTTGCGGGTGATTTCATCAGCAACGGCGCTTTGCTGCTCTGTGGCGCTAGCGATACAGCTAGAGAAAGTGGCAAGTTCACCAATACTGGCTGTGATTTGACTTAATTGCTCACTGGTTTGCATTCCCTGTTTGGCTGAAACACCTTGTCTTTCTCGCTATCAGAAATACCTGGGCCGTTATCACTAATGATAAAACCGTTGGCGGTTAGCTCAACGTTAATGGCGGCATTAACGCCTGCGTATTTAGTGGCGTTTTCTAATAGATTATATATGGCCCGAAACAGCAGTGTGGCATCCCTTTGAATAGACAAGCGCAGGTTTTTTTATTGTTTTTTCCTTGTTCTAAATTAGTAGGCTGCTGATTCTCATTATTTCCCCAATAAGGCCCATAACCCACTAGGTGACAGAGGGACTTTTTATTACAATAGTTATTTCGCTACCAGAGAGTTGATATGTCCAATAATGCCGGTGCCGAGATTGCGCTAATCCATTTGTTTGTGCATTTAGTCAATGCGGGTAGTTTTACTCAAGTGGCCAAAGAGCTGCAAATGCCTGTGGCTACCGTAAGCCGCAAAATTTCGAAGCTTGAAGCCCACCTTAATACGCAGCTGATTATGCGTAGTACTCGGCGAATTCGCTTAACAGAAGAAGGCGGGGCATTGTTTGAACGCTATCAAGGGGTGATAGCGCAACTTGATGTGCTAAACCATCCATCGAAAGCGAAGCCCGAAGGTACCCTGCGTTTAGCTACGCCAATTTCTATTACCTCGATGTTGCTGATGGAAGCGATAACCGAGTTTTCTATCGCGTATCCTGATATTCAATTGCACATTAGCCAAAATAACCAGACCATTGATTTAATTGATGAAGGTGTTGATGTCGCCATTGTAGGCGGAGCGCAGCCAGATTCATCTTGGGTGTCTAAGTTATTTGGGGTGCTGCATTATGGTTTGTTTGCCGCGCCTAGTTATTTAGACAAAGTGGCAGCAGTGAGCCATCCTAAGCAGCTAGTTGAGCATAATTTAGTAAAAATGTGGCCGCTGTTTAATTGGGTTTTAATTCATAAACAGTTGGGGGAGTTTTACTATGAGGGCCCGGCAAAACTGACCTTATCGGATATTCACGGCGCGGTGAAAGCAACTGTAGCAGGAGCGGGGATCATGTATGGTCCCACTAAGTTTGTTGAGCAAGAAGTGGCATCTGGGGCGTTAGTGCCAGTGCTACCTCAGTGGCAGGGTGAGACGAGGCGTATTTCGCTGTTATACCATCAGCGCAGTCATCAGCCACTAAAAGTACAATTGTTTTTAGATTTTATGTTGTCAAAGTCAGCCTCTATATTTGGCTAGCAACTGAACTGTTGCTAGCCAAAAACAGGGTGTAGTTTGTCGATAGATGCCTAAACTAAGTAAACATCTAAACTACAAGCCCCATGGGCACCGACGACTAAGGCTTGCTCAATATCGGCTGTCTTTGAAGGGCCTGCAATAAACACCCCAAATGACGGTACAGCACTATTAATTAACTTCATCGCTTGATGCATGTCTTGTACTATGTCATCGGCAGCAATGGTGATAATCAGGTTTTCACAGATAAACGGCGTCACTCGATGGCTTTGGGGTAACGATACCCAAATTGCGCCATTTTCAGCTACTGCTATCTCGCCTTTCAGTACGGTAAAGTCAATGTCTTGCATCGCATGGGCAGTGTCAGGCTGCTGACGGTTGCCGCTGACGCCATCAACCATTGATAACACTTGTTTACCTTGGCTGATCAGCTCATGGGTATAGCTGTTTAAGGCAGCAATACCACCTTGTTGAATCAGTTTACCGGCAACGGCGCTGAGGTTAGTGTTAAATGCACTGACTAAGTCCATATCTCGTAATGGGATATCGATAACTGGCATAGTGGCTGTTGCCACGGCAGATTTTTGCAATGCTGCCAAAATGGTATTTTTACTGGACATATTATTGGCCTCTATTACGTTTAAACCAAGCTTCAAAGCTCGACTTTGGTGCCTGTGGTAATTCGCGGTATTTACCCCAAGCGCCAGAAAATGGCTTTAATAAGCTATGGGGTAAAATACGTAATGATGTTCTTGCCGCGCTCATTGAGCAGTTCATCGCTGTGGTACTACTCATAAATTTACCGACTAATGGCATGTAATGCTTTTTGCCATAAGGTAAGCGGTTTTGCTCGGCTTTAATGCGGCGGTGGCGGGCAATAATTTTATCCAGCGGCACTTGTGTTGGGCAGACAAAGCTACAACTGCCACAGAGAGTACATCCCCAAGGCATAGAGTCCGTTTTGTCGTGCTGCGCGCCTACTGCAATCCCAATAGGGCCAGGGATGGTGTAGTTATAGCTATAACCACCAGAGCGGCGATACACAGGGCAGGTATTTAAACAGCCACCACAACGAATACACTTCAGTGACTCGGCTAAAATACTGTCTTGCATCATTGCGCTGCGGCCATTATCAACAATAATAATGTGCATCTCACCATCTGGCTTTGGCGCGTTGTAGAAAGACGAATAAGAGGTAATAGGTTGGCCAATGGCATTTCTAGCTAAGGTTCTTAATAGTACCCCAGCACTGTCTAAATTGGGCACGACTTTATCAATGCCCATAGAATGCAATTGCAGCGCAGGTAAGTTTGCCCCCATATCAGCATTGCCTTCATTGGTGCACACCATGACGCCACCTTGATCGGCAATGGCCATGTTGACCCCTGTCATTGCCGCATCAGCAGATAAAAATTGCGCTCTTAAATGGGCGCGAGCTGCGCGGGTCAGGTAAGTGGGATCAGACTCACCAGCAGTGGTGCCAAGCTTGTGGTGAAATAGTTCACCCACTTCTTCTTTTTTCATGTGAATAGCAGGCACCACAATATGTGATGGCGGCATACCGGCAAGCTGAATAATGCGCTCACCTAAATCGGTATCAATAACTTCAATGCCGCGCTCTTCAAGGTACGGGTTTAAATGACACTCTTCAGTGAGCATTGACTTTGATTTGACCAGCTTTTTGACATTGTGCTTTGCCAAAATACGATGGGCAATTTCATTATGCTCAGCGGCATCTTTAGCCCAATGAACCTGCACGCCATTTTCAAGGCATTTAGCTTCAAATTGCTCAAGATATTGGCCAAGGTTACTTAAGGTATGCAGTTTAATTTCAGAACCTAATTGGCGTAATTTTTCCCACTCAGGAATTTGCTTTGCAGCGCGATCGCGCTTTTCTCTGAGTAACCATAAGGCTTTTGAATGCCAATCGACGCGAGACTCATCGCGGCAAAAAATGTCGGCCTTTCTAGCGTGAGTCGCTTCAGATGAATGATTGTTTGACATAGCAAAGCCTCCTATAGAACTGAGTTAATGATTTGCGCGATATGGCGAGTTTGGATCGGTAATTGTTGGCGGCGGATCATGCCATCAAGGTGCATTAAACATGATGGGTCAAACCCCACAACAAATTCAGCTTGGGTGGCTGCGTGGGCTTGGGCTTTATCTTTGCCCATTTTTGCCGATACTGCGCCTTCGTCTACGGCAAAGGTGCCGCCAAAGCCGCAGCACTCATCACGGCGATCGGGATAGACAATGGTTAAGCCGTCAATATTTTGCAGCACTGCTTCGACTTTATTAAATTGTCTGCCCATGCTTTCGCTTGGAGTGGCAAGACTCAGCATTCTGATCCCGTGACAGCTCATTTGTAGGCTAACCTTGGTATTCAGAGGTTTCGAAAATTGCTTAATTGGGGCAATGTCATGTAAAAATTCGGTCAGTTCATACAGCTTGCTGATAACCTTTTGGGCTTCTGGGCTATTGTCAAACTCATGGAAATTTTCTTTGGCAGCCACTAAGCAAGATGCAGCAGGGCAAACAATGGCATCACACTCAACATTTTTAAAAGCGTTAAGTAGCTTCATGGTGGTGTTTCTTGCTTCGTTAAAGCAGCCTGAGTTGGTCATCGGTTGGCCGCAGCAAGTTTGACCTGAAGGCAATATCACTTCATGGCCAAGCTTTTCTAATAATTCAAGCGTAGCAACGGCGACTTCTGGCAGCATTTGATTGACGAGACAAGGTATAAACAGTGCAATTTTCATAGCATATTCTCTGTTAAGAATAAGAGTAACTGATAGGTCACAGCGCTAATTAAGGTCATAAAAATAGCGCTGTGACATTTAGGAGGATTAATGTACTGTTTTAAATTTGCAAAAAGTAGAGGTAAAAAAGCAAATGTGCGGGTTTACTTTCTCATAAATGCAATAAGTAATCGATGAGGGTTAGGGCATTGCTAATTAAGTAATTGGTTTTATAGTCGCTTTGCCAAATACCTGATGATTTTACTCTATGATCATTTCTGTTTGGTTTTAACAAGATGACTGTTGTTTAAGTGTCAAAAGTCACTTGCCTTGGTTCATGTGTGCGATTTTGTGTTTATCGCTTATGCTCTTAAGGTATCAACTTGGGATCTTGCTATGAACTACGATGTCTCTTTGCTCGACATAAAACTGTTTTTAATGACGCACCAGTTTGGCAATTTTTCTGAAGTTGCTCGCAGGCTAGATATGACGCCGTCTTCAGTGTCACGCAAAATGAATCAATTAGAAGAGAAGGTCGGTACTAAGTTACTGCACCGTCATACGCGGGCTATTTCATTAACTGAAGAAGGTATTGCTTTTGCTAAGCACAGTGCTGAGATTATCCGTCAGTATGATTTAGTATCTCAGCGGATAGAGCAAAAAGCTGATAGCCCCCGTGGCACTGTTAAAATTAGCGCGCCAGTGGCTTTTGCTCGGTTACATATTTCTCCTTTTTTATCCGAGCTGTTAGAGCTGTATCCACTCTTGAATCTGGAAATACATCAAACCGACAGTTTTATGGACCCCGCCCAAGAGGCCATTGATTTACTGGTGCGCATTTACTGGTACGTATTAGGGGGGTGCCGCAAAACTCATCAATGCGGATGAAACAATTTGCCACCCTAAACTATGTCATGGCAGCAAGCCCAAGTCATTTTAAAATTACATTGTGAACCGAAATCCTAGAACAATTAAACATAAAAAACGGCGCTTAATAGCGCCGTTTTGTTATAGGTATAACCGCCTTTATATTAGACGCTTATTGGCTCAAGGCTTGGTTGCTGCAAGGCTTTTTTCTTCATTAATAATAGGTACATAGTTGGCACCCAAATTAACGATAACAAGGTGGTGAGTAAGGTGCCGCCAGCAATCGCTATTGCAAAGGGAGGCCAGAAACCGCCGCCTGCGATAATCAGTGGCAAGAAGCCGCCAATGGTGGTGATAGTGGTTGAGCCAATATGTCTGCCGCAGCCGCTAACAATGTTGATGATGGTTTCAAGGTTGCCAAGTCTTGCCTCTGGCATGTCTTCAAGTTCTGCCAAAATAACAATAGCGGCATTAATGGCCAGCCCCATTAGGCCTAATAAGCCGATAATCACGGTAAAGCCAAACGGAAACCCAAACACATACACTGCCAGCAGACCAAGCCCAGCTGATTGAAATGCGCTTAATAAGATAATCGCAGTTAATCTAAATGAGTTAAAAGACAGCACCACTGTTGCCAGTAATAAGGTCACCACCACTACGATGTTTGACAGTAAATTGCCCACCGCTTCATTGCGTTTGGCGCTTTCACCGCCGATCTCGATATGGTAACCCGCTGGCAACTCAATTTGGGCGAGTTTATCTTTAACATCATTGAGTACTTTTCCGGGCAGTACGCCACTGACAATGTAGGTTTCAATGGTGTTAACCCGCTCGCCATTGCGCCTTGGGATCCCGCCGCGACTGACATTGATTTCATTGTGGGAAATGGCTGACAGCGGAATAATATTGCCATTATTAGACAGTAAATTAAGCTCAGATAAACGAGTGGCTTGCTCTCTTGAGCTATCTGCTAACCTTACTCTTACTGGTAGCGATTCAGTTTGCTCTAAAATACTGCCGCCTATGATACCTGTGGTAGACATTTCAATTTGTTTGGCGATATCAGTTAAGCTTAAGCCGCTCATTAAGCTGGCATCTTCATTGATTTGCATCCACACCTTTGGTGAGCCTGCACTTAAGGTGGCGCGGGTATGGATCACATCTTTGGTTTGCATAAACAAGCCGCGGGCCTGTTCTCCTAGCTGAGTTAATACATCTAATGATGGCCCGTAAATGCGTAATTCAACTGGGGCGTTAAATGGTGGGCCCTGTTCTAGTTTTCTCACTAAAATTTGCGCTTGGGGAAAAGCATCATCAAACTCAGCTTGTAGCGATAAAATCAGTCGATTCGCCGCATCAAAGTCGGTCACTTTGACCATGGCTTGGGCGTAGTTAGCCGCCCCTTGTTGGCGCTGGGTCAGGTTGTAATAAAACGATGGCGTATTGCCGCCAATGACCCAAGTGCTCATTTCAACATCTTCAAGCGCCCGTAAACGCTGATCAATTTGTTCAACTTGCTGACGGGTATTGGCTAAGCTCACATATGGCGCTAAATACACTTCAATTTGAAACATATCCCGATCCGATGGCGGGAAAAACTGCTCGGTCATTTTAGTTGAAGCAACAAAACCGACAACCGGCAAAATACCAATCAGCACAGCGGTGATCACCGGTCTTTTTAAGCCAATGCGTAAACTGGTTTGAAAAGCATGACTAAGACGCGGGAAGGCCATGCCTTTTTGATACCACGCCATAGACGCATTATCTTGGCTAAAACGCCCCGCCAAACCAGCAATGATGGTGTGTGAAATTAAGTATGAGCCCAGTAGAGCAAACATCACTGAAATGGCGATACCGCCAACAAATTCACCTGCAGCGCCGGGCATTAATACTATCGGAGCAAAGGCCAACATGGTGGTAATGGTTGAGCCCGCAAGCGGCAGCCATAAGTGGTGCAAGGTTTTATTCACGGCTTCAAGTTTATTTAAGCCTTGTTTGCGGCGCTGGGCAATAGCATCAACAATTACAATGGCGTTATCCACCATAATCCCCAGTGCCACCACTAAACCAGTGACTGACATTTGGTGGATGGGCAGTCCGGTGTACTTCATACAGGCGAGGGTAAACAAGGCCGTTAGCGGCAGTGATAATGCCACAATCAGCGCATTTCTTAGCCCAAGGGTGAGCATCAGTACCAGTAAAATAATCACAAAGCCTTGGATTAAATTAATGACTAAATCCCCTAGGCGCACACTGGTATAGCCTTGTTGATCAAACAGCCATTGCACTTGAATGTTAGCCGGTAAGTTAGCGCTAAAGTCATCGACCACTTGGCTTACTTGCGCTTGCCATTGATCAACTCGGTTATCGTCAAGCATTCGGGCCGACACCAATACCCCTTCAGCGCCATTAATCAGCGCAATGCTGGTGGCAGGTGTTTTAGGTTGACGGCTAATATTGGCGACATCACCTAGGCGAATGATCTGACCATTAGTATCAATTTTTAACGGCACTTGGCCCACGCGAGTGATTGAATCAAGCTCGCCTGATACTTCTATCAGCGCTTTAAAGGTAGCGTTATTGATTTCACCAGCTGATATTTTACTGTCTGCATTAGACAAAATAGCGGCAATAGCAGCGGGAGTTAATTTAAGTTGACTGATTTTATTGCCATCAAGCTCAACCAGAATTTCTTCATCTGGGGTGCCAGACAAGTTGACGAAGTCAGTGCCATTAAGTACCCGTAACTTGCTTTGCAGCTCTTTAGCATAACGCTTGAGTACGTCAGTTCGAGTTGGGCTGTCGTTTTGCCACACTAAGCCTAAAATCGCGGTGTTGGCGTAACCTGTTTGGTCATCCAAAATGCTGTTTTGCGCCGGTAGCGGCAGTGTAGATTTACTGTCGGCGACTAAATCACGGGCTCGAGACCAAACCGGAGCTGTGTCAGTTACCGTGTCTTTAAGCTCTAACTGGATAACGGAAATGCCCGGGCGCGAGGTAGATTGCACTAGTTTTAATTCTTCTAAGCGGCGCAGTTGATTTTCTAACACTTCAGTGACCAAAGCTTCCACTCGCTCAGCCGATGCGCCGGGGTAATGAGTCACCACCGAAGCAAAGCGGTTGGTAATGTTAGGGTCTTCAGTGCGGGGTAAACTGCTAATGGCGCCTAACCCCGCCACCAATAGCAGGGCAATCATTAAACTTGCTAGCCTGCCATTTTCAACAAAGGCCTTAATCATAATGACCTCGCAACAGCTTGTGAGCTTGGGCTAACAATTTGGCCAACCACCAATTTATGTAAGCCCTGAGTGACTATGACATCATTTTTATCAATCGCGCCATTAATAAAGGCTTGTTGCTGGTTGGTGTAAATAATATCAACGTCGCGGCGCTCTAGTTGGGCTTGTCCGTCAGCATTTTTGGTGACCACAAACACATTCCATAAGCCTCGCATACCATCAGTGAGTGCGGAAATGGGCACCCAGTAACCGGCGCTATTGACCTGTTGTTGGTATTCAAGATAAGCGATTTCACCATTGATCATGCGGCTGTTATTGGGTAAGTCTACCCGCAGCTGCACAGTGCGAGTGACCGCATCGATTTCTGCGCTGATCCCGGCAATGGTGCCACTGTAGGTTTGATTGCCAACAGTGATGTTGACGCTTTGATTGGTTTGCATGGTCATCGCGACCGTGTTTGGCACCCCAATATAAGCCTGCTGCTGGTTGTTACCAATTAAGGTAAACACCGGACTACCCAAGGCGATAACTTCGCCGATATTATGGTGACGCTTACTGATGTTGCCATCAAAAGGCGCCACTAATGTGGATTTTGCTAGCTTTAATTCGGTGGCATGAAGCGAGGCTTGTAGGCGTTTTTGATTGGCTTGCAGGCTGGCGACTTGCTGCTGGCTTTCATCAAACTGCTGCTGGGATACATACTGCTTTTTCTTCAGCTTAACGGAGCGATTAAAATTACTTTGCGCTAAATCTAAATCGGCTTGGGTTTGCAGTAGTGACGCCGCTAATTGTTGCTGCTCAGCCTGAAGTAATTGGGTATTAAGCTTGGCCAGTTGTTGCCCTTTAATGACGCTATCGCCACTATCAACAACAATGTCGCTTAATTTGCCCGCCAGTTCAAAGCCTATGGCGGTGGTATCGCTTGAGCGCACAATACCCGTGTATCGCTGCTGCTGAAGGTAACTGCTACTGGCATTAAGTGGCTGGGTCATCACATTAGGAATAGTCACTGTTGCCGTATTGGATATTGCGGCCTCATTACAGGCCGTTAACAAAATCAAACTGATGATAATGCCAAGCTTATTGACGCGACGCTGTACGGTGACTTTATTCATGGTGAACATTCCTATTGCTATTGCAACTTCCTTAATTTCAATTAAACCAAGGCTTAATAGCATTGACCAATTGAATACATCATGTGATGCTGGGCTAATAAAGAACTAGACTGTCTAGTCTATTTTGGTTTTAGTTTATTTCTATAAAACTAGACTGTCCAGTCTAATTTGTGATTAAATGTTATTTATTGTTAAGGCGTGGTTGCGCTTATAGCGAAAACAAACATAAATACAAGAAGATGTGATTATGATAAATGAGGCAAACTCAGCACCGTGCAATCATGGTGCGGTGAAAACTCGTAGCGAACAAAAACGAATGCGGATTTTAGATGCAGCCATTGAGCTTTTTTGCGTGCAAGGTTTTCCTAATACCAGTATGGATTTGGTCGCGAAAAAAGCTGAAGTCTCTAAGCAAACGGTGTATTCACACTTTGGTTCTAAAGATGAGTTATTTGTCGCGGCGATAGAATCTAAGTGTGTGGTGCATCAACTGACCGGCAACTTATTAAGTGACTCACTCAATGCTGAGCAAACAATAGTTACCTTTGCGAAACAGTTTAGTGATTTGGTTGTGAGTGAAGAAGTATTAGCAGTTTTCAAAACTTGTCTTGCTCATGCTGATAGCCATCCTGAGTTATCAAAGCTGTATTTTGATGCCGGTCCTAAGCATATTTTAGCCTTGCTGGCGGATTACTTTACCGCGGTGAATCAGCACGGTGAGTATTATTTCCCCCAGCCCCATGACAGCGCCGTTCGCTTAAGTTTAATGCTTTTTGGTGAGCTGAAGCTGCGTTTAGAGCTGCGCCTAGATGCCACAGACTTAATGCCTAAACGGGCGCAATATATTGAAGATACCACGCAGATGTTTTTAAAAGCCCATCGAGTGTAGCAGCGGTAAGCTGGGTTATCGCAAACTGGCTTAGATAACATGGTTATCAGCGCTGAAAAGTGTCATAAAATATTGAAATAGTGATCCAATTTAAAAGCGTTCCAGTATAGACGTTATGATTTATACCTGATAATTTCGATCGATATAATAATGAGAAAGGAAGCGATTAATGAAAACGATTTCAAGTTTGTCCCTCGTGCCAGAGCAAACTGCCTTTGAAGTTAAAAAGCGTTATTCAAAAAGGCTTTCTATTCCCTATGTTGCCAAGCTAGCAGCAGTGTCTAGCTTAGCGTTTAGCGCAACCGCTTCTGCCTACGATTACTCACCGTTTAAGTTTCATGTATCGCGCACTTCAACTGAAGCGGCTCAAGTCGGCAGCTCAGATACCGAACTGCAACGTGATGTATGGCGCATGAAGCTGTCGGCATCGATGCCTATTGGCAAAGAGTGGTCTATCGGCGCCAATGTAGGTTATGACAACCTCGATTATGGCTTTAAAAATGTTGGCGCAGGCCTACTGCAAGGTAACGTTACCCCTTGGAGTTCCATCAATAAATACAGTGCCGGTTTATCTTTAAGTTATCGCCCTAATGCCCAGTGGATGTTTTTATTCGCACCGAAATTACAATATTCCTATGCTAATACGGCATCGTCTTCAGATGCGCAAAGTTATGGGGTTGTGGCTTCAGGTATGTACCGCTTTAAGTCAGGTAACATGCTTGGGGTTGGGGTGGCGTACTTAAATGATATCTCTGAAGTAAAAACCATTCCTTACCTAGCGGTAAAATGGAACATAACCGATAAACTGTCGTTAAGTAATCCATTCCAAGCAGGCTTTAGTGGCCCAGCAGGTTTGGAGCTATCTTATAAACTTGATGACAAATGGAATTTTGGTTTAGGGGCTTCAAGACGTACCGAGCGCTTTCTAGTGACTGATGCTGAGCAAACTATTGAAGTAGAAGAGTGGGTTAGTTTTATTCGTGCGGGCTGGAATATCAGCAAGAAAGTATCGATTAATGCCTATGGTGGTTACTTCTTTGCTGGTGAAATGGAGCTAAGTCAACCTAAGGTGTCTGATGATATTGAAAATCAAGCGGCAGCAGGTTTAGCCATTGATATTAAGTTTTAAGCTTTATTAACTAGCCTTTTAGCAAAGGTGTTACATAAAACTAGCTATAAAAGCGACCATCAGGTCGCTTTTTTGTGGCTGTGGGTTAAGCGCTATTAACAGCGTTTATTTTGCCAACATGTTTTTGCGTAAGCTTTTTTGAGCAGGCTCATCGCCTAGCCAAATCTTGATTAACGCTTGTCTAAACGCTTCATTGGCAATTGTGGCTTGTTCTTGACCATTTTTAAAGCTGGTTACCCCAGCGTCTTTATGGGTGACAAAGGTAAATTGATCGCCTTTGCTGACTTCTTCGTTAAATAGTCCCATAAACGCATCAATACTGCTTTGAATGGATGCGCTATCGCCATTGGTGGCTGCATCAAAACCTTCGACAATGGCATCAGTCATTTTATCTGCGGTGATCATTCCAGAAGTGATATTGAGCCTAATCACTGATATCGGCTGGGCGATAACCGCATCTACATTGGTTGCAGGTGTTGCTAAGTACAAGCTGCCAACATATAAGTCCATAAAGAACTTGCTGCGCACCCCTGCGCCATTAAGGGCAAGCTGTTGCTCTGCAATCGTCATATTATCCGCCAGCTCAACACCTGAAACGGTTTTAGCTTCAGCCATTTGTGGTAACACTAACGCAGCGGTGAGGGCAATTATTGAAAGTCGTTTCATGGGCAACTCATTTTATAAAGTGTGATTTATACGGGCTGTATGCTGATTTTGCACAACAAGACTACGAACGCGTTCCTAGCTTATATTGGCCATTTTGCTCGAACATAATGGCTTGTTTCTTTTTCGGGGCGATCAAAATTGGACCATCATCGAAAAACAAAAAGGCTTTCCAGTTTTGAGCAAACACTGCCCAGGTGGTTTCGATGATTTGGTATTTTTCATAACAGAAAAATACTTGGGTATCGTCACTCCAGTCAATAAACTCAGCAATCGGTTCTGGCAGGGTATTATCTTCAGAGTCCCATGCCGCTTGCCAGTGCTCGGTTTGCTTCCAAGCATCTTGCTTAGCTGCCCAGTCACCCTTAGAAAATAATTCAGCACGATTACACTTATTACTTATCCATTGATTCCAAACCATCATGGCACTTTTGTCCGTTAACGGTTTGATTAATGCTTTGTCTTCATCAGCAACAGGCAAATCTTTATGGTTAAAAATCCACTTGCGCTTATACACATCTAGCGGGATGTAAGTGTGTGCCAAAAATAGCTCCTAGGGTTTAAAGGGTAATTAAGTGGCCAATTATAACTTTTCGCTATAAATAGTGCTAGCTCTTGCCTAGCTTTGGGATAAGAACACAGAGAAGGGCTTTATTGAGGCTGGCTTGTTTTGGGAACAGCCTGTATTGCATCGCTTGATATTGAAACAGGCAGATTGAAGCAGGCTCATTACACAAGCTTGCCAAGAGGGTTATCATGACTTCAGTGCGCCCAATACAGCGCACTGAGAGCAGTTTTCCCTATAGCGGCTTATAATTTAAAACGGCGAATAAGAGAGTGAAATACCTTGATGGTTTTTTCTAACTCCTCACTGGCATTGAGTGACTTATTGGCCGCAGAGCCCGTATCTGTTGCCCCATCAGCAATTTCAATAATTTGCTGGTTGATGTGCTCTGCAACAGCGCTTTGCTCTTCAACTGCTGAGGACATTTGAAAGGTCATATCGGTAATATTCGTCACCGCACCTTTTATTTTTTCCAGTGATGAGCGAGTTTTCTCAACTACTTCAAGGCCATTTTTAGTGGCAATTTCACCTTGGTGTGACATATCAACAGCGGCATTAGTACGAGCCGACAACTGCTTAATGACACTGTGGATTTGGTCGGTTGATTCACGGGTTTTTAAGGCAAGGGCGCGCACTTCATCGGCGACAACACTGAAGCCACGGCCTTGCTCTCCAGCCCGAGCCGCTTCAATGGCAGCATTGAGAGCCAGTAAGTTGGTTTGTTCAGCAATGGAGGAAATTAAATTGGCCGCTTGACCGATTTCTTCAGTTGAGGTGGCTAACTCTTTAATCGTAATAGCAATGCTGTCAACCGCATGACTTAGCTGGTGGATTGAGCTTAGGGACTCATCGGCCAGCGCTGCGCCAGAATCAACAAAGCTAATGGCATTTTCTGCACTGTGAGAGTTTTCTTCAATTTTTTGGGCGACTTCTTGAATAGCTTGGGACATCTGGGTGATCGCTGAGGCAATTTGTTGAGTCGCTAAGCCTTGATGCTCTACCGCTGCTTGAGTCACTGACACTTGAGTTTTACTGATATTGGAAATTTTGTCTAAGCCACTAACTGACTCATCGATACGAGTTAATGCTGTGCGGCAGCGGGCTATTTCACTAATGAAAGCCATTTTAGCTTGGGCGCTGGTGCCAGTATCATCAAAGTAGGTTTGGGCAACAGTTTCATTGGCAAATGATTTAGGGCTAATTAATAGTAGTTTATTCCACTGACTAGCTTGTTGCTGCAAACTCCAGCCAAGGCTTACTAGTCCAGCGATTAAGCTGGCTGTAGCCGCGACGCTGTTACCTTGCCAAGCAAGCATTAAGGTGAGTATTAGTGAGGGCAGAATAATTGGTAATGCTTTAGTGAAGCCCAATTTTAGGCGACTGCGCAGCGATGATGCTGACTTGCCAGCATTGATGCGCGCATAAGCACTGCTCGCACGTAGTTTTTCATCGGGTTCAGCTTGCACACGTACCGACTCATAGCCCACCAGTTTATTACCATCATAAACTGGAGTGACAAAAGCACTCACCCAGTAATAGTCTCCATTTTTGCGGCGATTTTTTACCAGCCCCATCCATACCTTGCCAGACTTTAATGTCTGCCACATAGTTTCAAATACCGCTTTGGGCATATCTGGGTGGCGAACAAGGTTATGCGGCTGACCAATTAGCTCTTCTCGGCTATAGCCACTGGTGTCGATGAATGCTTGGTTACAGTGGGTAATAACCCCTTGTGGATCAGTGCTGGAAATTAATGGTTTATCAGGTGAGAACAGATATTCTTTATTACTTGTTATACGTGCTGTCATATTTTTTCTTATTATTTTGTGACTAAGATCAAGTAAACTTGGGTGGTGTGATTCTGACCTCACTTTAAGGTAAATGCAATTTAAGCAACAAATAATTAACAGTGTAAATTCCGTAAGTTACGACGCTAAAATCGAGAAGGGATTTAAGGTGTATTAAAAGCAGCTATTAAAACAAGCGTTTAAATATTTTGATAACATTCAACGCGCGATTCAAATTGTTACATTTAACGTGGTAATATTTGGATTTTTTTAGCATTAGTTGCTGATTTTAAATACCTTACCTATCCCCAAAAATCATATTGTGAAGACAAAAAAGCCCTGATGTCGCGAGCTACATCAGGGCTTTGTTACTGTGTTATCAATAAATCAGCGGGTTGGTATTACAAACCGTTGATGTACTGATCAACCGTTGACTCTGGCACCATGGCGGCAAGTTCTGACTTAACGTTTTGATTGCCTTGTAGCAATTGCTCAAACTGTTTTATCAATGCCAGCTTGTCAGGTGAGACTCTATCGCCTGCCCCAATGTTGGTTAAATCAATCATGAAGCCGTCAAATAAATCAGCTAAATCGTCAACGATATCCATGTTCAAGAATTGGTCTTGATTATAAATACTTGGGTAACCTGCTTTTTGCTTATCAATGGCAAAAGAGTCACCTTTTAAGTTTTTAATGCTGGTGGATTTATCACATGACAACATACAACCATTATCAATTCGTGGTTTTTCACAGCCAACACTTTGTTGGAAGAAGCATTGTCTGCTGGCCATTAACAAAATTGGATGATAAATGCTGTAAAGCATTTTAAAGTCTTTAGGTCGGGCTAATTGCTTCATTTGTTGGCGGTTAATTTCATTTGAAATAAACGCACCGCTACAATCAAAGCCTTCTTTTAAGGCTAATAAAGCGTATGAGTTGGTGGTATTTAAAAATGGTCCAGCAATCCATTTAACACCTAGCTTTTGGGCGTGATAAGCAATACCTGTATTGTTAGTTACGATAAGCTCAGGTTTTACTTGTTGTAAAATATTAAGCGCTGCATCGTAATCTTTACCAATCAATACTGGCGGGAACCATGGAATTAAGCGTGGGTTTTGCTTGAAGAATTCCACATATTTAGTGCAGCCACGTTTATAGGCATCTGGCAGTTTGAAATAAATATCAGCATCGGTTGCTTGGGCTAGTGCCACATCCGCTTCATCACAAATCAAAATAGATAACTGTGGCTGGGCTGTTTCAGCGTCAGCTTTTACTGCCACTTTAGGGTGGCGTTCAAGTTTTGGTAACTCAACCGTTGGGATCACTTCAATGCCATCGTTTAAATAAGCTAACAGCTGATTTTTAAGGGTGGTGATCTCGCGATATGGAATACTTAAGCCATCTGCTAAACCACTGCAATCTAAGCTGATTAATTCATAATTGGCGTTATTGATATTTTTAAAACGCTTTTCAATGGCTTCTTGGTCAACACTGAGTTTTTCGCTTGGCAGCATACTACTGCTTGAATGCAGCACTAAGGTTTGCTGCTCTGCCGAGGCCAGTTTACTGCTCATTTGTTCAGTGGTAACAGTCAGGCTTAAGGGCTGACCTTGTTCACTGGCAAAGGCCAATGATAGCTTGATTTTCTCAATACTTAAGTGGGCAATTTTATCATCCACAGAGGCATTAATTTGCTGCTTATCGATTTGCAATTGCTGCTGGGCATCGTGGATTTGCACCACTGAAATCGACTCACCTTTTTCTGCTTTTAATTGGTCAACCAAATGATTTTTAGAGTTATCCCGTGGGTTATCAATAAACATTGATTGGTTTAAATCGCCGCGTAAAAAGGCGTTGGTAAAGTCGCGGTTAAATACTTTATATAAGCGCTCGCCATCTTGGGTCAATTCACCTGTTTCAACATAGCCATCAATTTGCTTACGGAAACTATCAATCACAGTATGTACGTAACTGGCACCTTTAATACGGCCTTCAACTTTAAATGAATACACTCCAGCTTCAATTAACGCCGGTAGGTCAAAAAAGGCGGAGTTATCTTTAATGTTTAGCGGAAAATTATTACCTGATTCAGTGGTTTCATACTCTTCACGACAAGCTTGGCTACAGCGGCCTCGGTTACCTGAGTTACCCGCGCTGGCTGAGGTTGAGTAACATAAACCTGAAAACGCCACACATAATGAGCCATGGACAAACACTTCAAGGAGCATGTCATGCTCGCGGCCAACTTCTGCAAGGGTAGTGATTTCACGTAGGTTTAATTCACGAGATAAGTTCACCCGCTCTGCGCCTAAATGCTTTAAAAACGGGATTTGGCCTGCATTGTGGGTGGTTAACTGGGTTGAAGCGTGAATAGCTAAAGTCGGAAAATGTTTTCTCAGTACATACAGTAAGCCCAAATCTTGCACAATAACGCCGTCTAAGGTGGTATTTACCAACTTATTAAGTAACTTCATTAAGGTTTTAAATTCTTGCTCAAGAATAACGATATTCAAGGTTAAGAAGATTTCGCAGTCGTACTGATGGGCAAGTCGAATGATCCCAACCAATTGGTCAAAAGAAATATTAGCAGCGCGATTACGAGCATTAAAGGTATCTAAGCCGCAATAAACAGCATCTGCACCAGCAATAATTGCGGCTTTAATCGCCTCGACATCACCGCCAGGGGCTAATAATTCAATCTTAGGTTTCATGTTTTAGACTTGCTCCGTTAATTTTAATGCAGGGATGTTACCCGTATATTTTACTAATGAATATGGTTAAAGTAGATAATTAATTAGCCAGTGTGCATATATGTAGTTGGGATTAACATATAACAATGAATAAAATCATAGATTTACCTGTACTCTATTCTCTAAGGAATTGCCCCTTTGCCATGCGAGCAAGAATTGCCATTTATAAGTCAAATCAGCCTATTTGGCTTAGAGATATTGTATTAAGTGACAAACCCGCTGAAATGTTAGCTGCTTCCCCTAAGGCCACAGTGCCGGTGATCGTGACCCCAAAAGGGCAGGTGATAGAAGAAAGTTATGAAGTGATGTTGTGGGCATTAAGCCAAAGCGATCCTGATGATTTACTGTTTGCCACTGACGCCGCTAAATTTGATTCGATGCTTGCGCTTATCTATCGTTTTGATAGTGAATTTAAGTCCTGCCTTGAAAACTACAAATGCGCCAAACGCTATAGCGAATCAAATATTGTGGAATGTCGTCTGGCCTGTGAAGTCTACGTACAACAACTTGAGCTGTTGTTATCCGAGCATGAATTTTTGTTTGCGGATCGTGAGAGTTTAGCTGATATCGCATTGTTACCTTTTATCAGGCAATTTGCCCGAGTAGAGCGGCAATGGTATTTGCAGTCGCCATATCCACATGTAAGAGCATGGCTTAATGCTTATCTGCAAAGCAAAATGTTCAGTAAAGTGATGACTAAATATCCTCTATGGCTTGAAAGCCGACAAGATGTAATATTTCCTGATTAACACTTTTAGCTGCTATTGAGCGCATAGTTAAAAACAAAAAGTTAAAACAAAAAGCCCGCAAATGCGGGCTTTATCTGTAGTTAACACAAGTGCTTAAAGCACTCATGTTAAACCAGTTGAGCTAATATAAGTGCTAATTAAAGCGCTACGTTGATCCACACTAAACGGTGGTCTGAAGACACCGACTTTCCGCCGCCGCCCCATTTACCTACACGTTCGTCATTCATCATTAAACGACCTTCTTCGAAAGTTGCAGGCCAGAACACCCCTGAGTCAGTGACATTCAAATCACTTGATGGAATAACATGGTCTAAGCGTAAACCTGAAGTACTAGTAACCGCATCTGGGTATTTAGTGTCCCAGTTTTCTGCACGACATTCACCGTTAGACAAACACTCTGGTCCGCCTAAGCTACTTGGTGCGTAAATTCCGTGAGTAGCAAGTTGGTTAACTTGGTCACTGTACATTAAGTCTTTGATGGTATCTAAGTAGCCGTCACCACTTTCAGGATCAGCATTCAAATCACCCAAGATAACAAATGATGCATCGCTATCGATACCGCCTTTGTTACCTTCATCATCGTAAATATAGCTACCTTCACCTGATGTGTAATCGTCCCAGAATTTGATTTCAGCACGGTTAAGTAACTTGTTATTTTCAGTTACCGTATCAAAAATAGGTGGTGTTGGGTGCGACATTAATAAGTGAATCACTTTATCGCCATCTGCTGTAGGAATAATAATAGGTGCATCAACATGGTTTTTAGATGACATTGGTCTTTCTGCCCAAGCTTCAGCAGTGTACCACTCATCGCCACAAGCCATTCCTTCCGGAATTGGATTGTTTTCATCGTCACAATTAATAATTGTTGGGTTAGTTTCACCAGGCATATCCTTCCATTTAAAATCTTGGAATGTGCGGATATTATCTGTATCAATTGGGTATTGAGACAGTAAGCTGAATGCATATTGACCGTGGTAGAAACCGAAGCCCCAGGCGTCATCAGGTAGCGCCACTTTGCCATCACGGTTTAAATCGTGACCACTTAATAGGCCTGTATTAGTGGCGAAGTTTTCAAAATAACCAAACTGGATTGGCTCAAGGGCTTTAAATTCTTCAGACGTTGAACCTAAAGCATTTTGTGGCACAGTCAGGTAGTTTAAACGGAAACCTTGGATTGCTTGTTGGTTTTCTGCTGTACCATCGTTATTGAATTCACCC
The DNA here is from genome assembly GCF_041469325.1 of Shewanella sp. 10N.286.51.B8. Taxonomy (NCBI): domain Bacteria; kingdom Pseudomonadati; phylum Pseudomonadota; class Gammaproteobacteria; order Alteromonadales; family Shewanellaceae; genus Shewanella; species Shewanella sp. 10N.286.51.B8. Next base: position 29,064 of record NZ_JBFRKG010000006.1, read on the forward strand.
ATCCATAAGATTGCAGGTCGTTCAGTTTGGATAATTGCTGCAACGTTACGAATTTGAATAACCTTTTCTGCCACAGCGAGTTCTTCGTCGCTAAGTGACTCATCGAACCATTTATTCATTAATTCATCTTGCTCAGCGACGGTTAACGCCATTTCAGCGACAAGATCTTCATAAGTAAAACGATCGAAAGACAAGTTATAAGCACCGATGCGTACATCAGTTGTTTCAGGTGCTGGTTCACCTGGATAGTAATTATTAGTTTCGTCATTGCAACCAGCAAGTAAAGCAACACTCACTGCCATGGCAGCAGCTGTTTTTAACACTTTCATTTTTAACCCCATTATTATAAATATATGCCTCCTTTCTTGGAAGCTAAGGGATTTTAAACACCTGAAAAGCTGGCTAACAAGTATAAATTGAAGCTGTGACTAGCTTGTTGCCACAGGGCTTTTTATTTTAAAGTTACGTTTCGCGCTTGGTGTTATTGTGTTTTTGTTTGGTTGTATTTGTTGGGGTTTATCAGCAGTAACTAAACTGATACATACTGACATTAGCTTTTAGTATGCTAGCGTATAAGCGAAACAAAGCGCTTTAATGAAAACTACTTTCACTTTTAGATGCTGACTTTAAAACCCAATGAGCTGCTAATTAATATTTTTTAGCTTATGTGACAATAAATAATGTAAATTTCCGGCTGCTTATTCAGCAGCGCGAACGATTTAATTAATGATTTTTAGGTTGCACCATCAAGTGCCTGTCATTTCCCTATTTTGTAAAACATATAAAGAGGTAAATCATGAGTCGCTTGTTTTCTTCTGATAGCAAACAACAACATCAGAGCCAGCTAGATAGTAAGTTGCCAGATGCTAGTAACAAAGTGCCTTTAGGGAAAAAGATCTTCGGCTGGTTAAAGCAAATCGTCATACTGATTGTGTTCGTGATGGTCATTACGGGTTTAATGGATTTATGGCGCGGCAAAGACATTCAGCATGATAACTTACCTGAATTACAGGGAGTAACCCTTAAAGGTGAAAGGGTCGATGTATTGGCGATTAGCCAAGATAAGCCGGTGTTGGTGTATTTTTGGGGAAGCTGGTGCCCAATATGCGGCACAGTAAGCCCAGCCGTTGAAACCATGTCGGCTTATTATCCGGTGATCAGCGTGGCAATGGCGTCAGGCAACAATCATGAAATACAAGCTTACCTTGATGATAAAGGCTATAGCTTTGAAGTGATAAACGATCAGCAAAGTGAACTCAGCAATGACTGGTCGGTACAAGTCGCGCCAACCATTATGGTATTTAATAAAGGTAAACTCACATCCTATACAACAGGGATGACTAGCGTAGTGGGCCTGTGGTGGCGCATGCTGCTGGCATAATTTAGTTGTTGATAGCTAATCAGTTGTAGATAGTTAATCGGTTGTAAATAGTAAAAGCTCCCAAAGCAAAAGGTTCGAGAGCTTTTATTATGATATTTAAAACGAGTTAACAGAGATCTTTTATGGTGGTAGAGCTACCATTATCCATCACTGAACGAATACCATTATCTCGTGATGCGACACTGGCATACATCTGACTGGTACCAATAATTTGATGATTAGCCGCTTTAAGGTTGAAATAGGGCTTATCATTTTTAGCGGTTTCTTTAGTGAATTTATCTTCGCTTTGAGAATTGACTTGCACCGAGGCGATACCATTATTAGCGCCACTTTTAGCGGCATATAGCTCACTGGTCAGTATCACCTCGCCATTGCCAGCCTTTAATGCAAACTTGAACTGACCATTATTGCCTTTGCTTAACTCGAACCATCCAGACATAACACGCTCCTAATTACAGTGCTCGTAGTACATATAGTTAGTGCATACCAAAAATAGTATGCACATATGTTTTATGAAATTAAGTCTAGTAAAAAGAACCTTTAACGGTAGCAACTTTAGTTGGAGTTTCAGCAATAAAATGGAAGGTGCTTGAGCGTTACAAACTTGAACTGAAAATCCGAAGGATAGCGAACGATCAATAAAAAATATGGTCTCCCCACAAGGACTCGAACCCTGATCGATCGCTTAGGAGGCGACTGCTCTATCCTGTTGAGCTATAGGGAGACTAAGCGCAATTATACAAGTTTTAATCTTGATTAAAAGGCTTTAAATTTAGTTGCTTAAATCTTAATCACGATATCTTGTATTTGAATATTCCCTGTTGCGTCTATGCCTTGTAATACTGCGGTGGCACTTTCTTCTGATACTTGATCAATAGTGACTGTTGCGCGGTTTGGTGTGGCAACGGCGCGCATTAAATTCACTCTGTCAGGGATGTTTTGTTGCAATACAATTTGAAAGCTATCACCGGCTCTCACATGGTGCTTACGGCCTAAGTTAATAATTATTCTATTGCCTTGTTTAGCCACAATTTGTCCCAGCAGTGGGCGACAATTTAGCAAATTATCAATGTCAGCAGTGCTTTGCTGCATAAGCTGGTTAACCGTTTGGCCATAGCTTGAGCGCCAAAAACGTTTAGTGGTGGGTGATACGGTTTCGTCACGTTTAAACTCCCACTGCGCCTGTGCTGAGTAATCTTTACTCCAGACTTTTTCACCGCTAATAGCGTGATACAAAGTTAACTTAAAGCTGATTTGTCTTTGTGGGTAGCCGTGAAATAAGCCAAACATTAATCCTGAGGTGGGCTCGGTTGACATATCGAGGATTTCTGGTTGTAAGATATATTGGCTATCGGTGATTTCGCCTAACCAACTTGGGATGCGATTACCTTTAAAATTGATTAACTCATTGCTGTGATCTAGTGCTTCATCGGCGTGAATGCGGGCAAAGCTATTATGGGAGTGACTATTTAGTAGCACGCCATACTGTTGTGATAGTGCTTGAGTAAAGTTTAATAACTGACCATAACGTAATTGAGCGCGATCTTGAATACTGGCCTGAGGCACCATTATTGCCGCTCTTAATTGCTGACCTCGGCATTGCTGAGCTGAGTCGTCTTGAAGATCTAATCTTAGTAATACAGTAATGTCAGTGCTGGTGAGCATTTCAGATACCAGTTCAATATTATTGTCTTGTCCTATATGACTAAACTGAAATGCATCTTGGCTTAACTGCCCCTGACCCATGATGTATTGACTATTAACGTTAACACCAACCCCAGCTTGCATGCTGGCATAGCTTAGCGCTTGGCTGATCGCCACTTCACGCGCCTTATCTACATTGCCATTAATGATATTCGCATGGCCTGTTACTTCAATAATTTCAGCTTTTAACGGCAGACTCAAGATACTGACAAACAGCAATATGGCTGCGGAGTAGAGTCGCTGGGTTGTTTTACTGCATATTTTCATATTAATCACTTGCTTAAAGATAACGATGAACGACTAATACAGTGCCAAGTTTATGGCGTTAAAGTACTAGGAGCGATTGTTTGAGAATAAATGCAAAGAGTGTGCCTGTTATTGGTTTTTAATATATAAGTCGTTAAGCCAATGCTGAAAGGGATTAATTATCTAAAGTTTTTATCCTGATTGCCGATAGTGTTTTTAGAATTCATTTTTAACCTTTAGGCCTCAAACGCCTTAGCCCATAGCAATGCTTGAGTTAAATACAGGAATGCAATATGCGCCGAATTGGTTTACTTCCAATCATGATGTTGATGACAGCTTGTGCTGGCTCACAACCGACAGAGTATGATGATTTATCTTATGTCAATGAAGGCTATGAGATGAATTTTTGGTATGAGTCTGAGCCCAAAACGGATCATGTTATTCACTACGATATTCAGCAGTCAGGCATAGCGCCCAAAGCTGGGGTTAACCGCTTGGCGGAAAAAATTGTCAATGAATTAGTGCTACAAAACGACAGCTTACGAGCTGATCAACCACTGCTGATCACCACACCTGTCATGCTTGATGATTACGGACAAACTAATTTGCTGGGGCAGCAATTGCAGCAAGGCATGTTGACTGCATTTCATGCCAATGAATTTAATCTTGTTGATATGAATGTGGCTAGTTCACTTCGCGCCACTGCGGAGGGTGAGTTTATTTTAAGCCGCGACTGGAAGCAGCTTGCCACAGATTTAGCGGTATCCCATGTGGTCGTAGCCACCATGGGCACTACCTCAGAGGGGGTGGTGGTCAATGCCAGAATTGTCAATACTAGCAATAATCGAGTAGTGTCAGCGGTACAAACCTTTGTTAAAACCCACAGCCTGCCAGGCTATTTAACACCTGCCAATAAGGTGATTTCAAAAGACGGCATCTTGTATCGAAACGAGCATGCAGGTATGGCAAGCGTGACTATTTTAGGAGATAACCAATGAAGGCAATACTGTTTGCAGCCCTGACAGCAGCCCTCACCTTGTCCGGGTGTGCGGTAAACGACAAGTATGTGCAATGGGAAACCGAGGCGCCTAAACAATTTCCTAAACTAACCGCTATTGGTTATGCGCCGTTAGCAACGCAACCGGCAACAGAGCAATCTCACAAGGTGTTAATGGCGATGCAAGCGTCTAAAATTGCCGCTTATCGTGAACTGGCTGAGCAAGTGTATGGCCAGCAGATTGATGCCAGTAGCCAGGTCGATGATTGGTTGCTGAATAAGCAAACCGTTACCGCCAGTGTCTCGGGCATGATTAAAGGCGCTAAAGTGGTCAAAAGCTATCCGGCTGGTGATATGTATGTGACTGAGTTAGAACTGGATTTTTCACAGGTATGGAGCCTATATCAGCAGCAAAATAGGCCTAGAACGATTAAGCATGTGACTTACTTTTAGTTAAATTTAATTATTTAAATCCAGTCATTTAAATTAACTTAACTGAAGTACAAAAAAACCGCTCTTTGAGCGGTTTTTTGGTTTTTAAAACACAATCTAGCAACTCGCAGGGCAGTTAATTACCGCCTCGATTATGCTTTAAGGTTTTGCCCTAAAGAGGAAATCGTTGAAGTTCGGCCTTTGTCATTATAGGTCAGGCTTGATGCATTACGGCTCATTTGCAGCGCTTGAGAGAAGCGATTAAGGCTGGCTATATTAAGCTCAATTAAGCTGGCATTTTGACTATTGATGGCCTTGCACTCGTCTAGAATCGCTTTGGCTTCTTCGACTTTAACAATGAGTTCTGGCTCAGCGTTTAATAATGCTTTTTCTGGGTGAGAGGCTAACTTTTCATCATTAAGTTTGAGGTTGTTTAGGCAGTCAACCTTGTCTTTTGCCAGTGACAGTAGTTTATCTGCGTCACGTTCAGTAAGGGCTAATTTTTCTTCAGATACAAGTAATTTCAGCGACGACAAGGTGTCGTGCTGAAAAGATAACAGCTGTAGTAATTCAGTCATAAGTTACTCTTTATTAAAACCCACATTACCCGTTAAGTAATGTGTGGCCGATAATATCAAGAGTAACGATGAGGTTACTCTTGGTCGAAATTTAATCCGTCAAGATCAGCTTCAAAGCTAGCAATGTTAGCAGCTAACTTTTCAGGATCGACTTTGTAGCGACCTTCTGAAATTGCTAATTTAATTGCATCAACTTTGCTTTGGTCAACTTCTGGTAAAGATGCCATATTACTCTGCACTCCCTGCAGCTGCTGCGCTTGTGCAGTAATACTGACCGAATCCGTTTTTACTGGGGCAGCCGTGGTCTTAGCCGCTGAGTCAGCTGTTTGCGTTGTTGCTCCTGCGTCGCGATTGGTGCGCAACTGAGCATGAGAAGCTGTTTTTAGATGGTTAATATCAATTGCCATGTGAGGCTCCAGCGTAATGTTAGGGTTTTCCAAACAGGTTATCGGCCTTGTCAGAAAAAACTTTAGAATATTTTACATTCTAACTTCAACTTCGCCAACGCCTGTGACAATGACATCTAATCGCCTGTTAGAATTGCTATTTCTGACTCTAATAGCATCGCCAATATTACCATCTCTTAGTGCTTCTCCGGCAGTTTTTATTTCAAATGCGTTTGTTTTAGCATAAATAGATACCGAATCTCCTTTGCAAACAAAGCATAAATTATTGTTTAGCAAAGGCGCTTTAGCTGACACACGCCTTTTTGAGCGGGTACCGAGTAATTGTGAGATCTCAGAAAAAAACTGCCCGCGGATACTGTGTTGGTCAACATAGTTAATTGCCACATTATCTGCTGTGATTAACTCACCTTTTTCAATAATTCCCAATGCTGTCACCACTGGATACATAACCTCAACTTTAACCGAGATAAACATTTGCCATGGGTAGTCATAATCAGGGCTGATACAGCTAATTTTGACTGTGTTGGTGCGGCTAATTTCGCGGTCACTGGCCATTTCAACACTAATGGGTGGCAAACATCTTGGCGGTGTTAATCGGCCATCAAGATTTTGCGGGCTAATGTTGATCACCGCATTGGGCTTTTTAGCAATTTTTTTTGCTACTACCTCTTTAGCTAATTCAGTAATGGTCGATAGAGAGTAAGTTATGGTGGCATCTTCACTGGCGTTAACCGGTAAAGATAAAAAAATAATGATCAATAGTAGAATGTTTTTCTTCATAATATTCTAACTAGCTTGATTGGCCAGGTTACCTCTAAACTTCAATTTTAATTAGCAATGATAAGGCTAAACATTCTCAATGTTATCTTTGTCAGAAGTTTGACTTTTTTCATTGAAATCGTCGCTTAAATGCGATGTGACCACAATCAAGCAAAAACTATGCCTATAGCTAAATTTAAGCGCTAAACCAGCAAATTGGTATAAATTACTGTGTTACAATTTGCGAAAATGGTTTTACTGTCGCTTTAAAACACTGATTAACAGTGAACTCTAATAATAAATCCCACTAGGGAAAGCATTCATAAAACAAGGCAGGGTTATGTCGAGCATTCTTGATTCAGTTAATAAACGTACCCAACTGGTAGGCCAAAATAGACTGGAGTTACTGCTTTTTAAACTTAATGGTCGCCAACGTTTCGGTATCAACGTTTTTAAAGTAAAAGAAGTATTACAGTGTCCGCCACTGACAAAGTTACCCCGTTTAAGCCCAATGATTAAAGGCATTGCTCACATTCGGGGCTCGACTATTTCAGTGATTGATTTAAGTGCGGCAACTGGTGGCCGTCCGTTGGCATCGACTGAAAATTGCTTCATCATTATTGCTGAGTATAACCGCAGTATTCAGGGCTTTTTGGTTAGCTCAGTAGAGCGCATTATTAATATGAATTGGGAATCAATTATGCCACCGCCACAAGGGGCTGGGCGCAACTCTTATTTAACTGCAGTAACCGAAATCGAAGGTGAATTGGTTGAGATTTTAGATGTTGAAAAAATTCTTGATGAAATATCACCAGTAAAAACGGAATTAAGCCAAGCTGCCAGTGATGCTATTACCATTGATAAAGAGCAGCATTACCATATTATGGTGATTGATGACTCTGCAGTTGCTCGTAAGCAAATTATCCGTTCATTATCGTCATTGAACCTGCAAATTGACACCGCTATTGATGGTAAAGATGCCTTAGAGAAATTAAAAGCGATTGCCACTGAGATGGATAATGTTGCCGATGAAATTCCACTGATTATTTCAGACATTGAAATGCCAGAAATGGATGGCTATACCTTAACGGCGGAAATTCGCGACGATCCAAAACTTAAAGATATTAAAGTGGTGCTGCATACTTCATTAAGTGGCGTGTTTAATCAGGCCATGGTTGAAAAGGTCGGCGCAAACGACTTTATCGCTAAGTTTAATCCCGATGAGTTAGCGTCAGCGGTCAACAAACATCTCATTTTATAATAATTCAATCTACAACCTAGGGCTGATGATTCACCATAGGTTGTAGATTTCACGTTTGTTACCAAGTGCTCGGTAACCAAACAAAGCGGCGGCTTTAGATTGCAAACAATGTAAAGCGCCTCTTTAAAATAGGATGTAAAAGTGCCGAACAAATCACTTGCTGAAGCAGAATATAATCAGTTTAAGCTTTTTTTAGAGCAACACAGTGGCATTGTATTAGGTGACAACAAGCAATATTTAGTAAAAAGTCGCTTAGCGCCTTTAATGGGCAAGCATGATTTGCCCTCATTATCGGAAGTGGTTAAGCGCTCAATGAAGCCAATGGAGCGGCATTTACGGGCGGAAGTGATTGACGCTATGACCACAAATGAAACTCTGTGGTTTAGAGACAAATACCCGTTTGAATTACTTCATGATGCTTTATTACCTGAATATAGCCGCTTAGGTCGGCCGTTAAAAATATGGTCAGCCGCTTGCTCGTCAGGGCAGGAACCCTATTCATTGGCAATGACTATTTTAGAGTATCAGCAGCGTAAGCCGGGGGCATTGCCTGGTAGCGCGACGATCCAAGCCACCGATTTATCACCTTCAATGCTAGCGCGTTGTAAAAAGGCCGAATATGACAGCTTAGCCTTAGCCCGTGGGCTATCAGATGAGCGAAAGCGACAATTTTTTGATCCAATGCCGTCAGGTCATATGAAAGTGAAAGATAATGTTCAGCGGTTAGTGAATTTTAGAAGTCATAACCTGCTTGAAAGTTATAGCTTATTGGGTAAGTTCGATATTATCTTTTGTCGTAATGTGTTGATTTATTTTTCTCCAGAGGCAAAAGCTAAAATTTTGCGGCAATTTGCTGCCGCCCTTAATCCCAATGGGATTTTATTTTTAGGGGCGTCAGAATCTATCTCAGGTTTAAGTGATGAATTTACGATGGTGCGTTGTAACCCAGGGATTTACTATCAAAAGAAAAATATATTGTAAGTTTATGAATTAATATGTTTTTAGTTAATAAAATGCCGACTTACGTCGGCATTTTTCATTTTTATCCTTTCTCATCTTAAAACCGCAATATTTTGGCATAAGGTTTGCTTTGTTAGTGACAGTTAGCTGATGGAGGCAATTTTATGGCGATTAATTTTGAAAATGGTTTAGGGGTACATCAATACTCGTTGGGCATACGTGCTCAAAGGGCTGAAGTGCTATCTAGTAATATCGCCAATGCCAATACCCCGGGTTACAAAGCCCGTGATGTAGACTTTGCCTCTGCCATGAATAGCGCCCGCTCTCATCAGCAAGGGCTGCAAATGAGTCAAACAACTGACAAGCACTTTGACCTTAAAGCGTTAAGCCAAGAGCATGTGCAGTTTCGGGTGCCAAATCAGCCAGACACAGGTGACGGTAATACGGTGGATATGCAAGAAGAGCAATCTGCATTTATGCAAAACTCTTTGGAATATCAAATGTCACTGGGCTTTCTTGAAAGTAAGTTTTCTGGCATGCGTAAAGCCATTAGAGGTGATTAATTATGAGTCTTTTTAATATTTTTAATGTGTCAGGCTCGGGTATGTCTGCGCAATCGGTGCGCTTAAATACCACCGCCAGTAATATTGCTAATGCCAACACAGTATCAAGCAGTGTCGGTGAGACCTATAGAGCTCGTCATCCTATTTTTGAGGCTGAAATGGCCAAAGCCAGTCATCAGCAAAATAGTTCTCATAGTGTCAGTGTTAAAGGCGTTGTAGAAAGCGATAAACCGTTATTAAAAGAATTCTCACCTAATCATCCAATGGCTGATAACGATGGGTTTATTTATAAACCCAATGTCAATGTGATGGAAGAAATGGCCGATATGATTTCTGCTTCTCGGTCATATCAAATGAATGTTCAAGTGGCTGATGCCGCCAAATCAATGTTGCAGCAAACGCTTCGTATGGGTAAGTAATATGAATTTAGTTGGAGGTAAACAATGAGCCTCGTTAATCCTTACAGTAGTCAGTCATTACCGCAGTTGCAGACGTCTACCACGGCTTCCACCGTCTCCACTAATTCAGTGGCGACAAACTCACAAACTACACAGGTATCAGACAGTAGCTTTTTAGATAGCCTAACTGCTGCGCAATCAGCTAGCACCACCGAAACTGGTGAAGCTAAAAGCCAAGAGCTAACCCAATCGGATTTCTTTGCGCTTTTGAGTCAACAGCTGTCAATGCAGGACCCGTTTAAACCTGTTGAAAACGATCAGATGATCGCACAAATGGCGTCCTTCGCGACCGTTGATGGTATTGCCAACTTAAATGCTGAAATTTTGAATTTGAACAGTGTGATGAGCTCAAGTCAGGCATTACAAGCCTCGGGCTTAGTGGGGCAAAAGGTGCTCATTCCATCAGATATTGGCCATGTCTCAGAAGAAAACCCAGTCATTAACGGTGTCATTAGTACGCCACAGCCAATCGATACCATTACCGTCACCATTGAAGACGAGTCAGGCCAAGTGATTAAAACCTTTGAGGTTGATGGCTCTGCAGGCGGCAACATTGATGTCAGCTGGGATGGCCTTGATAAAGATGGCGAACCCGTAGAAGAAGGCATGTATGCCATTAAAGCTAACGGTAAAGTTGATGGCAACGCCGAAGATTTAGCGGTTTCAACTTATGCCCATGTCACTAGTGTGTCTTTAGGCAGTGTCGCCAGCGGTCCGATCCTTAACCTCAGAGGCCTAGGTGGTATTCAATTGTCTGATGTACTGGCAGTGGCAGAAAGTTAATAACACAAACAATAATAAGCTGCCAGAAATCTGGCAGCCACACAGAACCTAATTTAAAGCGCTAAGAGGTGATTTATGTCGTTTAATATTGCATTGAGTGGTATCGCAGCTGCTCAAAAAGATCTCAACACCACGGCTAATAACATTGCCAACGTCAATACCATTGGTTTTAAAGAGTCTCGCGCTGAATTTGCCGATGTTTATGCTAATTCAATTTTTTCAAATGGTAATACCGCAGTGGGCGGCGGCGCAACCACAACTCACGTAGCGCAACAGTTTCAGCAAGGTAGCTTACTGTTTACTAACAACTCCTTAGATATGGCTATTAGTGGCGGTGGTTTCTTTGTTACTTCATCTGAAGCGGGCAGCCAAGATCATGCATTCACCCGTGCTGGTGCATTTAAAGTAAACTCAGAAAGTTTTATGACAGATTCAGCCGGTAACTATTTACAGGGTTTCCCTGTGGATGCTGATGGTAATTCGACTTCAGTGAGTTTAACCACCACCCAACCGATTAAAATCCCCGATACTGCAGGTAGCCCAGTGAAAACCGGTAACGTTGGTTTTCAAATGAACCTCAATGTTGGTGATGAAGAACTTGATCCAGCAAACTTTGATCCAGATGACGCAGATACTTACAATAACTCAACCTCAGTAACTATCTATGATTCACTTGGTGAGGCTCATATCTTGACCACTTATTTTGTTAAACCAGAAGGTGGTTCCCATACTGGTGAGAATAACTGGGTTGCCTTTTATGCTGTTGATGGCAAGCAAGTGGATATTGATGCGCCAACGGGTGGTTCATTCCCAACAGATACTACTGGTGATGGTATTGCTGATTCAACTGGTACCGCTGAAAACGCATCCGGCTGGAAAGGCTCAGTACTTACATTTAATGATGCCGGAACTTATACAGGATCTGATCCAGCGGTAGTGTCTACGGTTGAACTAGGTAGTAATGGCGCAGGTGTTATCGGCACCGGCGCTGACGGCTCCCAAAAGGTGAACATCGATTTTAATAATCCTACTCAATACGCCTCACCGTTTGAAGTGACAGAGTTAACCCAAGATGGCACCACAGTCGGGCGCTTAACCAATGTCGGTGTCGGCGATGACGGTTTAGTAACAGCCAGTTACAGTAACGGTTCAACCGTGCCATTAGCTCGGGTAGCATTAGTACGCTTTTCTAATGAGCAAGGCTTAACTCAAGTAGGTAATACCTCTTGGAAAGCCAGCTTAGACTCAGGCCCAGCACTAGCAGGTGAGGCCAATAGCGGCACTTTTGGTAGTATTCGCTCGTCAGCACTTGAGCAATCAAATGTTGATTTAACCACCGAGCTGGTGGATTTGATTTCAGCTCAACGTAACTTCCAAGCCAACTCACGTACCCTTGAAGTTAACAATACCCTTAACCAAACGGTATTGCAGATCCGCTAATTAATCTCGCGCTTTAGTAATCTCGCGCTTTAGTAAACTCGCGCTTTAGTAAAGAGTTGCCGCCATGGCAACTCTTTGCCTTATTGTTCACCTCATTCTTCACCTCGTTACTACAGCCATTAACCTGCCCAATATTGCTTATCTTGTAAATTTCCCCGCTGTTTATAACTGCAAATTTCATCTAAAACTCAAACCCTTAATTTTTTGGCACGTTGATTGCTAGTTCTGTGTATATCTTTTGTTATGAAGAAAGTTTGACGGAGCGGTAAATGGACAAATTACTTTATGTTGCCATGAGCGGCGCTAAGCAGAATATGAATGCTTTGGCGGTGCGAGCCAACAATTTAGCTAATGTGAATACTGACGGCTTTAGAGCTGATTTGGTTCAAGCACGCTCTATGCAAGCTTTTGGCGAAGGTTTACCGACTCGTGTTTTTGCAATGACAGAAAGCCCCGGGCATAACTTTGACTCAGGCCCACTTAAAACCACAGGTCGTGATTTAGATATTGCCGTTAAAGATAAAGGCTGGATAGCTGTGCAAGCTGCTGATGGCGGTGAAGCCTATACCCGTTCAGGCAGTCTAAATTTTGACACTACCGGCTTACTCACTAATGCGCGTGGCAATCCGATTATGGGGGAGGCTGGGCCAATTGTGCTGCCACTGCCGGTTGAAAAAGTGCAAATCTCCCCTGACGGTATTATCTCGGTTAGACCCCAAGGCGCCACAGCCGACATAGTCGAAGAAGTTGCGCGGATTAAATTGGTTAACCCCAACAACGCCGACATGATGCGCGGTGAGGATGGCTTGTTTCGTTTAACCACAGGGCAAAACATCCCTAATGATCCCAATGTTCAAGTTGAAAGTGGCGCAGTTGAAGGCAGTAATGTCAATGCGGTATCTGAAATGGTGGCGCTAATTGATATTCAGCGCCAATACGAAATGCAAGTGAAGATGATGAAAAACGCCGAAGATCTTGATCGCGCCTCGTCAGCTTTAATGAGAATTAGTTAGGAGTAATTATTATGCATCCTGCTTTATGGATCAGTAAAACCGGCCTAGATGCCCAACAAACCGACATTTCGGTTATTTCTAACAACGTGGCCAACGCCAGTACCATTGGCTATAAAAAAAGCCGCGCAGTGTTTGAAGATTTGCTTTATCAAACCGTTAACCAAGCGGGCGGCGTCAGTGCTGATAACACCAAACTACCTAATGGCTTAAACCTCGGTGCGGGTACCAAAGTGGTTGCCACGCAAAAGATGTTTACCCAAGGCAATATGTTAACCACAGACAATGCCTTAGATCTAATGATTGAAGGTCCAGGCTTTTTTGAAGTTGAAATGCCAGATGGCACCGCAGCTTATACCCGTAACGGCCAATTTAGCCTAGATGAAAATGGCCAAATTGTGACCCCAGGTTCGGGTTATGTCATCCAGCCTGCCATCACCATTCCTGATGATGCCACTTCAATCACAGTGTCATCTGAAGGTGAAGTTTCAGTGAAACTTTCAGGTGCTACAGAAAATACCGTCATTGGTCAGTTAGCCATGAGCGACTTTATTAATCCATCAGGGTTAGACCCACTAGGGCAAAACCTTTACACCGAAACCGGTGCCAGTGGCACGCCGATTCAGGGCACGGCTTCATTGGATGGTTTAGGGGCTATTCGTCAAGGGGCGCTTGAAACGTCAAATGTTAACGTGACTGAAGAACTGGTTAACTTGATCCAAAGTCAACGTAATTACGAAATGAACTCGAAAGTGATATCAGCTGTTGATCAGATGATGTCTTACGTAACACAGAACTTATAAGCTTTGATGATAAGAGAGGGGATGATGAATAAGGTTTTAGTCTTAGCATCAGCATTTGTGATGCTGGGTTGCAGCTCAACTCAGCAAAAACCCATAGCCGATGATCCATTTTATGCGCCTGTTTACCCAGAAGCGCCGCCAACCCAAATGGTGTCAACGGGTTCAATTTACATGGATCATCAATCATCCAGTTTGTACTCGGATATTCGTGCCCACAAAGTGGGTGACATTATTACCGTATTGCTTAATGAGTCGACCCAAGCGAAGAAAAGTGCCAATAACGAAATTAAAAGAGGCTCTGATTTAAGCGTCGATCCGGTTTATGCCGGTGGCAGCAATCTGTCGATTAAAGGAATTCCGCTAGATTTTCGTTATTCAGATGACATGAATACCAAGCGTGAGTCAGATGCCGATCAGTCAAACAGTTTAGACGGCAGCATCTCAGCCAATGTCATGCAAGTGCTTAACAATGGCAATTTAGTTATTCGCGGCGAAAAGTGGATTTCAATTAATAATGGTGATGAGTTTATTCGCGTTACTGGCATGGTACGTAGTCAAGATATCACTCCTGATAATACCGTTGAATCCACCCGTGTTGCCAATGCTCGGATTCAATATAGCGGTACCGGCACTTTTGCCGATGTCCAAAAAGTGGGTTGGTTAAGCTCCTTCTTTATGGGCCAATGGTGGCCTTTCTAAGGAGTTAACCATGAAAATCAAATCCCTCATTTTATTATTGCTCAGCATGGTGTTGGTGTCACAGCCAATTCAAGCCCAGCGCATTAAAGATATTGCCAATGTCCAAGGGGTACGAAGTAACCAATTAATTGGTTATGGCTTAGTGGTGGGGTTACCCGGCACAGGTGAAAAAACCCGTTATACCGAACAAACCTTTAGAACCATGCTAAAAAACTTCGGCATTAATTTAGCCGATAATGTTAACCCTAAAACCAAAAATGCCGCTGTGGTAGCCGTGCATGCAGAAATGCCTGCCTTTATTAAGCCCGGTCAAAATCTTGACATCACGGTATCAAGTATTGGTGAAGCAAAAAGCTTACGTGGCGGCACCTTGCTGCAAACCTTCTTAAAAGGGGTTGATGGTAATGTTTACGCCATTGCCCAAGGCACCTTGGTGGTCAGTGGCTTTAGCGCAGAAGGTCAAGACGGTTCACGGGTGATACAAAATACTCCTACCGTTGGGCGTATTCCTAGCGGCGCTATTGTGGAGCGCAGCGTGATGTCACCTTTTGCCAGTGGCGATCACCTCACCTTTAACTTGCGCCGTGCAGATTTTTCAACCGCCAAAAACATGGAACAAGCCATTAATGATTTGCTTGGCCCCGGTATGGCAAGGGCGCTTGATGCTACCTCGGTGCAAGTGAGTGCGCCTCGTGATGCATCCCAAAGAGTGTCATTTTTATCGACCCTTGAAAACATTCAAGTTGATATGGCCGATGAGTCAGCCAAAGTGATAGTCAATTCGCGTACAGGCACCATAGTGGTGGGGCAAAATGTACGCTTAATGCCAGCAGCTGTGACCCATGGTGGCTTAACCGTCACCATTGCTGAAGCGACCCAAGTATCACAACCTAATCCGTTTTCGGATGGTCAAACGGTTGTTACAACCGATAGCACCATAGATGTTGCCCAAGACGATAGCCGAATGTTTTTATTTGACCCTGGCACCTCGCTCGATGAGCTAGTCAGAGCGGTAAATTTGGTGGGCGCTGCCCCTTCAGATGTACTGGCAATATTAGAAGCGTTAAAGATGGCAGGCGCTTTGCATGGAGAGCTTATCATCATCTAAAAATTGTCGGTATGACTATGGAAAAGCTGTCAAATTCATCGAACTATCTGGATCTAGGGGGACTAGATTCATTACGTTCCAAGGCCCAGAAAGACGAGAAGGCGGCATTACAAGAAGTCGCCAAACAGTTTGAAGGGATATTTATTCAAATGCTGATGAAAAGTATGCGTGAAGCTAACGCAGTCTTTAAATCAGACAGCCCGATGAACAGTGAAACCACCGAATTTTTTGAAAACATGCGCGATCAACAAATGTCGGTGGATTTATCAAACAAAGGTATGTTGGGCATCGCAGACATGATGGTGCAGCAACTTTCTCCCCAAGAAAGCGGTTTTACCCCAGCCTCAGTGCTGCGCGGTAATATTGACGCTAACAGTGCACAGTCATTAGTTAACTCTACGAATAAGCCGGTAGATTTTCTTAGCACAGTAGTGAGTGCAAATTCTGCCCCTGAGCGCTCAGAGGCTGATCAGTCAATGTTTAACCACACAATGCCTAATCACTCAACTGTTAATATCTCAACTGCGAACGCTGCAATGGCTAAGCCGATAATTGATAGCCAAGAATTAGATCAAGTTTTGGCTGGTGATCGTGTTGCCACTAGTGGCAATAGCTTGCCGCAATCGATGGCACCAACGCCGAATCAGTTTGACAGCCCGCAACATTTTGTCTCAGTGCTTTATCCCCATGCTGAAAAGGCCGCGAAACAGCTTGGCACCACCCCTGAAGTATTACTGGCGCAATCGGCATTAGAAACTGGCTGGGGTCAAAAAATGATCCGTCGTGATGACGGCACAGCCAGCAACAACTTGTTTAATATCAAAGCCGACAGACGCTGGGACGGCGATAAAACCTCAGTCAACACCTTAGAGTTTGAGCAAGGGGTGGCAGTAAAACAACAAGCAGACTTCAGAATGTACGACAACGTTGAACAAAGCTTTAATGACTTTGTGTCATTCATCTCCAATGGCGAGCGCTACCAAGAAGCCAAAAAAGTGGCAGCACAGCCCGCCAAATTTATTCATGCCCTACAACAAGCAGGTTACGCAACTGATCCTCAATACGCCAATAAAGTGTTGAAAGTCATGGAGTCAGTAACCAATGGACTTAAGTCCGTATTACCAAAAGAGACTAACTAATGGCTATCGATTTATTAAACATTGCCCGTTCAGGTGTTATGGCAGCCCAATCGCAAATGGGCGTCACCAGTAATAACATTGCCAATGCCAATACCGTGGGCTATCACCGCCAAGTTGCAGAGCAATCGTCATTAGGGTCCCAACAAATCGGTAGTAGCTTTTATGGTACAGGTACTTACGTATCTGATGTGAAAAGGGTTTATAACGAATATGCCGCAAGAGAGCTGCGCATTGGCCAAACCTCCATGAGTGGTGCTGAAACCCGTTACAGCAAAATGAACGAAATGGATCAGCTGTTCTCGCAAATTGGCGCCATGGTGCCAGCCAGTTTAAATGACTTTTTTACCAGCATTAATAATGTTGGCGATTTACCGACAGATCTCGGTATGCGTAACAACATGCTTAGCTCTGCCGGGCAAGTGGCTAACAGCCTTAATCAAATGCAAAGCCACCTTGACTCGCAAATGAAGCAAACCAATGCGCAAATCGGCGCTGTTGCTGATCGCATTAATGAGATCAGTACTGAGCTTGCCAACATCAACCTCGAGATCATGAAGTCGCCAGGGGCTGACAGCCAATTATTAGACCGACAAGATGCGCTGATTTTAGAGCTAAGCGAATATTCTGAAGTTAATGTTATCCCGCTAGATAATGGCGCTAAAAGCGTCATGCTCGGCGGCTCAGTGATGCTAGTGTCCGGTGAAGTGGCGATGCAAGTCGGCACCACTACAGGCGATCCCTTTTCGAATGAGCCAAGGCTAACCACATCAACTGGTAATAGCACGTTAGTGATTGACGGCTCTAAATTAGGTGGCCAATTAGGCGAGTTATTTAACTTTCGTGATCAAACCTTAATTCCAGCCTCTCAAGAGCTAGGGCAACTGGCCTTAGGCGTGGCAGATGCCTTTAACCAAATGCAGCAAAATGGTTTTG
Source organism: Shewanella sp. 10N.286.51.B8 (assembly GCF_041469325.1). NCBI lineage: Bacteria > Pseudomonadati > Pseudomonadota > Gammaproteobacteria > Alteromonadales > Shewanellaceae > Shewanella > Shewanella sp. 10N.286.51.B8. The sequence continues at coordinate 46,725 of NZ_JBFRKG010000006.1, forward strand.
ACCTAGACGGCAATATTGGCAGCAATATTTTTACTGATATTAACGACCCCAGCATGGCCGCAGGTCGAGTCGGTGCCTACAGTACCAACACTGGTGACGCCAATCTGAAAGTTAATATTGACGATGTAGGCCAATTAACCGGCAGCGCATACGAATTATCTTTCACTGCGCCAAACACCTATGAGCTTAAAGACACCCAAACAGGTAAAGTTGAGCCACTAACCCTTAATGGCAATCAGCTTGAAGGCGGCAATGGTTTTAGTATTGAAATTGATGCTGGCAGTTTTGCTGATGGCGACCGTTTTGAAATTAGACCTAACGCGGGCGCTGCAGCAGGGCTCAATGTGGCAATGACAGATCCAAGAGGCATAGCTGCAGCTGGGCCTAATATCTCAGCTGACTCAGGCAACTCAGGTAACACCAGTGTAAAGCTCACAGACATTGACCGAACTCATACCAGCTTCCCTGAAACGGGTAGTGAGCTTACCGTCAAAATTGATACCGCTAAAAATACTTTTCAAGTACTGGATGCCAACGGCGCCATAGTCGGCGCTGAAAAATCCTTTACCCCACCACAAATTGACACCGGCTTTGGTTTTAGTTTTGAAATTAACGACTCATCTTCAGCAGGTGTCACTGACAGCTATAGCTTTGATTTGTCCTTTGCCGAAGGCGACAACAGTAATGCGGTTGCAATGGCGCAATTGGCCGATGCCAACATTATGAATAATGGCTCAACCACCTTAACCGGGGTGTTTGAAGGCACCAAACTGGATATCGGCAGCAAAACGCAAGCTGCAGCGGTGAGCTTGGCCTCAAATGATGCCATGTATCAGCAAGCCTATAACCGAGTGCAAAGTGAGTCTGGGGTAAATTTAGATGAAGAAGCGGCCAATTTAATGCGCTTTCAGCAATCGTATCAAGCTTCAGCTCGCATCATGACAACTGCCCAGCAGATGTTTGACTCATTACTTAGCTCAGTTCGCTAGGAGAATTAATTATGCGAATTTCTACTGCGCAAATGTTTCAGCAAAACAGCTACAGCATAGCAAAAGGCCAATCTGAAACCAGCAAAACCCTCCTGCAATTAGCCACAGGTAAAAAAATTAATACCGCCGGTGATGACCCCGTGGCCGCCATTGGTATCGATAAGTTAAACCAGCAAAATAACTTAGTTGATCAGTATTTAAGAAATATTGATTACGGTGAAAACCACCTTAATCAAACAGAAACCTTACTGGGGGATTTAGATAATTTAGCTGGCAGCATGAAAGAGCAATTATTGCGTGGCTCAAACGGCAGCATGACCGACAACGAGCGGCAAACTATTGCCGATGAAATGCAAAAAACGCTCGATCAAATGTTGGCCATTGCCAACAAAAAAGATGAGTCAGGCAATTACTTATTTGCTGGCAATAAAACTGGCAGCGCACCATTTGAGTTTGATGCCAATGGTCAAATTATTTACAACGGCGACTCAGGCACCCGCGAAAGCATTATTGCCTCAGGGGTACTCACTGATACCAATATGCCCGGTGATGCTGTTTTTATGAACGCGCTCAATGCCATGGGCGATTATAGCGCCAATTATATGGCAGGCCAGCAAGGTGAGTTTAGCGTCGATAGCGCCAAAATTACCGATAGTGCAGCACATATTGCAGATACTTATCAGTTTGCTTTTATCGACAATGGCGCAGGTGGGGTGGATGTTGAAGTCAGAGACAGCGCCAATAAAGTACTGACAACAGTGGCAGATTTTGATAGTTCCATGCCAATTAAGATAAATGGCATGGAGGTTAAACTTGATGGCGAGCCGATGGCGGGCGACAGTTTTACCCTTGAGCCTATGGCTGAGGTCAGTATTTTAGACAGTTTTAGCCAGGCAATTAGCTTGCTGCAAAGTGGCGACAAGATACAAACCCCACAAGGTAAAGCGGAGTTGGCACAGTTGTTGAATAATATCGATAGTGGTGTCAATCAAATGAGCGCTAAGCGCGGTGAGGTTGGCAACAGCTTAAAAGTAATGGACCAGTACAAATCGAATCACACCGACGAGAAGGTGATCAACGCATCAGCCTTGTCGATGTTAGAAGATTTAGATTATGCCGAAGCCATTATTGAGTTTGAAAAACAGCAGTTAGCACTTAATGCCGTATCAAGTGTTTTCAGCAAGGTAGGTTCAACGAGCTTGTTTGATTACATCTAACAAGCGCGATGAAACTGCAATGTCAGTCATTGGGTAAGGGTGTTTTATAGGCTGATATAACTAATCGTTTTATCAATAAAAGCCCAAATAAAATAGCAACCAATACCCAAAAGCTAACAACAACTTTTAATGTTAATTTATTCATTTAATTTTGTTTAAAGGTTATTGAGTCAACCGTTTTCAGCCGCAAATCAATAGGGATAGAGCGGCTGGGTCAATAACTTTATTAACAAGTTTAGCCAAGCGCTTAGCCTTGGCAATGCTACTAAAAAAGGAAAGTATCATGGCTATTTCAGTTAATACCAATGTCACCGCAATGAAAGCGCAAAACAGTTTAAATGGCGCTAATGGCAACCTGCAAACCTCAATGGAGCGTTTATCATCAGGCCTGCGCATTAACAGCGCTAAAGATGACGCAGCAGGCCTGCAAATTTCAAACCGTATGACCAGTCAAATTAACGGTATTGGGGTGGCGATGCGTAATGCCAATGACGGTATCTCAATTGCACAAACCGCTGAAGGCTCAATGCAAGAGTCAACCAACATCTTACAACGTATGCGTGATTTATCACTGCAATCTGCTAACGGCTCAAACTCAGTAGATGATAGAGCTGCGATGCAAAAAGAGATTGGCGCATTACAAACAGAATTAACCCGTATTGCTGACACAACGTC
>NZ_JBFRKG010000007.1:0-179630 GCF_041469325.1 Shewanella sp. 10N.286.51.B8
CCCGTCCGCTCCGCCAACATAAAGACGAAAGCCTCATCGAAAGATGAGGCTTTTTTCGTTGCGTCGAATAAATATCATCATTCTATGATGATATTTAGTTTTAATATTAAGCATTTATTCCAGATGTCAGCAATGGTGATATTTTTACTTTTTAGATTAATTAAATAACTATGAAGTATTTTAAAATCATTAATTTGAGTGTTTATTGTTCAACTTTGTTGATGTTACTACTGTTGTAAATTGTTATATTTCCTCTCACTTATGCTAAATCGTAAATTCTTAGCTTGTTTCTCAAACTCGAAGCGTTAGGTTTTAACGATATCTAAAGCCGTTTCACCTAAGCCGTTATGACCTATTAAAGACTTTAGTTCTAAACTGGTGAAGGGCAATAGCTCTAAATGCAGTTCATACCACTTGTAAGTGTTTATAAGCGACTATTCGTTGCGATTGGTAATTGTGCTGCTTGTACTCAAGCAAGTCATTTGTAAGTCTCCTTAAGCTCAGTTACGTAACTGTTTAAGAAGAGTATGTGATCCGACATCATGTAAATACCGTATGTAAGTGAGCTTCGCATTGCCAAAATAGCAAAGTAGATTATAAATTGCTTAATTTGGCTGAAAAACCCACAGTCAGTACGTTTGTGATAAATAATGCTTTACCTTTCGCAGTGGTTTTAGCATAATGCATTCCGTCAACAGGGGTATAGTTCCAATTGGTAGAACAGCGGTCTCCAAAACCGATGGTTGCGAGTTCGAGTCTTGCTACCCCTGCCAAATTTAGAAGGCCTAGCAGAAATGCTAGGCCTTTGTCTTTTCTGGCTTTTAATCAATTTAATTATTTTTGAATATTAACAAAAGTGATATGTTGATTGCTATTTAACGTTCAAAGTCCAACATCAATAAGTTAGTTTAAACATTTATTCGATTAACGTGTCAGCCTTCAATTTCAATTACCTTTCTTAATTAATATTTGCTATGAGTTAAGTTGCTTGATGCAGAAATACAATATATCTTGCTGCTTATGGTAGTCTGTTGAAAATTGCTTATACAATCCAAGCCTATGATAAATAACTTTTATAACATTAATGCTGAATCATTTTATAATGATACCGTCAATGTAGATTTATCCCTTTTGTACGAAATCTTCATTCCTCTATTAAAGCCGAATGGGCATATTATTGATGCTGGCTGCGGAAGCGGACGAGATAGCTTGTATTTTTTAAAGCAAGGCTTCGAAGTGAGTGCATTTGATGCAAGTGAGAGTTTAGTGCTAAAAGCATCTGAACTAACGGGGATTGATGTTGAACTAAACACTTTTGATTGTTTTAAAGCTTCATCATTGGCTGATGGTATTTGGGCTTGCGCCTCTTTATTACATGTAGCTAGTAATTTACTGCCAGCTTCATTCGCTAATTTATCTAGAAGTTTAAGGGATGGTGGTTATCTTTATTGTTCTTTTAAGTATGGTGTTAGTGATGTAGAGAGAGGCGGGCGTTATTTCACGAATGCAGATGAAAAAAGGCTTAACGATTTCATAGATGGAAGTGATTTTAATGTTGTAAAAAGTTGGATCACTGATGATGCTCGGCCTGACCGACAGGATGAAAAGTGGCTTAATGCAATTCTTATTAAAGGCGATCGCAATGGGGCTTGATGGGATTGCAGTTGATCAGGTTTTAGCTAGTTTTGGGTATAAGTTAGAAAATGTGGTTGATGTTGGCCGCTTATATACTTTTATCGGCAATAATGATTCTAATTTGCGGAATCAGCCTTCAGCAATTTTGGTCGATAATTCATTATATTCCCTTCAACCTTCTGATTTTCATTATGTTGATTACACTAGCTATCAGAATCAGCTGATGCACCATTATCAAGGGTTACTCCGTTTTTGTGCACTTGAAATACAGCAGTTAATTGATGATATAAGCCACTTTTTATCCTCCGAAATTGAGAGCATAGAACTAAAAAAGTTTGGCACGAATCGTGAGGAACAACATATCGATCCTACTCCCCCCGAATTTAAGTTTGCAGAAATATTTGAGAGTGTGTTTGGGCCAGCATCTATACATGCTTTGCAAGCGGAAGCTCCTTATATTGATAGGCAAGGACATAAGCGATTTATTGATTACATTTTGCATCGTAAAACATCACCTATAGCGATAGAGCTAAATGGTGAAACCTATCATCATCCCTTATCTCGGATAGTCTCTCAGAAGCAATATCGATCGCAACTATTTAAACAAAACACATTAGTAAATGATGGTTACCTTGTATATCGCTGGTCAGATAGGGGCATGAGTGATTCTTTTAAATTTGAAGACCAAATGAAAGATTATTTTGGCCAATCTGAACATTTCTTAAAATCTCCATTATATAGAGCTGAACGTTCCGTTGATTTTAGTTTATATGCCCATCAACAGGATGCTGTAAACACCCTAATTGAAAAAAGAAAAGCAGGCCAGAATAGATTTTTAGTAGTACTGCCTACTGGTTCGGGTAAAACAGAAGTGTTTATTGAAGATGTTAGGCAGCAATTACAGCAATCCAATGCCAAACAAGTGTTAGCTGTTGTGCCGACAGTTGCGCTAAAAATGCAGCTAATTAAAAGGTTAGAGGCACAAATTCCAGAGATAAGGGTTGGTGAGTTACTTAACAATTCACAACTCGATATTACAGTGCAAACTAGTGCCTATGTATTACGGCATTATCGTAAACTCGCTAGAAACCATTTCGATTATATTCTTATTGATGAAGCGCACAGAGCTGCTGCAGATGGTTTACGCCAAGTTTTAAATTACTTTTCTCCTAAGAGTCTTTTGGGCTTAACTGCTACGGATGAGCGTCTTGATAAGCGCTCTCTGAGCGATATTTTTGGTCATTACGAAGTTGAGATGACCTTAGAACAAGCTATTTTGAAAAAGTTAGTGCCGCAAATTCGAGCTTTCAGATTAGAATCAAATATTGATTTTTCGAAGGTAAGATTTAACGGCAAAGAATTCGTTAAAACCGATTTACAGAAAACTGTGATCATCCCTTCGCGTGACCAACTGATTGCAGATGTTTTACTTAAATACTTTTTTAATCAACAAGCACAATCTATCAGCACACAGCAGGGCATAGTGTTTTGTGTCGATATTAAACACACCCAAAGAATGGCCAAGCTATTAAATCAATCAGGTATAAAAGCGGCTTCGGTAAGTGGTAAGGAACGTACTGGCCTAGATTTATATCATAGGGGTGAGGTTCAAATGCTATGTGCTTGCGATTTAATAAACGAAGGCTGGGATTCGCCTCAAACCAGTATTCTTGTTATGGCTAGGCCAACAATGTCGAAAGTACTTTATACCCAGCAATTAGGACGAGGAACACGAAATTATCCAGGCAAAGAAGCGCTATATGTAATTGATGTGGTTGATAGTTATGGAGCAGCTATTACACCTTGGTCATTACATGGCTTATTTAATTTGAGTCACTATCAACCTTTTGGTGATCTGGTAAAAGATGTTCAAGGGACATCTCAGAATGAATTAATTATTTTAGATGGATTATGGGAGTCGGAGCGAAGAATCGAACCGATTAATATCTTTAATTTTGAAAAAGAGTTTAGAGACCTACTAAATGAAGAGCAGCTAGCTAGAGAGCTATTTATTTCAACAGGTACAGTAAAAGCTTGGATGAAAAAAGGTGATTTGGTTGCCGATAAAACGATTCCATTTGGTAGTAAAAATCTTAATTACTTTAGCTTCGAACAGCTAGAAAAAATAAGAATCACCAAAAATATTCCACTTAGAACACAGGATACTCGAAAGGCTGACTTTATCGAGTTTATTGAAAAACGTGATTATACTTTCTCATACAAAATTATTTTGCTTATTGTCATGGCGAACCACTGTAATAAACAAGGCGAATTGGATTTAGATGTAGTTGCTGGTTTATATGCAGGTTTCTATGAATCTTTATTGAGTAAATATGGTAAAGCAGAGAAAGGCGGTAACCCACTTAATATCAGTGAAAATTTATTGGATTCGGCGTATATCAAGCGTAATATTCTTATCAATCCATTTGAAAAATTCGAACGTAAGCGTTTCTTTTATCAGTGCCAAGAGTTGAATTTGATCGCATTTGATACCGTGTTATGGGACAAACTCAAACAATCAGATTTGAGCGCGATTACCACTCAAATGCGGGAGGATCTTAGCCATTATTACAATAAGCTTGATATGACAATCACCAAAGAAGATATCGCTACTTTAAACCTGCCAAATCTTGAGGCAGAACTCGACAATCAAAACCTAGTTTCATTACCGTTTTTTGAAGATCTTAAAATTGCTTGCGGTCACTTTAAAACCAGTACGGCTGATAAGGTAAGTTTTATACAAATCCCCACAGAATACGGAACAAATAACCCAGATAAACACTTCATTGCAAAAGCATCAGGTAACTCAATGAATGGTGGGAAATCCCCCATACTTGATGGTGACCTATTGCTATTTGAATGGATCACGCCAGTTAGTGCTGGCTCAATCTCAAATCAAATCCTAGCAATTGAGTTACTAGATGATATAGGGGAACCGCAGTATTTACTTAGAAAAGTAATTAAGCAATCACAAGGTAAATACACATTGATCGCAAATAATAAAGACTATCATCCCCTTAATGCGTCCGAACAAATGAATACTTTCGCGCGTTTTAAAGGAGTTATTAAGAATTAAACTTGCCTGTTTTGTTATATTTAACAAGATAAAAGCAGAGTGGTTTTATATCTATGAGGCTTTAATTTGAGGGCATTTTAAGGCTACAATTTTCTTTATTTCTCCTCCTCCCTCACTAACGCTGAATTGCACCTATACTCATTTGATGGTTTATTTTGCTCGCAAATGATATGTGATCAGCTAACAGCTATCAGCAAACATGCCCATCTCAACACCGGCCTTTGTGTATGACTCCTGTGCATGTGTGGCATGCAAAGTTTGCAGTGTATTCATGGTGGTTTTTACACTATGATAATTTTATCTAAAATGTAAGGAGCGCCACCATGTTTAACGCACTTGTATTAACCCAAAATGATAAGCAGACCCAAGCTGAGGTTCGCCAATTATCTGTTGCTGATCTTCCTGAAGGTGAAGTGTTAGTTGATGTAAGTTATTCATCGCTAAATTACAAAGATGGCTTAGCTGTTACTGGGTTAGGCAAAATTATTCGTAATTTCCCAATGGTACCAGGGATTGATTTTGCGGGTGTGGTAAGTGAATCTGCAGATCCGCGTTATAAAGCTGGTGATGAGGTAATCCTAACGGGTTGGGGCGTTGGTGAAAACCATTGGGGCGGTATGGCCCAGAAGGCTCGTGTTAAAGCTGATTGGTTAGTACCTATACCTCAAAATGCTGATGCTCCTAAAGCTATGATGGTTGGCACTGCAGGGTTAACTGCGATGTTGTGTGTGCAAGCATTACAGCAGGCTGGTGTTACACCTGAGCAAGGTGAAGTGCTAGTAACGGGTGCCAGTGGCGGTGTTGGCTCTGTTGCTGTGACATTGTTAGCCCAACTTGGCTATCGTGTAGTGGCAAGCTCTGGCCGTGTTGAGTCTAATGGTGAGCTACTTAAACAGCTTGGCGCTAGTGATGTTATCGACCGCAGCGAGTTTGAACAAGCGGGTCGCCCTTTAGATAAACAGCGCTGGGCTGGGGTGGTTGATACCGTCGGTAATCAAGTGTTGGCTACCGCGTTAACCCAAATCAATTATGGTGGTAGTGCCGCTATTTGTGGTTTAGCAGGTGGCTTTGCCTTACCAACCACAGTGATGCCGTTTATTTTACGTGGAGTTAACTTGTTGGGTGTTGACTCTGTTGCTTGCCCGTTTGAAAAACGCGTGAAGGCATGGGAGCAAGTTATTGCCTTGTTGCCAGAGAGTTTTTACCAGCAAGCCTGTCAAACTGTTGCTCTTGAACAAGTACCTGAATTTGCACAGCAGATTGTTAAAGGTAAGGTGACGGGGCGGGTATTAGTTAATTGCCAATAATTTATTAGCTTGAAGCTATTCATTAAAGATTAATTTTTTAGCTCAAGCATTTATTTAAAAGATCGTAAAGCGGCTTTAATAGCCGCTTTTTTGTGTCTTTTTTTAGTGCTCATTATTGCCTGTTACTGATAAGCAAAGGCTTAATTAAGTCGACTATTTTATCCCTTAGCCAGCGCTGACCTTTATCTAATTCACAGCGTGCATGCCAAAATAAATTGTAGTTTAGTGGCGCTATTGCAAACGGCAGTGGCTTTACAATTAAACCGTGTTTGGCTGCGGCGATTTCAGCCATACCCTCTGGCAAGGTAATAATTAATGGATGCAGCTCAAGCAGTGCCAGTGCACTGTCTAAGTTTGGCGCCCTTAATAACTCTTTACGTTGTGGGAATTGCGCGATAGATGAGTCGACAATGGCTTTAACACCATCACTAATGGCAATGGTAGCGTGGGGAAAGTGTAGGTAATCTTCTAGAGATAGGGCTTTATCTGCAACAGGGTGGTTATTAGAAACTAAACAGCTAACGCCCACTAAACCTAACCTTGTTTGTTGTAATTGCTCTGTTTGATCTATGGCGCGGCAAATTGCCATGTCAGCGCCTTGTAAACTTAGTTGCGATTGAAGGTATTGATGCTGCACCGGAATGACCTCAATGCCAATATTGGGTGCTAGTTGATAGAGCTTAGGTAACACCAGTGGCAGCAGACCTTGTGCGGCAAAGTCAGTGGTAGCTATGGTGAATTTTTGTTGGCATTCTTTGGCAATAAATTCACTGGGGGTAAGCAGTTGTAGTAATTGACCTGTAGGGCCTTGCAGCTGTTGATAGCAATCTAGGGCATATTGGGTTGGTACTAATTGTTGGCCGACCCGTGAAAAGAGAGGGTCGTTGAGCATTTCCCGCAAGCGACTTAAGATTCGACTGGTGGCAGATTGACTCAAGTGCAGCCGTTTTGCTGCTTTTGTAACACTGCACTCTTCGACTAAGATTTGTAAGGCGATAAGTAAACTAAGGTCTTGTCGGTAAATTTCTTCAAGTTTCATAAGATTATTAGCAATTATTAGTCGATTTAGGTTTGATGGTTAAGCTATCACGTTAATGATTTACTGGTTTTGAAAGACTTCTATAGATAAGCAAGAAATAGCTTAATTTACGCCTAATGACGGCTTAATACATTGTATTACTATGTTTTGATTCAGCGGGTATTTGTTGAATAGAGTCCCAATGTTCGACTATCTTGCCTTGGTCATCAAATCGAAAGAAATCCATGGTGACATACTGATCGTTACCAGGCCACACTTGATGGGTATGCAGCGCCACTAAATCATCTTCTGCTATGGCCCTGACAAACTCAATCGTTTTTCCTTTATATTCAGCCATCTCAATGAAGTAATCGATGAAAGCCTGTTTACCATCTGCCACAATCGGATTGTGCTGAATGTATTCTGCGCCAACATATTTTTCAATGGCCTTAACAGGGGCGCCTAAATAAGCGCTGCGGTAAAATGCGATAGCATTGTGTTTATTGGCTTGAAGATCTTGGGGCATTGTTCGCTCCTGAGTTTGAATGGTTTTAAGTCTCTTTCATGCAAGGTATTAAATCGCCACTGCCAAAGCCTAGTTTGCCGCGGTTGTTATCGCAAGATGACGTCATAGTATTAAAATAGGGTGGTTACTTGTTAACTTGCCACAATGAATCAATGAAATAGTCGCGCGGATCTGAAAAGTGTTTAATGACCTCAAAACCGGTATGTTGGCTAATAAAGTCAATATCAGTTTTGAGAAACTTAAAGGAGTACTCTAAATGAATCGGTTCAAAGGCGTCGAAATGAAATTGTCTTTTTAGCGCCGAGATATACACATTTTGAGGCTTTGAGGCGATGACGTAGCTTTCCATAGCGCCCAGAAGGGGGCTGTAAATGCCAAAGTGCTGAAAATTATCCACCACAAAGTTAGCCCCAAGCTCGTTGTTGATCCGTGTTAATAAATTCAGGTTAAAGTCTTTGGTGAGTCCACTGGAGTCGTTATAAGCTCGGGTCAGTATATCGACATCTTTTTTTAGGTCAAAACCCACCAGTGCATAGTCGCCAGCATTCATGCTCATCCACAAACGACGTAAAAAGCCTTGGTTTTGAACTCGATCAAAATTGCCAATATTGGAGCCTAAAAACAATACCAGTTGTTTGTTGGTCGATTTTTCTCTCACCAGCCTTAAGCCTTCAAAGTATTCCGCTACTATGCCGTGACATTCAACATTAGGGTGATCGCAAATGTTGTCTTCTAACATCAGCATGGCTTCTTCTGAAATGTCGATGGGGTAGTAATTGACTTTACAGTTGTGATCCACGAACCCATCAATGATTAATTGGCTTTTATGACCGTCGCCTGCTCCGAGTTCGATAATATCAATTTCCTGTTCACCTATAAGCTCCGCCAGTTCATGTTTGATGGTGTTTAAAATTTCAAACTCAGTGCGAGTGGGGTAGTAATCTTCATGTTGGGTAATTTGCTGAAAAATCTTACTGCCAGTATCGTCGTAGAAGTATTTAGCTTGTAAGGTTTTTGGGCTAGCGCTAAGGCCAGTTAATACATCAATCGCAAATTGCTCTTTATTTATTGCGTCAATATTGTCACTTTTATAATCAATTTTAGAAATCTTCACACGATATCCTTTGCTAATCTGATCCCTGAAAACATCCATTGCTGGTGTGGTTGATAAAAATTTCTATAACTATGTCGATAGTGATGTGGCGGTGTGGCAATACAGCCGCCTCTAAGCACAAACTGATTACACATAAACTTGCCATTGTATTCTTCTAACTTGCCTTCAAAGGGCTTATAGCCGGGGTAGGCTGAATAATGGCTTTGGCTCCAACACCAGACTTGACCTGAAGTATCACCTGCATTGATGGGGTGTAACTGAGGTTGATGATAACTTGCTGGTGGCAGGCCTTGGGCTGAGATTAAGGCTTGATTGTCGCTACTGCGTAAATAATGCTCTAGCTCTTGCTCTGTGGGTAAGCGGCATTGGCGCCAATTGGCAAAGGCGTTGGCCTCAAAATAACTGACATGAACCACAGGGGCACTTAAGTCTAAAGGTGTTAGGCCATGAAGGGTGTATTCAAACCATTTTCCATCGAGATTTCGCCAATACAAAGGCGATGTAATACCGTTCTCGTTAAGCCAATCCCAGCCCATGCTTAACCAGTATTTTGGCGTTTGATAGCCTGCTGACTCAATAAACGCTAAATACTCACCATTAGTGATAAGAGTGTCAGAGATTGAGAAATCTGTCAGGTAAGTTTTATGAGGCGGTGATTCATTATCAAATGCGTAGCCTTCGCCACAATGACCAATTTCCACCAGTTGCTGAGTATAAGTGTGCCATGAGCCAGTGACCGCTTGTGCGCTCATTAACGGTGTTTTGCTGTAGCGAGGACTGCTGGGATTGCAATGCAGAATATACTTAATGTCCATATACAGAAGCTCTTGATGCTGCTGCTCATGATGAATACCAATTTCAATAATGGTAGCAATTTCTTCTGATATCCCAGCATTGAGTAAGCTTAGAATTAGCTCATCAATTTGCTGACGGTATTGGGCTATTTGCGCTACCGTAGGCCTAGACAAGTTACCGCGATCTTTTTGGGTCCAATGCAGGCCTGCTGATTTATAGTAAGAGTTAAAAATTAAGCTAAAATGCTCATCAAAGCGCTGATAACCTGCAACAAACTGGCGTAATATTAGCTCTTCAAAAAACCAAGTAGTATGTCCCAAATGCCATTTAGGTGGACTGACGTCGGCGCAGGGCTGAATACACAGATCTTCTATTTCTAACGGGGCGCATATTTCGGTTGTGGCGGCTCTGGTGGCAATATAGCGTTTAATTAACTGGTTACACTCTAAGTTCCCCTTGATATCCATCTATAAATCCCTTTCTGCAACGATATACTTAGAAGCACTATGACAATAATTTCTTTCAAGCTGATGACAGGCAACAGCAATAGGCATCTATAATTCATCTTTTGGCTTTTATGTGTCTTTTAAGACTTATCAACTGAGCTGGTTGTTTTTAATTCTTTCTAATTGGTTAAAATAACTACTAATGTTAAGCCTAGTCAAAATAAACCAAGATGAAAGTTTTTTATCATAAAATCATCTAGGTAGCATTTTACTAAGTGGTTAAGTTAAATCTGAAAATATTGGCTATAGGCTGTTGACGCGTGCACATTAAAAACTAAGGCTGAAGTTTTGCTACTAACACGACAAAGGTTTACTCCCTAATTAAAATAGCCTTAGCAATGGCTACTTTGCGATCTTATTCAGTGTAAAATAAGTCATCATATTTTTTTAAGGTTGTTGCATGCAGTTAATGAAGGTTGATAAGGCGCTATATCGTCAACGTTTGAATGTGGTTCTAGTGTCATTAGTGGCGAGTTTAACCCTATTATCCCTCGGTTTTGGTACTGTGCTAATTGAATTGTTTGGTAATAAAACGGTGGCCAGTGGTGAATCTACAGGGCACTTTCACCTAAACTTGTTAGGCGTTATCCTCGCGGTACTCAGCTGCAGCTTAGTAATGAATTTTTATAAGAAACATGAATACCTAAAAGAGATTTACTGGGTTTGGAAATTAAAACAACTGCATAATCGAATTTATCGCAAACTGGCTAAAATCAAACTGGCAGCCAGCGACAATGATCTAGACGCATTAACGGTTTTATTGTTTTATTTTACGACCCAAAAGCAAGTGTTTGAATTAGACAATAACACCCTGACACTGGCCACAGTTCAAACTGATATCAGTGCTATCGAATCAAAACTTGCCGATTTAAACCTTGAAATAACGACTGCGGACTTCTCTGAAACTTTACTCGAAAAGTTCTAAATCATTTAAACAAAAAGCCCCCGAATTACCCTATAAATGAGTAATTCAGGGGCTTTTTTTGATCAGTGTTTAGAGTAATAGTCTCAACAGCTGTTTATGCTTAAACCAGTGACAGCTCAACGCGAATGTTACCGCGAGTTGCATTGGAATAAGGGCAAACTTGATGAGCTTTTTCGATTAAGGCTTGCGCTGCTATTTTATCCATTCCTGGTAAATCAATGCTAAGTGCCACATCAATGGCAAACCCAGCGCCTTGGGTATTTGCGCCAATGCCCACGGTTGCTTCTACTGACAAATCTGCACTGAGTATTTTCTTATCTTGGGCCGCAACAAATTTCATCGCGCCAATAAAACAGGCTGAATAACCGGCTGCAAAAAGTTGTTCAGGGTTGGTTCCTTCTCCGCCTGCGCCACCTAATTCTTTTGGCGTGCTTAACTCAACAGAAAGTTTGTTGTCTGAAGATACTGAGCGTCCATCACGACCGCCGGTAGTTTTTGCTGATGCTGAATAAATGATGTCCATTATTACTCCAAATTACATAATTAAAATCATTATCTTGATATGCATACTTGAATTTAGGTTGTGCACAACTTAACTGGGGGTAACAATAAACTTAAATTGGATTGCGCGCAACCTAATTGTGATTTATTTATTTTTCCCAAGATTATTTTGAAAATGATATGGTGCTAAATAGCTGGCGCTAGATTTACTCACAGTGGGTGGATGACTTGAGTATGCTTGAGATAATTGATTCGAAAGTCGTTGAATCACGAGCTGGTTTCAAGTAGGTGGCTAACTCTTTTTAGGTATAGGCTAAATGTTGAAAGCCTATAATTTTATTGATTTTTATTAAAACTGAACATTTCTACATGTTTGAATAAATGTAGCTTGCGTGTTAATGTTTTTAGGCTATCTTAAAGTATAAACATCAGGGAGGATTGACAATGACTTCAACATTAACCAAAGAAGAGTTAGCCTGTTTCAGTGAACTTTTTGCCAAGCAGCCTCCTATTGTTAGTAAAAGTGATACTGATTCCGTTGCTGTGACCACTGAAATGCCCGAGGCTTTAGCCAGCCTGTTAGGGAAAACTCAGATGACGTTACTAGCTGAAATTGGTCACTACCGTTTATGGTTTCCTTTCTCTTTAAAAATGGATGAACTGGGTCAATTTGTGTCTCAACTGGGGATCCCTGAAGTCGTGGATACCCGAGGTGCAGATAGAAGCTGGCGCATGAAAGAGTTAGATAATGTCAGAATTATTGATTTTGATACAAATTTAGCCATTGATGTGTTGTCGCTTTCAAGCACTGGCGTCACTTTAGATGCACCGCAGATTATCGAGTCAAGCCAACCTAGGCGTGGCACCTTGGTGCTTACCCATGAAATTAGTTTTGATATTGAATATAAAAAAGTTCGCTCAGACAATGGCGTTATTGCAGCAACAATTATTGTCGGAGAAGACTCAAGAGAAACCCTCAGACAATTTTTATTTTCGATGCATAAAGCTCAGCATTCTTCTCTTTATGAGCATGGTGAGACGCAAGCGGATGTTCAAGCCACAGTCGCCTCAACTAAAGACTTTAAATAGTCTCGCATCTATATAGCTGCTATTAACTTTCTACCTTAAAGTCTCTGCTAAGTAGTGCGGTTAAATCCTTTACAAAAGCACTATCAACCTTAGGATGAACCAATTGGCTGAGTTCATCTCCAATGGGGGTAAAACGGTAATAACTGAATAGTAAGTTATTGCTATTAGGCTCAATAGCTATTTTGTTGTCTATCATATTTAATTGAATTTTAACGCCTTTGTCTAAGGTGCCAGTTTCAAATTCACTGCTGTGAAGTATTCCCGCATCAATTAAGGTCAATATACTCGAATAGGGCAAACCATATTTCGATAGCCCGAAATTCATCAGAGTCGATTTTCTAAAATATTGTTTGATACCGCCATGTATACGGTAGCCACTGAGCAGTTTATAACGGCTTTCGTGATTAAGTTTTACTGACATTCCCAAGGCTTTTTCAAGAATATGGGCTTCTCTTTGGGTCAGTTGTTTAAGGGTTGCCAATGTTCTTAGGCTAAAATTACCCGGTTTAACTATTTCACTGGCTAAAATGCGTGCCCATAAATCTTGCATTCTGCGGCTATTAATTTGCTCAGCCATTTGAAAAAACTGGTAACTCCAATCAGGGTCTAAATCTTCTCCTGTCACATCTGTAGGCGTATAAGTGAGAGCCAATTTAAAGATGGTTTCCAGATTAAGCTGATGCTGAGAGTGTAGTTTTCGTAGTCGAAACTCAGCTCGCTCAGCAATGGATGCACTGGAAGGGCGATAATCTTCTTCACTGGCTAATCCCAGTACTTTCCCCAGCAAAAGCGCTTTTTTACTTGCTGAAACCTTAGCGCCGTTGTCGTTTGCCTGTGCTGAGTTTAGCGGCTTAGTCGAAGCTTTAGTTGAGGCCTTAGTTGAGGCCTTAGTGGAGACTTGGGCTTCAGCGATTTGCGGTTGAATGTTTGCCATTGTTTTATTCTTATTGTTTATTCTTATTGTTTATTCTTATTGTTTTATGGTGTTTTGAGTTTTGATGTTTTTGTTACAAAACGCCAATTAGTTTCATTGCCAGCAGCAGGAGATGTCGGGATGTTTAATGCCAATATTAACGAGCATATAGCAAAGCCGACTCCAATCATAAATACCCATTGAGGCGAGCTTAACCATAATATGCCTAACAGTGCCGGAATAATCACTGCGGCAATATGATTAATGGTAAAGCTTACCGACATACTAGCGGCAATATCTTTAGGATCGGCAATTTTTTGAAAGTAGGTTTTCATGGCGATAGCCATAGCAAATAATAGATGGTCAATAACATACAAGGCTGCGGCTATGGTGGCGTGCTCAACGACGGCGTAGCTAGCAAAAACAATAATTAAACCAGCATACTCAATCACTAAGGCATTACGTTCACCTATGCGACTAATAAAGCGGCCAATGGCTGGTGCAAATAGTAAATTAACCACGTAATTAATTAAAAACAGTGAGGTGATTTGAGTCACTGAATAGCCAAATTTTTCCACCATCATGAAACCAGCGAAGACCATAAAGATTTGTCTTCTGGCGCCTGATAAAAAAGTGAGTGCGTAGTAAAGCCAGTAACGTTGTCTAAAGATAAGCTTTTTGTGCTGCGGCTCAGCAATAGGGAAATGTGGGTAATACAGACTCATTATAACGACCGCAATTAAGCCTAAGCCGCCAATGATAGCGTACATCCACACGTAGTCGAGTTTTAGCCAAGTCATAACCAGCCAAATACTGCCATAACCCAGTAAAGCTGCTGCAGAGCGCCATGCTAATGCCTTACCTAAAAACTCAGCAGTTTTAGTTTTATCAACCCATTGCAGCGTTAATGATTGATTAACAGTTTCAAAATAATGAAAGCCAATCGACATTAACACCGTGGTGATATAAAGCCCTAATACACTAGGAAAAAAGCCAGTAATGGCAATGCCAATAGCCAACACCGCCAGTGACAATAGCGCGAAGGTTTGCTCTCTTATCAGCAATAAAACAAAAATTGCGGTAAAGGCTAAAAAGCCCGGCACCTCGCGTAAACTTTGCAGTAGGCCAATTTCTGCTCCAGTAAATGCCGCCTTCTCGATAACAAAGTTATTGAGTAAGGCTTGCCACACAGCAAATACCATCGACATGATAAAGGTCATCCACAATAACAATTGCTGTGGATTTTTGTCTGAAACTGCGGGCATTACGGTCACTTTTTCTTGTCTGTCAATATTAACCTCATAGTTACATAGATAGCCTTTGATCGCTAAGTGTAAATTTGATGTAAACGAAGTTGCGAAAATAAATGTAAATTCTAATGTAAATGATTCTTATTTAATATACTGTGTCGATGTATTAACAAAAGGCACGCAATTATTGTGGAGAATGAGATGAGCAAAAAGTTAACACTGTTGGCAGTATCGATAGCAAGTGTGATTGGTTTTGGGGCTACAGCCAATGTCAGTGCTGCAACTTCAGCTGATGATTTGGCAAAAGCAATTGCGAAACAAGAAGCTGAAATCGCAACATTAAAACTTGAATTACAGCAGCTTGCACAGCAACAGTCACAGCAGTTAGCATCTCAAAAACAGATTGAGGTGACTCAAGAGCAACAAGGTAACGCTGTAAAAGATGTCAGTAACACTGTTTCAACTGCAGCAGAACGTTACAGTAAATTCTCATTCAAATCCTACGGCTCAGCTAACTTCACTAGCGATGAGTATTTTGAAAATGTGCAAGATACCTCACCTGAAAGACGAAATCGTTTTGACCTTGAACGTATTGTTACCGAGTTTGGCTACCAGTTCACTGACGAATGGAGCATGGAGGTTGAAATAGAATACGAGCACGGCGGTACTGGTGCTGCACTAGAATATGATGGTTTTGATGAGTTTGGCGAGTTTGAAACTGAAACAGAAGCGGGTGGTGAAGTCGTCGTTGAGAAGGCTGAAATACGTTACCGACCTAGTGATGCGTTCGGGGTTAAATTCGGTAACATTCATTTGCCTATTGGTCTTTCAAGCACTTTACATAAACCGAATCAATATCTCACTGTGCTGCGCCACAAAAGTGAAGCTGCGATGATACCAGCTGTGTGGAATGAAAACGGTATTGGTGTTTACGGTGAACTTGCAGATTTTCATTATCAAGCACAAGTTGTCAGCGGCCTTAATTCTGAGTATTTCAGAACATATGATTGGGTTGCTTCAGGGCATCAGAAACGTTTTGAGCATGTTAACGCTGATGATTTAGCCTTTGCTGGCCGTATCGACTATGGCAACTTTAAAACCGGCAGTGCAATTGGTGTGTCTTATTATTATGGCAATACCAGCGGTAACCGTAACAAAAGTAATAAATTAAATGTTGATGGCACATTGAGCATTGTGACAGCTGCAGCGGCTTTTGTTGAAGGCCCTTGGGTGCTTCGTGGTCAATATATGTATGGCACGTTAAGTGATGCCGATGCCATTACTCTTGCAAACAAAACCACCCCAGGTTTACAGCCAGGTAACTTCGCCCAGTTAGGCTCTAAGTCGCAATCATTTTTTGTTGAAGCTGGCTTTAAGTTAGATGAATACATCGATGTTCCCTTAACTGTTTTTGCCAATATTGATTACTCAAACCCATTAATGGAAGTAGAAAGCGGTACTGCTACCCAGCGTTATGAAAATACCTGGAGCAGTATTGGGGTTAACTATTTCCCTATTCCAGAGATTGTGATTAAAGCTGAAGGTGGCCTGCAGCAAGTGGCTGTAGCCAGTATTCCAGATACTAACTTTTTTGCCCTCGGTGTGGGTTATCAGTTCTCGCTTTAACAGCAGCAGATTTTAGCTAGTTTAATTTTAAGAAAAATACTGACCATCTTCAGTAAAAAATATTATCGATTAAAATGGAGTATTACATGAATTTTAAGTACACAGCAATTGCATTCGCACTAGTAGGAACCCTGTCAGCATGTGGTGGTTCAGGCTCAGAGATTGAAGAAGTTATAGCACCACTACTACCAGAAACAGGGTTTACTTTTTCAGCAACAGAGTTGGTCACCAATTTAACTGATGATGTCATTGTTGCTGGTTATGCCAATCTAGCTGCACAAGGCGTTGCCTTGTTATCTGCGACGCAAGTATTGTTAAATTCTACATCTCAAGCTGACTTAACAGCAGCGCAAGATGCATGGAAAGCCGCTCGTAAACCATGGGAACAAGGTGAGTCACATATCTTTGGTCCTGTAGATTCATTAAGTATTGATCCACATTTAGATAGCTGGCCGTTAAACACCACTGACTTACAAACCCAATTAGCTAACAATAGTGGTTTTGATGCTGAGACTATTAAAAGCTGGAACGATGATGTTCAAGGTTTTCATACCATGGAATATTTATTATTTGGTGATGGCGTAGATGACAATACGAAATTAATTGCAGAATTAACGACGGCTGAACGTGAATATGTCATTGCATTGGCTGAAGTATTTCGCGACTACACAGCGCAGTTAGATGATGCATGGCAGGTTTCTCATAACCCACAAGATACCAATGCACTGCCTTATGCAGATTTATTAAAAACGCCTGGCTCTGCTAATAATACCGTTTATTCATCAGAACTTGCGGTTATTGAAGAATTAATTAACGGCATGATTGGTATTGTTGATGAAGTGGGTAATGGCAAAATTGCTGATCCATTTGGTGACTCATTAGCCACAGCTGACACCTCAAAAGTTGAGTCGCAATACTCTTGGAATTCATTGACCGATTTTGCTGACAACATCCAAGGTGTTCGTAATGTTTACCATGGTGAGTTCACCGGTAGTGCAGATAAGCAAGGCATTATTGACTTTGTCGCCGCAGCAGACAGTGCACTTTCAATTCGTATATCAAGTGAAATTGATGATGCTATTTTGAAAATTCAAGCCATTGCCGGTAGTGACGATATGCCATTTCGCCAAGCCATTTTAGATGAATCTGGCCGTGAACGTGTTGCGACTGCTGTCACTGCATTAACTAAGCTGCAAACCTCGTTAGAGTCTGACGTAATCCCATTATTATCAGACTGGAATGCGCAATAATTTAAAGCATTGTTAAGTGCTGTGACTAATTGAAACTGCTCTACCTTGTCATAGGTAGAGCCATTCTTTAAGTGCACAGCCTTACTTTAATTATAACTTCAGTTATAAAAGCTCAGTTTTATAAAGCTCAGATTTAAAAGCATCGATATAAAAACACAGATAAAAGCTGACCAATAGAGTATGGCATGTCTGTCTTCGTTCAAATCTTAAATTATCTGCGTATTAGATAATGACTTCAGAGTGTGAAAATGATGAATAAGAACCCCAAATTATCCATATTATCTCTATCGCTAGCGAGCACCATTTTATTGTCGGCCTGTGGTGGTAGCGGCGATGAAGAGCCCAGTACAACGCCTCCAATTGATACACCACCAACAGTTATTTACCCAAACTTTACCGATATTAGTGCTTCAGGCGGTGATACCACCACATTTGATGCCGGTAATTCTGGTCATGGGTTTTCAACCCCAGCGCCCAATTTATCAGCTGAAAACCTTGAACTTCACCTTGAAGGTGATGCCAATTTTGAAATGTCATTTACAACCGCACCTAACACTGCACACCCAGAGCTAGATGGCCTAGGTCCAGTATTCAATAATGCTGATTGTAATTCTTGTCATCAACGAGATGGTCGTAATTCAACGCCATATTTAGCGGCGGATGAAACGCGGGTTAAACTGGGTTCTGATGCAGGTATTTTCTTACGAATTAGTAAAGCGCCCGCTGAAGAGTGTGTAACCCCGACAGCTGAAAATGATTACTGCGCGCCAATAGCAGTGCCTGATTTTGGTGGACAATTATTTCATCGCGGCGTGCTAAAAGCCCGTGCTGATTGGGAAGATAATGCCTTTGGTGGTCAAGCTGATGTGTATTTGTCATACGAGAAAACCACGGTTACTTATGCTGATGGTCGTGAAGTTGTCTTAAAGAAACCCATTTTTGAAGTCGAAAATCCTTATGATGCACCAAGTGAAACTAAGCACAGTGCCAATGTGACATCAAATCTACTGCAAGATGATGTGCTTATGGGCTGGCGTAATGGCATGCCGGTGTTTGGCTTAGGCTTATTAGAAGCAATTCCTGAAGCTGACATTCTAGCTAACGCAGATGCTGACGATGCCAATAATGATGGTATTTCAGGGCGTCCAAACTGGGTATTTGATGCGATAAAAGCGCAGAATGGCGCTGAAAAGCCTGTGTCAATGGGACGTTTTGGTTGGAAAGCGAATACGCCAAGTGTCAGAGTGCAGTCATTAGGCGCTTTACGTGGTGATATTGGTATTACTAATCCGCTGTTCCCTAATGAAAGTATTGTTGGAACAAGTTTGCATGACTCTTACTTAACTCGTACAGGTTTTGTTGATATTGGCAGCGATGAGAATGGTGCCCCAGAAGCTGATGCCGCATTTAGTGATGCTGTGGTTTTTTACGCCGAAACATTAGCGGTACCCGCGAGACGTAATGTCACTGATGATAACGTTCGCGAGGGGGCAAGACTATTTGAACAGGTTAACTGTACTGGTTGTCATATGGCTAGCTTTACCACCCAAACTGCAGGCGATATCGGTGGCTTACCTATGCCTGACTCGCTAAAAGGACAAGTAATTTATCCGTTTACAGATATGTTACTGCATGACATGGGTGAAGAACTTGCTGATGGTCGCCCTGACTTTCTTGCTAACGGTAATGAGTGGAAAACCCGTCCATTATGGGGGCTTGGTTTAACACACACAGTAAACCCACAGGCTGGTTTTTTACATGATGGCCGCGCAGCAACCGTAGAAGAGGCTATTTTATGGCATGGCGGCGAAGCTAAAAATAGCAAAGATGAGTTTATGGCATTATCACAAGCTGAACGAGATCAGCTGGTGGCATTTTTGATGTCTTTATAAATCTCTTGCTAGTATTGATTCGCTGACAACATTATTCAGTGGGCGTAAGTTCAATTATTGATGTGACATAATGATAATTGCTAAGTGGATGAACCGTAAGGTTTATCCACTTTTTTGTGAGCTAGTCAAAAGTCCTGATTATTAATAGGCGTTGCGACTGATTTGTCGTGATCTGATCCATGTAATTGTTGCGGCATTTCAATTAAGATGAAGTTAATGACAGATAACACTTTTTAAAATTGAGGTTAACGTGAGTAGCATTTTAATTATTTATTCAACGGTTCACGGTCAAACCCGTAAGATTTGCGATTACATGCAGCAAAAGCTCATCGCTAAAGGCAACACAGTCACCTTAGCAGCGCTGCAAGATAAGCCTGATATCAGTGCATTTGATAAAGTATTTATTGGTGCCAGTATCCGCCATGGTAAGCACCGCCCAGCACTCTATCAATTTGCTGCCGACAATAAAGCAGTCCTTGATAGTAAACCCAATGGTTTTTTCTCTGTGAGTTTAGTTGCTAGGAAACCGGGTAAAAACACCCCAGACACCAATATGTATATGCAAGCTTTTTTAAAGCAAAGTGACTGGCAACCTAAAGTACTGGAAGTGTTTGGTGGTAATTTAGATTATCAAGGTTATGGCCCAATGGATCGTAATATTATTCGCTTTATCATGTGGATGACCAAAGGGCCTACGGATCCTAATACCCAAGTTGAGTACACCGACTGGGAAAAAGTAGATGCCTATGTAGACCAAATTCATAGCGCTTAACGAGCTTAAGACTGAGAATAAGTTAAGTGCTTATCATTGCAAAAGGAAGGTAAATTCATGAGTCAAAAGTCATCTGCTTTGGTTAGTGCTATTGCCGAAAAACTGCATGTCATTGTGATAACCCTAAGCGTATTTTTGGTGGTAACTAGCCCATGGATCCTAATCGGTCGGCAATTAAGAGCCAATGCCAGTATTTGGGACAGTTTGCATGTGTATCTAGGCTTAGTGGCAGCTATATTTGGTTTGTTATTTATGCTGAAGAATCTGTTAAATGGCCACTGGCGTCAGTTCTTTCCGTGGTTAAGATTAGACTTTTCCCAATGTGTAGATGAAGTTAAACAGTTAAAAAAGGGCACTTTACCGAGCTCTGGAGGCAAAGGTATCTTCAGTATTGTTGAAGGAATAGGGCTGATTTTAATGGCGCTAGTGAGTATTACCGGCATCGCATGGTTTGCCACTCAAGGTAGCAGTGATGCATTAATGTGGCGTAAATACCACATTCTTTTTGCCCAAGGCTTTGTGGGTTTCTTGATGGTACATATCGTGTTTGCCATGTTTCATATTATTGATATGGTGAGAAATTCTTAGTCATTAATTCAATCTATATACCATTGGCTAGTGACAATTTTACGTTATAACAAACCTAAAAAAGCCCAAGCATGATTATCATGATTGGGCTTTTTAATACGCTAAAGATTGTACTTAGACAATGATTCTTTGTAGCTTATTTCTTTTCTAATGCTAAGTAATTCATCACGTCAATTAGATCGCCAAGAGTACGCATTTCATTCATGTTGATAGCATACTTATCGTTAACGATGAAAGTCGGTACGCTTTGAACGCGGTACATGATTTGCTGTTGGCGCCATTGAGACAATTTCTTATCTGTAGCTTCGCTGTCAGCAATCTTGTCATAAGCGGCGCTATCGATACCGTGAGCTGCAAACACTTGTTTGATATCGTCACGATTGTTGATTTCAGGCTCGTCATGGCTATGACCTGGAGCACTGTGGTCGTGGTGTCCACCTTCGCCTTGAATCGCTTGGAACATGGCTTTATTTAATACATCCGCATTACCCACTTCATGAATAACGGCTAAGGCGCGCATGACTTCAGTACCAATATCACTGTTCATAAAGTCAACGTGCTTTGTTTCAAAGTTAATCTCTTTATTCAAGTTACCTTTAATTTCTGGCAGGTACTGGGTTTCCATGTTGTAACAGTTATGGCAGTAAAAAGAGAAAAATTCAGAAATCTTAGGTTCACTTGATGCTGGTGCATCAGAAACTTGAGTGTAATGTTGACCTTCAACAAACCTAGATGGAGTTACAGCAGTTTTTTCAACAGTTTCTACAGCCGTTTTAACAGCAGTTTTTTCTGTAGTTGTAACCGTTGTATCAGCAGGTTTGCCACAGCCCGTTAGGGTTAATGTGAATGCAGCAACAGCCAGCGTGAATGCAATATGTTTAATCTTTACCATGTATGCCTCGACAAAGTGGGGTGATGTTGGCGATATATCGCGAGAGATAATTAAGCTTACGCAACTTAAATAACTCAAGCAACTTAAGCACTTGCTTAATTGCCATAAAGTTAGCTGCGATTATGACTGAATCCGTTAGCAGTGTCAGTGTTAAAACTGTGATGGCCTAGTGCTTTTTAGTAAAAAGCACTGCAATTTAAACTAGCTTTTATAACGACTCAGTACGCAGAATTTGCCAAGCTTCACAAACTTGCCGAAATCGCTCACTGTCGTCACTATTGTCTCTTTGCCACTTTTGTCACTTTTGTCACTATAGCCCGCTTAATTGTGACTATTTACACTGGCACTTTGATGAGTGGCAGTTGAGACTTATTATATTTTGGTGATTTTATACCAAGTCGTCATTGTGCGGTTTGAGGCTTATTTGATAAATATTTCTCTTCCTCACAGACAAGTTACCTATAATTGGTATAAAATCCGCCGCAATAAAATAATAGGGGCCTTATCCAATGACAGAGAAACATTATATTAGCGCACAGCAGTTGCTTGAAGACTCATTCAAATTAGCAGCACAAGTGTACGATAGTGGCTTTAGACCGCAATTTATTGTGGGGATTTGGCGTGGCGGTGCTCCAATCGGTATTGCAGTGCAAGAATTTTATGATTTTAAGAATGTTGAAACCGATCATATCGCAGTAAGAACGTCATCTTATTACGGTATTGGCACTGATAAGCAAAGCAAGAAAATCAAAGTTCATGGCCTACATTACATCATTGAAAATGCAAATGCTGACGATGGGCTATTAATTGTGGATGATGTATTTGATTCTGGCCGCAGTGTTGATGCATTAATTGATAAATTGCAAAAATTTATGCGCAAAAATATCCCGACAGATATTCGAGTGGCTTGTCCTTATTACAAACCAAAAAATACCGCAGTTGATTTAAAGCCGGATTATTTTATCCATGAGTCTGAAGAATGGCTTGTTTTTCCTCATGAAGTGTCAGGTTTAAACCCGCAAGAAATCGCTGAAGGTAAAACAGATTTTAAGAATATTCAGCATTTGTTTAAGTAAAAGCATCGATATTGGTTATTTTTTGCTAAACTAGCAGCTCAACAGTGCGTCAAGAGAGTGCCTGACACGTGGTTATTGTCCGTGTTTAATTCACCTTCTTGATGCATTTTTTATTATTACCCTGAAAAGATACTGCCCATTATGAGCTCTGTTGAGATATTTTCCCCACAACAAACCACTGATAAGCCTATAGATACTCAATC
Source organism: Shewanella sp. 10N.286.51.B8 (assembly GCF_041469325.1). Classification (NCBI taxonomy): domain Bacteria; kingdom Pseudomonadati; phylum Pseudomonadota; class Gammaproteobacteria; order Alteromonadales; family Shewanellaceae; genus Shewanella; species Shewanella sp. 10N.286.51.B8. The sequence continues at coordinate 22,955 of NZ_JBFRKG010000007.1, forward strand.
TCTAGGTTCTCAATCTCTAGCGAGCAAGTCGCAAGAGAAAAAGCAGCTTGAACTACTGGCACCCGCTAAAAATGCTGATTACGGCATTGAAGCTATTCGTCATGGTGCTGATGCTGTATATATTGGCGGACCTGCATTTGGTGCACGCCATAATGCCGGTAATAGTGTGGAAGACATTGCCAGACTGGCAGAGTTTGCTCATCGTTATCATGCTCAAGTGTTTGTAGCGTTAAATACCATTTTAATGGATGACGAAATTGCCAAAGCGCAGGCACTTATTTGGGAATTATACGAAGCAGGTGTGGATGCATTAATCATCCAAGATATGGGCTTGTTGCAGTTAGATTTACCGCCAATTGCACTGCACGCGAGTACCCAAATGGATAATCGCACCCCAGAAAAAGCAGTGTTTTTAGAACAGGTCGGTTTTTCACAGGTGGTATTAGCCCGTGAGCTGAATTTACCGCAAATTAAAGAAATTGCAGCCAGTACGCAACTTAAGCTTGAGTACTTTGTTCATGGCGCATTGTGCGTCAGTTATAGCGGCTTATGTAATATCAGTCATGCGTTTTCTAATCGCAGTGCTAACCGTGGTGAATGTTCACAAATGTGCCGTTTGCCTTGCGATTTATCCACCCGTGATGGTGAAGTGTTAGCTGAAAATCAGCATTTGTTGTCATTAAAAGACAACAACCAAACTGAGAATTTAGAAGCATTAATTGATGCAGGCGTAACATCATTTAAAGTGGAAGGCCGTTTAAAAGATATTAGTTATCTTAAAAACGTCACCGCCCATTATCGCCAGCAGTTAGATGCGATTATTGATCGCCGCAGCGATCTTGAGTCAATGTCTCATGGTCGAAGCGAATTTACTTTTACGCCAGATCCTGAAAAAAGCTTTAACCGCGGTAAGACAGATTACTTTATTAATCAACGTACTGAGCAAATTGAGCATTTTAGCTCGCCAAAGTACATTGGTGAAAAAGTGGGGGTTATCACCAGTGTTGGCCGCGATTTTATTAAAGTCGATAGCAGTAAAGCGGGTAAAGCCGTTGAGTTTAATAACGGTGATGGCTTGTGCTTCTTTATTGATGGTTATCAAAAGCAGCGTTTATCTGATAACAAAACCAAAGGCTTAAGGGTTAACCGCGCTGATGGTAATACTTTATATCTGACCGATGTGTCGAAAGACTTAAAAGTCGGTGTGGAGTTATTTAGAAACTTCGATCATCAATTTGATGCTTTGCTATCAAAAGACTCTGCTAGCCGTAACATTGCGGTTGATATGGTATTGGCTGATACGCCGCAAGGCATTTCACTGACCATCAGTGACAAGCATGCCCATAGCGTTACAGTAGAGCTTGAGTGGGCAAAAGAGCCGGCGAAAGATTACGCTAAAGCAGATGCAAGCCTGCGAACGCAGCTCGGCAAACTGGGTAACAGTGACTATCAGTTACAGCAGTTAACGATTGAATGTGCTAATCGTTGGTTTTTACCAGCGTCAGTGATTAATGGTTTAAGGCGAGATGCCATTGCAGCCTTTGATGACGCCAGAGTAAAAGGCTACCAGCGACCACAGCGAGCTGAGCATGATAAGTCAGCGCGTTTCCCGCAAAAGTATTTAAGTTTTTTATCTAATGTTGCAAACGATAAGTCTCGTGAATTTTATGAGCAACACGGTGTGGTTCAAATTGAAGACACTTACGAGAAAAACAAACTATTAACCGATGCACCATTAATGGTGACTAAGCATTGCTTACGTTACAGCTTTAATTTATGCCCTAAAGAAGTTGAAGGCATTAAAGCTGACCCAATGGTGCTCGATATTGGCAAAGACCGCTTAAAGCTGGTTTTCGATTGCCTAAAATGTGAAATGATGATCGTTGGATCAAATCAATTAGTAAAGTAATCAGGTGATGTCATCTTATTACTCAATAACCATTATCACGCGCGATGCGTGGCGATAAATTTGTAGGAAAAAGCCCAAAATGACTAAAGCAAAAAAATATGATTTTAGAGTAAAACAAGTTGGTACAACTTGGAAAACTGAAATCACTCGTCGTATGACTGCAACTAAGACTATTGTGTCTAAAAGTCATGACGGATTTGCATCAGAAGCCGAGGCTGAAGCTTGGGGTAAGCAAGAGCTTCCCGCTTTTTTAACCACGCAAGCTGAACGCAATAAACGTAAAACAGAAAAACAACTTAAGGCTAAATCAATTGCAGATGCAATTGCTGCAGAAGCATTAACCGATGAAGCAGATGCATTATCAGATGATGCTAAGCAAATAGATGCTGCCGATAGCGCAGATGTTGTTGAAGATTAAGCGTTAAAACATTACAGTAATGCAACAACTTGGTGACAAGGTTTGCCGTATTTATTTTTGAATAAACCAAACTTCACCTTTCAGCACCAATACCAAGGACGAATTAGGTATGAAAGCTTGCTTTACGACAATAATATTTTCAGGGCTGTTGTTATTAGGCCCTGGAAATAAAGTAATGGCCAAAGAGTCACAGTCTTACCTCAATAGCACCACCAATCAATCAGCAGATGCAACTAACGCTGCAAAAAGAGAGTTATCAATATTTTCCAAAAGTGTGTCTTTTGAGCTGCCTATTGGCTGGAATATGGCATTTAATTCTAGCAAAGGGAATATGTATAAAGCTGAGTTTGTTCCTGCTGGGGAAAGTTTAAATAATTGGTCTGATTTATTCTGTATTCAAGGCTTTGAGGGCTTGGCAGAAAATATCGAGCCTGAGCGATTTTTAAATAATTTTGCTAGCACCTACCAAGACAGCTGCCAAGGTGAGGTGGTTTATGAGCAACTTGGAAAAACCCAGATGGGTGGTCAAGAAGCGTATCACGGCATTATCGGCTGTACCGTTATGGCTAACTTTTTACAGCAAGGTGGCTCAGTTAAACAGCAAGGTGAAATAGGTTATTACGCCGTAATTAAAGGCGTTGAAGACTTGTACTTTATGCATAAGTCTATGCGCGGCGATGTTTTTAATAAAAACTCAGCGCCATTAAAATCGACCAATCATCGTCAATTTATGTCGAATTTTAAGCAGTTACGATTCTAGAAATTTTCTTTTTATCAATAATTGGTTTATCAACAATCCGCTTATCAGTAAGCGAGCTATTAATGAGTAATCATATTATTCAGACTATTTTTCAATAAGTTGAATAATATGATTGATTCATTTTCGTTATATCAAAAATCCCCATAAGCACGTTATACTATATCAGCTTGTTATATGGCTGCTTTAAGTCGTAGCAATCAAAAATTTATATAATTTATCGTCAATTTATAGTGGTGCCTGTGTATGACACGGGATAATCGGGAAACTAGTGAAAATCTAGTACTGCCCCCGCAACGGTAATGGTGAGGACTGAGTGCGATAAAGCTTGTAGCTGTGAAATTTTAGCTGCTATTTAACGTTAAAAATTCATGTTCGTCAGTAGCTTTGCTACTTTAACCTAAGTCCGGAGACCGGCCCTATAGATGATTTTGAGATTTCGGTGGGCAGATCTCGAAATGTAGCTCGTTGCTTGTAAATAATCATGGCTTATCGCTAACAGATAAATTTACGAGTACGATGCGCTGCGGCAAATATGCCCCATTTTTCCTTTCAGGAGTTAAAGGTAAATGGGTACAAATCTAACAAAAATCGCATCAGCATTAAGCCTAGTATTTGGTCTAGCTGCTTCAACAACCTCAGTTGTTTACGCTGACACCACAACAGACAATTCTGCCAATGCAGAGGTTGAAAAAATTGTGGTTATTGGTCGTCAAGATGCAAATCCTCTTAATATTGCAGCGAATGTAAATGTGATCGACCAAGCTGATATTCAGCTTAGTGGTGCGGTGAGCTTAACGGAGTTATTACGTTCTCAAGCGGGTATTCAAGTGTCTGATAACAACTCAGGTACGACTTTTGCCATGCGCGGTTTTTCAGCGTCTCAAGCCGCCAGCAATACCTTAATTTTGATTGATGGTCGCCGCTTAAACAATATTGATATTGCGGCTCCTAGCATTAATGCAGTGCCGTTAAATCAAGTTGAGCGGGTGGAAATATTATCAGGTAGTGCTGGGGTACTTTATGGCGATCAAGCTGTTGGCGGGGTGATTAACATCATCACTAAAGCGCCTAATAAAGACGGCGGCGGACTGCAATTAAGTGCTGGCAGCTTTGATACTTATGAAGCTAAAGGGGATATTTCAGGCAAAATTAATGACGCTTGGCATTATTACTTGGCCGGCAGTTACAATCAAAGTGATAACTATCGCGATAATAACGACAGTGAAACCGGCTCAATTCTAGGCCGTTTGCAATATCAAACTGATTTACAAAATTTCTTTGTTGAAGCCAGCTACTTCGATAATGATCGCCAGGCCCCTGGTGCGCTAACACTGGAGCAGTATCTGCAAGATCCAACTCAGGCCGCACCTTTTACCGATGATGATTATGTTCATGAAATGACCACAGCGCTGCGCAGTGGCTATGAGTACCAATTAACTAAAGAATGGGCTTTGGCCACTGATTTAACTTACTCTGATACTCTAACCACTAACTTTATTTGGGGCAGTGCTGGGCGTATCGAGCGAAGTTTATTAAGCTTTTCACCCAAAGCCACAGCAAATTATCAGCTAGATAATGGTGATTTAGACATTATTGCTGGGGTTGATTTAAGTATCGGTGAGGCCGATTTTGATACTGCTTACATTCAACGTAATAATGAACAGAAAGTGACCAGTGCTTATGTGCAAGCCTCAGTGCCATTAACGCAGTCATTATCCTATGTAGTTGGTGGGCGTTACAGTGAAGTGACAGATGACTTAACAGATCAATTATCATACGCAAATGGTGTTGAGCTTGATAATGATGCCCATGCATTTGAGTTAGGGTTAAATTATCGTCCAAGCCTTGCGCATCGTTTTTATATTCGCGCCAATGATAATTTCCGTTTTGCCAAAGTGGATGAGCAAGCCTATACCCCAATTACCACCCTTGGTCTTGATCCACAAACCGGCCGCTCATATGAAGCAGGTTGGGACTGGACCACTACAACACAAACCTTCAAATTAAACCTTTACCGTTTAGATTTGGAAGATGAAATTGTATATGACGCAGGGCGCACTGATGGTCCACAGGGCGGCGGTGCTAACGTTAATGCTGATGCTTCAACTCGTTTTGGCGTTAATGCCGCTTATGATGTGCAAATCGCTGCAGATTGGTTGCTGGGCGCATCATATGATTACATTGATGCTGAATTTACCGAAGGCGAGAACGAAGGCAAGGCGCTTTCTTGGGTTGCGGAGCATAATGCCCGTGCGTATGTGAGTTATGATATTGCCCAACAGTGGCAGGTTTTTGCTGAAGGTATTTATACTGGCGAGCGCTTTATTGAAGGTGATAATGCCAATGTTGACCCTAAGTTATCCAGTTATGTATTAGCTAACTTAGCCATTAACTATACCCGTAATGAGTGGAGTGCCAGTTTACGTGCTGACAACTTGTTAGATAAGCAATATGTCAGTGCTGGCTATTATGTTCCTGAGGAATGGGGCGGCAGCGGTTATTACTCGGGTAATGGTCGCTCAATTCGCTTAACCTTAGGTTATCGTTTTTAAAATCCCTTTGTAATGAACTAACAGATAATAAGCGAAGCGTCTGATTTTTAGACGATAATAACTTGTTATCTAGCTAATTACACTGAAGATACTAAAGCCGACAAAGCACTTGTCGGCTTTTTGTCTTAATCAGCATTAATCACTTGACCTTTGTAGGGTTTCTATGGATAAATTCGTTAATCGAGAACGAAGAATTATACAGGGAAGCATCGCTTTATGACCTACCTTGAGCAGCAGGTACTCACTCAAGTAAAAGCTATTATTGGCAACGAAGAACAAGTCATTGGGCGCCGTGGTATTTTGATCCCTTTAAAAAAGGCCTTAATTAATGAAGCAGATATCCGCATTATTATCGATATCATTGCCAGCGATCCCGCGCTTGCCGCTCATTTACTTTGGCGCAGTAATACCGCTCAAGCTGGTGGCGTAATCGCGACAAAAAATCGCAGTATAAAAGATGCGCTTATCCGTTTAGGCCAAGTCAATATTTACCGCTATAGCTTCTCATTTTATCTAAAAGAACGCTTAGATGAATTACCTGAACCATATTGTAAATTAGTTAAGGGCTATTGGGCGCTTACTGAAAATATCGCTACCGATGCAGTGCATTATTTACGTGAGCTTGAAGACAATAAACAAGCTATAGATATTGATGCAGATGAACTGCAAACCTTGGCGCTATTTAGTGTATTTGGTCAAGTGATTACCTTAAGTGCGTTTGCATTTTTAAATGCCGCCTCAGAAAAGCCCATAGCATTACAGGTGATAAAAAAGCTCATTGATACCCAGCAGCAAAGTTTATCTATAGAAGCATTTGAGGCTCTTGGGTTAGATGATGAGTTACGGAATGAATTTATGGTGGCCCATAATATTAACCAAACGAGCAATGTAAACTCTGCAGGCTTAGTGCTTAGAGCTGTGCTGAGCAAACGTAATGTATTGATAAACCCAATTAATGAATCTAATTAATGAAGCTAGTATAGCGAGTTGATTTAATCCCATGACATAAAAAATGCCACCTTAATCGTGGCATTTTTTATGGATTTTTCACAACTTGTTTATGCACATTCTAAGAGCGATTGGTGCTTTTGACTTAATCTTTGTAACTTTAGCCCTTCAGCAGCCACTAAGGTTAGCCATTTTTGAATTAAATGGGTATTGGATGTATTAAGGCGGTAGGCTGCAAATAACGGCCTTTTTAAGCCTTCGCTGCCAAGTTTTACAGAACTTAAGTTAAGTCCATGGCCTTCATTAATTGACCAGCTTGGCAGCGCCGCTACGCCATCATTACAAGCAATACGTTGAAGCAGCATCGCTGTTAAGTCACATTGCTTTTGTTCACCCACCTCAACACCAGCAGGTTCTAAAAAGTGCTTATAAATATCAAGGCGCTGCAATGGAACAGGGTAAGTGATCAGTGTTTGCTTGGCGAGCTGCTCAGGTTTAATGAATGGCTGTTTTGCTAGAGGATGCTCATTTGAAACGACTAACTTCACTTCAAAATCAAACAAATGTTGATAGGCAAGTGCATGCCCTGGTACTGGATCTGAAGTGAGTACAATATCCAACTCACCAAGCGCTAAGGCATTTAATGAATCAAATAAATGACGGCTAGATAAATCAATACGGCCATCTGGTGCGATTTGTTTAAAGGCCTCGGTCACCGGCATTAACCAGCGAAAGCAGCTATGGCATTCAATCCCCAATTTTAAAGATTGCGCCTCTCCATCAAGGCCTTTTTTCAGATCTGATTCTGTCACCATCACTTTAGGGAGAATTTCCTCCGCCAAATTAAGTAGTCGAGTGCCTTCTTGAGTAAAAGATAATGGTTTGCTCTTTCGAATAAAAATAGACGAATTAATGCGTGTTTCTAATTCTTTTATTTGATGAGATAGCGCTGATTGAGTTACGAAGCGTTTTTTCGCAGCACCAGCAAGGCTACCACTTTCTTTAAGTGCCATCAGAGTTCGAAGGTGTCTCAGCTCTATCATATAATCCTCACATGAATTTTGCTCAACTTACGGGTGAAATCAATTCGGTTGCTTGTATCAAGACTATCACAACAAACTTCTAGACGTCCAGACGCCTGTGTAATTTATTTACGAAAATGTAGTCTCATTGTTAACTTTTGTGATTGTTTTGACGTGAAAATTACAGCTTTTGATTTTATAAAAAGTGACTTTAATAAGTGATCACTAGTTTAAAGGTCATTGAGAGAGGGCTTTTTGAGGTTTTTAATCTGCGACTACGCAGTTTTGCTAGGCTTATCTATACTCAGACTGGTATTGCTTTACTGAATTTCTATGTTGATTGAGTTTAAAATGACTGGAGTCACAAATGAGCCACACTTATAAAATTATTGAGTTAACAGGATCGTCACCTATCAGCTCTGATGATGCGATAAAAAATGCAATTGCAGCAGCTAATGAATCGCTTAAACATTTACGTTGGTTTCAGGTTGTTGAGACCAGAGGTCACCTAGAAGAAGGTTTAATTGCTCACTGGCAAGTCACTATTAAAGTCGGTTTTACTTTAGATCAGAAATCACCTCATTGAAGACGTGGTGTCTGAAAGATGACAATAAGTAAAAGGTTTAAGCGTCTCTAGGTAAGCCTTTTTCAACACTGCGGATCACTCGCAAGGTTTTACGGCTTAAATGACTTTTAGGCGCCGTTTTTGTTTTATCGTCAGGGGTTAAATCTTGCTGTTTAAGTGCTTGTTGCGCTAGTGCCCAATCAATATGTTCTATGACCATTTCATCGACTTCATCGCTACATCTGCGTAGGTTAAGCGCATCAATAATTTGCTGATTAAACGGCGCGTTACCTAAGGCAATCGCAATGTTTCTTAACCAGCTTTTATGGCCAATTCGACGTATAGGGCTGCCTTCTGTAAGTGATAGAAATTGCTTTTCAGTCCAAGTAAACAAGCTTAGTAAATCAGGTTGGATCAGTTGTTTACGAATATGAAAATCAGTTTGCTGAGTTAGCGGCGCTTTACTGTTAACAGGGCACACTAATTGGCAATCATCACAACCATAAATGCGATTGCCAATGGCTTGGCGAAATTCTTCAGGTATCACGCCTTGTAATTCAATGGTGAGGTAAGAGATACAGCGGCGACCATCGACGACATTGTTGTCTAATATGGCATTAGTCGGGCATGATTTTATGCAGGCTACGCAGCTATTACAGCTTTGGTGGATAGGAATATCTACAGGCAAAGGTAAGTTAATTAACACTTCGCCTAAAAAGAACCAACTGCCAGCCTCAGGGTTTAGTAATAATGAATGTTTACCTGTCCAGCCAAGACCTGCTTTTTCCGCTAATGGCCGTTCAAGGATTGGGGCAGAGTCCACAAACGGTCTGAAATCAATGCCATCAAGCCCTAAGTTATGGCAGTGTGACACGATTTTATCACCGAGTTTTTTAAGCTGTTTACGAATCAGTTTATGGTAATCTCTGCCGCCTGCATAACGAGAAATATAACCTAAGTTTGGGTCTGATAAATTAGTGGCAAAGCCCGCTTGTGGCGGTAAATAGTCCATTCTGGTGCTGAGTACGCGAACGGTACCTGGGTGAAGCTCATGGGGGCGAGCGCGCATCATGCCGTGGCTGGCCATATAGCCCATTTCCCCGTGATAACCATTATCGAGCCATTGTTGTAACTTGCTCTCTTCGCTTTTTAAATCGGTATCGGTGATCCCAAGCTGAGAAAACCCTAATTCAAACGCCCAGCTCTTTATTAAGTAAGCTAACTCCGCCATCTCAGTGGCTGAAAGCTTATGCGCTAATGGCTGTAATAGTCCTGAGGGGGTTGTGGCAGACTCCTTTTCCCTAGCATTAAGCGCTGTATTAGTATTAGCCGCTGGATTAGCATTAGGAGGTATATTTGAATTAGGCATGATGACAGCTATTTACGCTAGGTTAGTGATCCACTGTTTTATTATAACCTCTGTGAGTCATCATGGTAGTACGATAGCTGATTTCGGCCATTTCTTTTGGCTTGGTAAAGCGCCATGTCTGATTTTTTTATCAGTTCAGATAATGTTTGTTCATCATAATAAGTGCTCACCCCAGCACTGATGGTGACCTTTAGCTCGGGGTTAATTGCTGAGAAATCATGACTTGATACGTCCTCGATGATCGCTTGTGTTAGTGATATCGCAGCAGTGGAGCGAATTTGCGGTAATAACACTAAGAACTCTTCACCACCTACTCTACCAATGACTGCGTTTGCTGGTAATTTGCTAGTACAGATCTCTGCTAATGTTTTAAGGACAGTATCACCAGCGTCATGACCATAGGTGTCATTTACTTGCTTAAAATGATCGACATCAAAAGACACAATAGCCAAAGTTTGCTGATTGATTAAGGCATTATTAAATAATTGATTTGCCTGTTGATACAAGGCAAGGCGGTTTGGCAACTGGGTTAGTAAATCGGTCAATGCTAACTGTTTAAATTGTTTCGACTTCTTGTTTGAGTAGAGAGTAAATATAAACAGTAATATTAATGACGCACCGCCCAGTATTAGTGCAATAATTTGTAATCTTTTATTGTCTTGTTGGGTGACTAACTGTTGCTCTTTCAGTAATTGGAATGCGATCAATTTAGCATTTTCAGCTTCAATTTTTTCACTATCAAACTTGACTAGCATTTCAGTGCTGCTTTGATTTTCCATCGCCTTATCAATTAGCTGATGTATCTCATACAGGCTAATTTGTGCGTCATAGGCTTGCTGCCAATCTTGTAAGGATTCATATATCTCTATTTTTGATTTGAGTAGCATTTCATGGCCGCGCTTATTGTGATTGCGCTCAAACCCTGCGGTGGCCTTGTCTAAGTAAGGTATTGCTTGCTCTTCGAGCCCTAACCCATGTTTAGCTTGGGCAAAGAACAATTGCATAAAACTATAATGAGTATCTACATTAGGGCCGATGACATCTTCATATTCCTTGAGATAATCAAGGGCGAGTTGATATTTGCCTAGTTCAATAAGTGGGTAAGACATATCTACAGCTACCCGTGCAGGGTATGTAGGGTCGGTATAGATAGTCTGAAAATAGTCCAATACGGTTAAATAGTGGTCGGCAGCTTTTTGGTATTGGCGTAAATCTTCATAGGCATAGGCCATGTCCATTTTTACCATCATGGCTAAATCAAGCTGGTTGCTCTTGGTAAAGGCTTGCTCAAGCTGGAGATAATATTTTAGGGCGGTGTCCGTTTCGCCCATACGGCGATAAGTGACCGCTAAATCTAGTAGGCTGAGGTGCTGTCTAGTGGGTAAATCAAACTCTTTATACAGCTCATGAGCCAATAATAAGTTTTTCAGCGCCATCGCGAAATCAGCGGTATAGGAGGCGATTTGACCAAGCTGTGAATAGGCATCAGCCATTAAGCGGCGATTGTTAATCCCTTCTGCTGCTAACAAACTTTCACGAATAAGGGCATTTGCCGCTGAGGTATCGCCGCGGTAACGCATGATAGTTGCTTCACAGAGCTTTAACTCTATTCGAGTGCTTGCTGGCATTGCTGGATAAGTTTTTAAGGTATCAATAATGAACTGATCGGCTAATTTATTTTCATCGCCATGGAAAACATTATGACTAAGACACTGTTTAGGCAGTAACAAGTAAGTGCGTTCGATATCTTCTACATCGAGCAAGCTTTCAAGGTCTTTAACCATTTTCGGAAAACTAGGATCGTTAATATCGGTTTGATCGGCGGCGTTAAAGAGTGTATCAAACTCAGGGTTTTCTATTTTGGCAAAGCTTGAGAAACTCATACTGAGCATAGCTAAACCTAAGCTAATAATGAGCAATGGCTTACGAACTAGCATTTGGATAAACAGGTTTTTATTAATGCCGTGAAAAAGGCTTTTTTGATTGCCGCTGTGCATATATCAATGCTCTCCTTTAATGATGTTTGGGAGATATTGATAATGCCTATAGCAGTCTCTGCCGTCATTTTTTGCCTCATAGAGGGCAATATCAGCTTTTTTCAAAATAGTAGAAATACTGCTTTCATCAATCACGCTTGTAATGCCGATACTGACTGAAAATATCAAGTTATCGTTTAACTGCGGTGAGTTCACAAGTTTCATTTTATGATTAATTCGCTCAGCGAAAATCATCGATTGCTCGATATTTGTCTTTGGCATAATGATCAGAAACTCTTCACCACCAATACGCGCCACAGTATCTTCCTCGCGGCAATTTTGCTGACAAGTTTGAGCAATGAGTTGTAGTGCTATATCACCGATGTCATGGCCGAATCGGTCATTGACACTCTTAAAGTGATCTACGTCGATAAGTAAGATAGAAAATTGCACTTTTTGCTTTAGCAGCTTTTGCATGACCTCGTAGGCATGTAAGCGATTAGGGATGTTGGTGAGTGGATCTTTTAATGCTATTTGTCGATATTGTTGTGACTTTTTTTGCAGCTTAATAATTAAAATAACTAATATTAACAAGAAGATAAATGTCATTGCGAGGGCGGTGTATTGTAATTTTTGCTGAGTTTTTACGGCATTAAGCTGAATGTCTTTAAGCGCTTGGAACTCAATTAACTGTGCTTGTTTATCTTCTAGGTTATCTGAGTCAAACTTGAGTCTCATGTCGGAATTATAGGTGTCCAGCCTTAACTGATCGAGTTGTTTATGAATGCTTAAGAACTGATGGTGCCAGTAGTTAGCTGACTTATAATCAGCTTGGATAGCAAATAACTGACTGGCTAACTGATAACTAATAGCTAAACCTTTTTGCATATTATACTTTTGAAAGTTAGCTGTTGCTGCATTGAAATGCTCAAAGGCGCTAGCATAGTTGCCTTGTAACATGCGCAGCTCTAAATAATAACTATGCATGTAACCATAGTGAGAGTACATCTCGGGGGTCATGTAAGGTCGAGCTTGATTTAGCCACTTTTCTGCTTCTGCTAATCGGCCAAGTTTAATCAGCGGCGCTGACATATCAATCGCAACTCTAGCGGTGTAAAGCGGATCATTGATCCCCTCGATGACCTGATAGACTTTTTCAAAGTATTCCAGTGCTTGCTGATATTCACCGCGATCTAATTCTATATAAGCGAGTGAGTTTTCAACATTGGCAAGTAACATTAAGTCTTTGGTTTTATTAAGGTAACCCTTTATTCTGTTGTAGTAATAAAGTGCTTTTTCGTTATCGCCTGAGCGCCGGTAAATACCTGCTAAATTCAGTAAGTCTAAGCTAGCTGCATGCTGTAAGCCTATTTGTTGATTGAGCTCAAAAGACTGAGTGAAGCTATCAATCGCTTTGGAAAACTGACCTTGATAAAGTGCTTGTTTGGCAATGTTATTATGGGCTTTGGCGATGATATGCTTGTCATTTAGTGCTAAGGCTTGTTCAAGTGCAGCCTGATTTAGTTTAATCGCGCTGCTATGTTGGTCAAGGTATCTGAATGCTTTTGAACGACATAAATTCAGCAAAATTGGAATTTGTGGACTAAAAAAAGATTGCTGCTCAATGTTGTTTGTCGTGGTAATAAAGTTGTTGTTTTGCTCACTGTCACTGGAGCTAAAGGTTTTACATTGCTCAGTAAGTAACAGCTGCTGGCGCTCAATATCGTTACTGGCAATAATGTTCTCGAGTTTGAGTAATGTTTGCTCTATGACAAGTAAATCTGTGATCTGTTCTGTTTTTAATTGATGGAACAAGTCATCAGCTGCCTTGTTATCAAAAGTAAAAGCAGTCACTGAAGCACTATTCAGTAAACCGACTAATACCAACAATAACAGCAGCTGATTGATGTAACGACTCACCTTGTGACAGTAAAGGCCGTTAAAAACGCTAATTGTTGAATTATAATTATTATGCAATTTTTTATACTTGCTTTACGCAGTTCCTTCATGCTGTTTTTGTTTGTTAACTAAGGCTGTAAACTGGCTTGTTAACTCGCAACAATCCTTTTAAGCACAACTTTTACAAAAGTGCTAATCAACTTGAGCAAAACAGTGCTCAGTGCTTTTTATTGTTAGGCTACAGGTTAAAAATTGGCCGCTTTGCTTAATATCGGCCATGCAACTTTTCCCTGAATTAATATTTTTGTATTTTATTATTTAGTATTTGATAACAATATAAAAAGTTCAATTAGCCACTAGGATCAATAATATCTTTTTTCTGCAGGTGAGTATCAACAAATTTACTTAACTTTACTAACTTATTGTTATCAGCTTGGTAACTATTGCTGGTGCAGCTATCTAGGTATGTCGAATTACGTAAAGCTGCATAAATCGTTAAGCAGGCATAAAAGTTAATAAAAAAAGAGATAAGATCTATATCAAAGATTGCTAATTTAACTTACTGGCTTCACAACATTATGACAGAAATTTTGGTTTGTTCAATCAAAGCTGAATAAGTAGCGCTGTTATGGCTAAGCTTCTGTTTAAAAGGGTAAATAAATAAGTATGTGTCACACAAAGAACACTTCAGCCTGTGCTTTTGTTAATATTTACTCGCGTTTTTTTGTTTAAATGTACTGTGAGGTAATCTGATTAATTGTTTATTTCATCTTTTAAAAATAGCTGTTGCTAATATAGTTCGTTAACTGTGTTTACCATAGTGAAAACACCTTAAAAAGAGTCGATAAATGTTAAAAGCATCATCATTCATGAGTCAAGTTGTTTGCATTCATTTTATGTGTTTAACGGGCCACTTTTAATCTAACTGGATAAGATCACATTATTGACTGGGTAGGTATTTGCAGCTTCACAAAAACAACCAATATATATGTCTATAACCTATAAAGGCGTTGATAATATCGTTTATACTAGTCTGTTGCTAAATAACATAAAGCTTAAAGGTTTAATGGCAGTATTTTCTGCGATAGAAACCTTATGCCTGTGCCATTTTAAGTGCTGTTAATGCGACTTGGTTACTCAAACTGCGTTAATCACATGAATTCATGGCGCTAACTTAATCATTGAAATAGAGAACAAACTAATGGGTCAACTAAGCGAAGAGTATAAAGCAACAGCAAAGCAGATTTCTTTTAATGTCGCTAATAAAGTGCTGCCGATGGATAAATTACCAGAGACTTTACTTGAGGCTTATGAAGGTTTGTTTAATGAGCTAATTGAAGACAAGGCTGAGTTATTTGCTAAAAGCTGGCAAGCAATGCCTGCGAGTGCACAAAAATTACTGCCCAAGGCGGAGTTTCATGGTTTTTATATTGCCAATGCGTGGATGCAGTTAAGCCGTGTTGCCCAAGAAATTGCAGATGAGGCTGAGTCAGAAAAAGAAATTGATGAAAAAGAATATGATGGTGTATTTGGCCGCTTGGCAGAGCAATCATTAAAAGAAAGTATTAGAAAATTAAAAAAAGCACGTACAGATCGCTCAATGCTTAATAGCTTTAAACAAGTTATGTCTGCTTAACGCTTGCTGAAATGTTTGACTGGAGAATAAATGACACTCGCGTTACGTAAACAAATAAACTGGCCCTGTGAATTGAGCGAAAGAACCAAAGCTGAGATCATGGATATTGCTGTCGATGATCAAGGCATTGAGAAATACAGTAACCTACTGGCTGATGACAGTGAACGGGGGTATTTTTACTGTATCGATGGTCTGGGTACATTTGCCACCACCAGTGCTGATAACCGCCCTTTAGCGAGTTTTATATTTGGTAAAGAAATGTGGGTTGGGGCTGTAGCGGTTGAGATTTTCCCTAAAATTAGTCTTTATACCAATGAACTGGAACCGATCAACAGCTTGTTTTTCCCTAAATGTGAACTCACTGAGTTAGCTAACATTAACCCTGAGATTTATAAGTTTATTTATAGCATTATGCGCCGTAATACCCCTAAACTGGTTCAAGGTATGCACTTGTCATTTTATGGTATTGAAGAACGTATCATTCATTTTTTATTAGAATTAGTACGTGCTAAACGCATGATTGATTTGCCCGTTATTGAACTAAAAATCACCCAGCAGCAACTGAGTGAAATTGCCAATGTAAGTCGCCCTCGAGTCAATGAAGTACTCAATAAGTTGGCTGAAGATGGCTATATTGATTTAGTCAGAGGCAAGATGATTATTTTAGATTATACAAGGTTGTCAGAATTATTAGCGCTACGAGTGACAATGTAATACGAGTGATTATGTAAAACGAATGACTATGTTATACGAGTGAATTGTCACAATCTCGACGGGTTTATAGCTGCTATTCGGGTTAGGTTGTGAGCTGGCGTTAAATGAAAAAAAAGGGCCTTCTTTGTAGAAGGCCCAAGCACTAGTTTGGAATGCTATCCTAGTGTAGTTTACGGCGACGTTTAGCGCCTAATGTGCCGAGTAATATCAGACTTAAGATCCCCATGCTAGCGCCTGTAACTGCAGCATGAAGATAAAAACGCTACTTCAATTCGATATTGCCGCTTATGGTATTAACGCTAAATTTACCTGTGGCATCGCCGGTTGTAAATTGGATGCTTTCTCTTGCTGAATACTTAGTTTTTAGCGGTTTATCATCGGTTAATTCGTTATTAATATCGCCACCTGGGCCACCATCAATCTCAAATGTCAGGTTAGGCATTTGAGTGAATTTGACTTCAACATCACCGCTAACCGTATCAAATGATGCCTTAGTGACTTTGGCGCTTAAACTGATGTCGATATCGCCACTGACACTGACAATTTTGATTTTTTCTACCGCGCTAAAGTTGCCTTCAATATCACCTGATACTTGATCGATACTAAGCTTAGTGACTTGGTTATCTTTAGACTCTAACTCGCCACTGACGAGGCGATACTGAGCTTTGCCTGCAGAGCTTTTATCCTTGATATCGCCAGAAACGGTTTCTAATTCAAGCTTGCCATTGAGCTTGTCTGACTCAATATTGCCTGACACTGTTTGTAGTTTTATGTCGCCATCCATGTGGTTAGCTTTTAAGTTACCACTGACTAATGCCAAGTCTATTTCGCCTGACAGATTTTCAATCTTGTAATCTGCTGAAACCCCTTCAGCTTCAAGCATTAGCTTTATGGGTAATTTGATGACTAAATTTGAGCCATCTTCATCATGACCCCGATAGCTGTTGGGTAGCTTATCTTCAATAGTGATTTGATTGCCTTTTTGCTCAAAGATAAACCCTTCAGACAATTCATCTAACTGACCGGATACTGTGATGAGGTCTTTGTCCCAGCCGATGATCTCTACTTTGCCGCGCTGCACTTTTAGCTCAATTTGTGGTTTCGCATTAACCGTCATTTCTTGTTCAACGGATTGTGCTGCAAAGGCCATTGTTGATGTCATGAGTGTTGTTGTGAATAGCAGGCTGCCGCCAATGATAAGTCGGCTGATAAACTGACTAGTTTGATTGTTCATATGGAATTTCCTTGAGTCGATGGAGTCGTGTTAATTGGGGTGCGTTGTTGCTGTTGTAACAGCTGTATTTCGCGCTTCATTACCCATAACCATAAATCCCACACTTGCTTGTTATTGGGATCGCTTTTAAGGGCTTTTTGGATCTCTTTTGATGCAAGCTGCAATTCGCTATAACCCTTATTGAATGGATTAGTAAGGTCATCAAGCTGCATGCCAACAGTATATTTGTTGTCATCAAAGCCATTAATTTGCTGTTGATGGGTCAGGGCTATTTGATCAACCAAGGCAATTAAATCATCAGTAGACTGATTGCTAAGGGCATTTGTGACGGTGATAGGCTCAAGGCTTGGCTTTTGTGCTGTAGGGCTTGTTAATAGCCAGCCTAATACCAATACAAAACTAATACTGGCGGCAACGGCAAGATGTCGCCAGTATTGCGAGTTAGCGCTGCGGTACTGAGTTGCAGCATCAGTTTGCTTTGCTGGCACTGAAGAATTTGTTGGGGCGCTTATTTTCGCCTCAATGTCTTGCCATAGATCTTTGTTTGGTGAGATCTCTTTTGGCAAGCTATCAATAAGCCTTGTTAATTGTTGCTGCTGATTGCTATTTTTCATGCCAACATCTCCTGTAGCATCTGCTTTGCTCTGTGGTATTGGGCTTTACTGGTGCCAACGGCAATATCCAAAATCTGCGCAACTTCATCATGTTGATAACCTTCAATTGCGCACAGTACAAACACCACGCGGGTGCGTTGTGGCAGTTGCATAATTAATTTATCAAGGCGGTGATACTCTTGATGGCCGTTTTGCGTTTGATGATTTTCGCTGAGACTTTGATGATGCTCACTCAAGCTCGATTCTGGTAAAAATCGATGCCAAAAGCTTTGCTTTGCTTTCATGCTGTTAATAGCTTGGTGGACACACAGCTTATATAACCAAGTCGTAAACTGACTATCGCCATTAAACTGATTTAGCTTTTGCCATAATCTGACAAAGCAGTCTTGGCAAATTTCATCGGCATGATCAGCGCTACCACTTAAACGCAAACAAATGGCATACACACGGCCTTGATGGCGCTGATAAAGTAGCTTAAACGCTGCTTTATCGCCGCCCTTAGCTTTCGCCACTAAAGCGTCATCTAAGCAGGCATTATTGATTTCACCAGCTTCAGCAGCGCGAGTATTACTGCTGAGTTGATTATCAATGTCTGTGATATTGCTTGAGGTTAAGTTCACCAATTATTCCAATGTGATGTGAGTTACTAGATTAGACATTAGCAAGTTGCTAAAAGGTTTACTTGATTAAATAAAATATTTTTTTGATTACTATGGGGAGTCAAAATGCTGAAAAGCATCTGCTTGAGTAAGCTTAGGTGTGAAAGGTTAAAGTGAAAATTTTAAGTGGAAGCAAGTAGGATAGGGGCTTGGCACAACTTTAAGGGCTTTATGGTTATAAAAACAAAAATGCCCAATGGTGAATTGAGCATTTTATCAGTGCGATTAACTTTAATTACCGGACTTAAGCAACTAGCCTTTAGGACTATTTGGCGACAATCGTGTTAACGCCATCTGGGCTGCCAACCAGCAATACATCAGCACCGCGGTTAGCAAATAAACCATTAGTGACCACACCAACAATATCATTTAATTGCTTTTCTAAGGTTTTAGGATCAAGAATGCGGTAGTTGTACATATCCAAAATTACATTACCATTGTCAGTGACGACACCTTCACGGTAAACCGGATCGCCACCTAATTTTACTAATTCACGAGCAACGTAAGAGCGCGCCATTGGGATCACTTCAATAGGCAGTGGAAACTCACCTAAAATCTCAACTTGCTTGGTATTATCAACAATACAAACAAACTTTTTAGCCACAGCCGCGACAATTTTTTCACGGGTTAATGCCGCGCCGCCGCCTTTAATCATGTCCATATGGTCATTGATTTCATCAGCGCCATCAACGTACACAGATAGATCTGAGACACTATTGAGATCAAATACTTCAATGCCTAAACTTTTTAGTTTTTGGGTTGAGGCTTCAGAGCTTGATACGGCGCCTTCAATGTCATCTTTCATTGTCGCTAACGCATCAATAAAGTGATTAACCGTTGAACCTGTTCCAACACCAACAATTGAACCTTCTTCAACATATTTAAGTGCAGCCCATCCAGCGGCTTTTTTCATTTCGTCTTGGGTCATATCAACATCCTGAGGTGGCAATCTACCAATGGTAAGTAATAAATTTGGTTAAGTATAACAAATGCTAAGCCATAGCAGGTACGTTGTTGGCTGATTTATTAACTGGCAGTTACACGAATCGTTACACTCAAGAGTTATAAGTGTATTGCCATATGCGTCAGTAAATCCCTATATACTTAACTTCGGTAAATAATATAGCTAAGCCATATGGGCGAGAAAATCAGCTTTAAGGAGTGATGGAGCTTAATAGGCAAGAATAAGCTGCATTTTTTATCGCGATATTACACCTGTAAAAAGTCATTTGTATCAATATTGGCGCAGTGTTTGATACAAAAGAATGTGATCTACAGCAATCTTAATCGCTATTGGTGGTGTGCAGGTTTAATTTAATCGAATGGTTCGTTAACCTACCTTATTTTTAAAAATAAACAGTGACTTAAGCCGCATAAATAGAATTTGCGATTGCGATGGACTTAATCGGATTTTACCGTTTTAACCTAAGATATAGAACAATTAAGATGCTTGCCATTAAACCATACTATGAACAAGGTTATTTATTATGACTAAGCTGACCACCGTTGCTGTAATGCTAGCTTCGATTTTTTCTATTTCAACTTCTCAGGCCAGTGAGCCCATTAAAGTCATTAAGCCTGCGGTGATCACCGAGCCTGAAAAAGTTGAGCTAGGTAAAATGCTTTTCTTTGAGCCACGTCTATCAATGTCTGGTTTTATCTCATGTAACTCATGTCATAACTTGTCCCTTGGTGGTGTGGATGCACTGCCGACCTCAATTGGTCATGAGTGGCAACAAGGTCCAATAAACTCGCCTACAGTCTTAAACGCTGATTATATGCTGGCGCAATTTTGGGATGGCCGTGCTGCAACCTTAAAAGAGCAAGCTGCAGGTCCTATCGATAATCCAAAAGAAATGGGTTATACCCATGATTTAGCAGTAGATACTATCGCTTCAATGCCTGCATATGTTGCGCGTTTTAATGACATTTATGGTTCAAATGAAGTCAACATCGACCGTATTACAGATGCCATAGCGACATTCGAAAAAACCTTAGTGACGCCAAATAGCCCATTTGATAAATATTTAGAAGGCGATAAAAAAGCCATCTCTGCAGATGCACAAACGGGTTATCAGTTATTTAAAGACAAAGGGTGTGTCGCGTGTCATAACGGCCCAGCGGTTGGCGGCACTATGTACATGAAAATGGGCTTAATTAAACCATTCCACACAGACAATCCAGCGGAAGGGCGTAAAGGGGTTACCGGTAAAGAAGCTGATAAGTTCGTCTTTAAAGTACCAACCTTACGTAACATTGAGCTTACCTACCCATACTTCCATGATGGTAGCGTATGGAACCTAGATGAAGCGGTTAATACCATGGCCGACATTCAACTAGGGCAAAAAATGTCAGCTAAAGAAACTGCACAAATGGTTGAGTTTTTGAACAGTTTAACCGGTGAGCAGCCACAAATTATGTTGCCGATTTTACCGCCTTCAAATGCGAATACACCGCGTCCAGTGCCGTTTAAATAATAGTGCCGTTTAAATAATAATGCCTTTTAATAATAGCGGCGTTTAAACAGTATTGAAGTCGCGATAACACTTCAGCTTAACTTTACGCCTAGCTGAACATTATCTGCAACTCCCTCAAAACCTGCGCTAGTAATAGTGCGGGTTTTTTATTTCCCCGCTATTTAAGTGTGCGCTATTCATTTAGTTTAAGTCCTATTACACTGATATAAAAAATAGCAGGAACTCATAATGCTTAACATGGATTTTTCTCAGCGGGTTGTAATTGATACCAATAAACTTCAATGGGACAAAAGCCCAGCTCAAGGGGTATGGCGTAAAAGATTGGCCAGAGAAGAAGCTGAACGTGGTCATGCGACCAGTGTGGTGAAGTATGATGCTGGAGCAAGTTTTGCATCGCATCCGCATCCTTTAGGTGAAGAAATACTGGTACTCAGTGGGATATTTTCAGATGAAAGCGGCGATTATCCCGCAGGCAGTTATATTCGTAACCCTGAAGGCTTTAGTCATGCGCCCTTTAGCGTTCAAGGCTGCGAGTTACTGGTAAAGCTTCATCAATTTCAAGCCTCCGATAGCGCTCAAATACGTATCGATACTAACAATACACCATGGTCTGCTGGGCAAGGTGATTTAAAGGTGATGCCGCTGCATCAGCATTTAACCGAGTCGGCAGCATTAGTGTTTTGGCCAGCAGGATGCCAGTTTCAGCCTCATCGTCATTTTGGTGGTGAAGAAATTTACGTTATTAGCGGTGAGTTTATTGATGAATTAGGTCGTTATCCTGCAGGCACTTGGATCCGCAGTCCACATTTAAGTCAGCATAATCCTTATGTTGAACAAGATACGCTTATTTGGGTGAAAGTGGGTCATTTGCTGCTGGATGAGTAAGTTACACATTTTATAAGGACGATTGGTTAATCTTTTTATATGATGTTTATAGGATTTTTCACACTGTTTATGACAGCAATACAGGATTTAACATGACTGAACTGACAAATACTCAAGCTGATGTTGTTAGCTTTATCGAAACACTGTCTCAAACAACTGCTGAACCCGTTCGCTTTGAAGCTACGATGGCAATCATCGATGCTCACTATGATTTCACTCCAAGCGCTTTTACTAATGGTAAACAAGCTAATGACGCTGGCGAAAACTCAGGTTCTTGTAAGGTGTTTTCGTTTGCGCAAATTCACCATTTAACCCAGCCTCAAACGCTGCGCTTGTTTGGCCAATTCTATGCTGATGTATTAGCCACCCCAGAGGGCAGTGATCATCAAAATATTCGACAATTTATGCTTAATGGTTGGCAGGGGATTGAGTTTAGCCAAGTGGCATTAGTGTTGAAAGCTTGATTTTTGCACTTTTTTGCTAATGAATGTCGGCGCAATTGTGGGAAGCATGTAGCAATGATTGCTGAAATTAAAGTGGTTTAATGAATTGAATCATGTAAGGGCTGAAAAGGTATTAGCCCTTAAATGATTTTTCTAAGCTCGTAAGTCATTAATTGTTACAAGCTCAAGTTTTGGCAAAATTGTTGATTGATAAAATAAGGCCTAATTTGAAAGGACTTAATACCCGCCAATTTTTAAATTTACTTATTGAAGATCAAAACTAACAATATTGGTTACGCCGCGCTCTAAAGTCACCATTCCAGAAGCATAAAATTTACCGGTATCGGCCTGTGCCTTGATATAGTAATTACCACTATTGATGGTGACTAATTTTGAATTAAAGTTCACGAATGGTTCTTCACTCAACCACCCTTCGGCTGAAACCTGATAAAGGTATTGATTGCTCTGCATCGGCGCACCACTATCAAGGTGATAGGCTTCGAATCGAACCTTGGTCATGCCTTGAGGGTTTTTTTCTGTGCGTAATGGACGAATTTGACCAATTTCAGGGTTCATTTTTGTCGGTTTGGTTATACGGAATGTTTGACTTGTTTTTGCGTATTGCTGAGTCGGGTGCGAATAAGCTTGGTTAGTTGGTACACTCGTTGAGTTACCTTGTGCCGCTCCGGCAATGTCTGAAACTGAGTCAGCAATATTACGGATATCAGTAGTTTTACAGGCAGTCATAGCTAATATACATGCACATAGCAGTATTTTTTTCATTGGGCATTCCCTTGTGTGTTTATAATCCATTAAGCAAAATAAGGTTTAAGCATTTAAAACTATGCAATTAAAGCCTCACTTCGTCACTGACAAGTAAATTAACAATATCCCCCATTAGTGTCAATTATTGGTCATTATAAACTGTCGATGGAAGGGATAAATAAGCTTAAGTTTTTAAGCTATTTTCATCATGCCCCTAGGCGTTCAGCTTAATTTAATAGAATTGCTCTTTATTATTTTTAATTTGCTTGACCATTTTAGAGTCCGCTATGCAAACACGGCTGTATTCGTAATAACCAGCGCATCTTGTTACGCAATTGTTGCTTTAAAGGCGCCAACTCTTTAGATTTGGTCAAGATCACTTCTTTTAGGCTTTCCTTTAAAGGTTTTACAATGCAAAGCGATGTTTCTATAGCCCGTGTTAAGCAGTTTCCATTACTCATGTGGATATTGTTGTTTGGCTCGTTTATTACTCGTGGCAGCTATTATATGGTGTGGCCGTTTCTCGCGGTCATTTTATATGACAGGTTTGCGTTAAGTGCCACAGAAGTGGGATTGATTTTATCCAGTGCTGCATTGGTGTCTGTATTCACCAGTTTTATCGGTAGTGCATTGTCAGATCGTATTGGTCGGCACAAACTGATGTACATGACTGGTGTGCTTTATATCATTTCATTTTCATTGCTAGCACAAGTCGACAGCGTTAATGGTTATGTGGTGGTGATGACCTTATGTTCAATCGCGACCTCGATATGGCGACCGCTCACCTCTGCCGTTATCGGTGACATAATCCATGATAAGCAAACACGGGAATTGGCGATGCAATCATTGTATTTCATCGTCAATGTCGGCTGCGCTGTTGGGCCTATGCTTGGCATTTGGTTAGGACTAACGGGTAAGCAATCGAGTTTTTATATAACAGCCGGTGCCTTTGTGGTGTTACTGATAATGCTTTATTGGGGTTTTAGTCATCAATCAAATATTGATTCCGCTAAAAATACCGCTGATAAAGAGGCTCATTCGGGTGTAACAAAGCCTGTTGCAAAAGAAACTCGCCAGCAAATTTTTGCCATTTTAAAACAAGATAAATTGTTTCAATGTTTAATATTAGCCAATACCTTATGCATGTTTATTTATGCGCAAATGGACAGTTCGCTCATTCAGTATTTAACCCGAGCACAAGCGCCTCAATTACTGACGTTGATATCGAGTATAATTTTTACCAATGCATTAGTGATCATTTCTACGCAGTTTATCTTATTAAAACTGATGGCTAAATATAGTTTAATTCAGCGAATTCAATTTGGATTGATCTTGCTCATGTGCTCCCAAGTGTGGCTGGCATTAAACCCAGTGGATATATTTTGGGGCTGGATAGGGGCCGTAGTGGTGATGAGTCTTGCTGAGACGATTTTATTTCCGACCATGAATGTGCATATTGATCGCTTAGCCCCGCAACATCTTCGAGGCGCTTATTTTGGCGCAGCTTCATTTAGTGAAATTGGTTTTGCCATGGCGCCGTTAGGAGGAGGGATCATTCTTGACCTACTCGGAGGCCCGTGGCTATTTATGATAGGGGCGGTTTTATGTGTTGTGGTTATCAATCTTTATCGGATATTAACCAGACTTTCTCGACCCAATATTGCCGAAATGAAACTGAGTTAGCCCTCTAAAGTGGGTTTACTGTTTATCTACTTGTCGAGATAGTGGCGTCGTGTTTAATTTGCGCTGTTCTATATGATTAACGGCAGTGATTACCTATATTCCAGTGTGTTTGGTATACGGTGGTCATACATGTTCATCTTATCGCAATATATAACCGTCTTTGGAGGATGAAGTTACCAGCCTTCTACGCCTTCCATATCTGGTAGTTGATGGGCAATACCTTTGTGGCAATCAATACAGGTTTGTTCGCCGCTCTCTAAATACTTTGAGTGCATATTAGCTGCCCTATCTGACTGGCGAGTGAAGTCCATATAATCGTATTCATGACAATTTCGACATTCGAGTGAGTTATTGGCTTTTAATCGACGCCATTCATGTCCAGCAAGCTCACGACGTTTTGCTTCAAATTTTTCAGGGGTATCAATGGTGCCGACTAAGTCTGCCCATATTTCTTTAGACGCTTGCATTTTTCGTGCAATTTTATCGGTCCATTTATGGGGCACATGACAATCATGACAAGTCGCTCTTACGCCACTGCGATTAGTGAAATGAATGGTAGGTTTCATTTCTTCGTAAACATTTTGATGACAACTACTACAGAATTCTTCAGTGCTCGACATTTCCAATGCAGTATTAAACGCCCCCCCAAATATGACTCCCGCTATAAAGCCGCCGATAACTAAGAAGCCTAAACTGTAATGAACACTAGGCTTTTAATTACTCGCCACACGGTACTTAATAATGCTTTTAGCTTTTCCATTGAATGACCTTATTGGAATGTCGGGGCAGAATGAGTGGTGCAAATGATGTGAGGTAAATGAGTTAGAAGTATAAATATAGCTGACTTGTATTAGACAAACTATAGAAGCATTAAATGATCATTTCTCTCTGTATTCAGTCGCTGTGACAGAACTTTCGCCCGCGCAATCGTCATTTTATATTGAGTCACTTATGGGGATAGCTGTTTTAATCTTGGTAAGATTTATTGGCCGATAAAATCTAATTCCTTTTCAGTGAATGCAGCAAGTTTAAACGTCCTTGATTCAGAATTCACTTATCAAGCAATTTGGCAATGTAACGCTTAAGTATCTAAAAGGTTACTGGCATAATCTCCACCGTTGTTATTGCATTACTATTGATGTCGCTTGTGATAGACACTCTGATATCGACTCGAAAGCGATAAAATTGTTATCACAGCAAGGATCATAATACGCTGTTACCTTATGAGAAACCTATTGCACTAATGCTTAAATCATTCAAGGCCAATCCCTTAATGGCTTATATCAATTAAACTTATTTAAAAGGATGTAATATGAAACGCCTGCTTATAGCCTTGTTAGCGAGTTACGCACCATTTGCTGCTGCCAATGACGTGGTTCAGTGGCAAGACAATAGTTTAACTTACCTATATGGTGACGACTTTAAGGTTAATCCTGAAATTCAACAAACACTGACTTTTGAACATGTTAGCGGTTGGAGTGTTGGCGATTTATTTATGTTTGTCGATTTCACTAAATACAATGGTGAAGAAGACTTTTTAAACGGTAAAAGCGCCTATTATGGTGAATTTAGCCCGCGCTTTAGCTTCAGTAAAATGCTTGGTGAACCGGTTGAAATGGGGGTTGTTAAAGATGTACTGCTAGCAACCACCGTTGAGTTTGGCGAAGGCGATGTTGAATCATTTTTAATTGGTGCAGGTATTGATTTAGCCATTCCTGGTTTTGATTTTTTTCAGCTTAATATGTATCGCCGCTTCCCCGATGGCCGCGATGGTGATACTTGGCAAATCACCCCAGCCTGGAAAGTCACCTGGCCTGTAGGCGATTCAAATATCGTATTTGATGGTTTTATTGATTGGGTAGTTGATTCTGATGGCAGTTATGAAAAGAACTTTCATTTCAATCCACAACTTAAATATGATTTAGGTAAGCAAGTCGGTATGCGAGATAGTGCACTTTATGTGGGTATTGAATATGACTATTGGAAAAACAAGTACGGTATTAAGAGCAGCTCGGGCTTTAATACCAATCAAAATGTGACTAGCTTATTGGTAAAGTACCACTTTTAAATATGCGAGTTGAACATTGCTAAGCGATCAGGGGAGTCACAGTCAGATCCCCCTGAGTTTTGTTGTTAATGATTATATTTTAATTATCCAGTGACACTCCAATCATTCATTTTGTCCCCTGACATCCCCTCTAATAGTTGCCCATAAATAAGCCCTAAACATTTGAGTTTTTAACGGACTGCTAAATTGCCATTAATTGCAGGCTTGAGGAAAGTGTTAGCTAACATGTCTATACTCAAAGAGCATGATTTTTTACTAGTGAGTAGATATGGCCTTAACAAACCCCTTAGCTCCACACGATTTATTGGTGTTTTTTAGCGCGGATAACCCTCTTTTGCAGTTTACGATTGATACGCTTCCGGTGCCGATTTTTTACAAAGATGTGAATGGGGTTTATTTGGGCTGTAATCGGGCTTTTGAAGACTTCATAAAAATATCGAGACAACAACTGGTGGGGTTTAGCGTATATCAATTGTTTGATAAAGCCTTGGCGGATAGTTACCAACAAGCGGATCAAGCCTTGTTTGATAATCCTGGGGTGCAAATTTATGAAAAAGAAATTCGCACCAATAGCGGAGATATTGTGTTTGTAAAATTTCACAAAACCAGCTTTTTTGATGCGGAAGGTAATGTGGCTGGTTTAATCGGAGTAATATTCGATATAACCGAACAAAAAGCCTTAGTAGCCAAATTGACTCAACATGCCACTTTTGATGACTTAACAGGCTTTTATAATCGCCGTGAAGGCGCGGCTATCGCGGTAGAAAACATGGTATTAGCGGTAAATGGCGAAATTGAATTTGGGGTGATCATGCTGGATGTTGACCACTTTAAACGTGTAAATGATCAATTCGGTCATGGCGTTGGAGATCTGGCCTTGCAACATATCGCTGCCATTATTAAGCAATCAAATTCGCTTGAAACTACAGTAATTCGATGGGGCGGTGAAGAGTTTCTTCTATTAATCAAAGCGCCTCTTAGCGATACTGTTGCTAGCCGCTCTAATGATGAGCACGATTTTAAACATG
The DNA here is from genome assembly GCF_041469325.1 of Shewanella sp. 10N.286.51.B8. Classification (NCBI taxonomy): domain Bacteria; kingdom Pseudomonadati; phylum Pseudomonadota; class Gammaproteobacteria; order Alteromonadales; family Shewanellaceae; genus Shewanella; species Shewanella sp. 10N.286.51.B8. Next base: position 50,579 of record NZ_JBFRKG010000007.1, read on the forward strand.
ACATGCTCGTCATTGCTAACGATATTCGTGAGGCTGTTGCTTCAACGCCAATTAAACTCGACTCGCAACTTGTTCATCTTAGCATTAGCTGTGGGGTGAGTTGTTATACGAAGCAAAGCTTACGCGCACTCATTAATGAAGCTGATGAACTTTTGTATCAAGCTAAAAATAACGGCCGTAATCAAGTTTGCGGTTAATTTAGCGCTATGACCGCAAACTTATAACAAGCAGGACGATAGCGTTTTCTGAGGTATTCTTTTCATACAATCGCTTTCGTATTTCGGGCTGAACAAACTTATTCCTCAATCTTTACTCCATAAACCTTAACCCACACACCTTACGCCATACTCCACATGCCATCGTTTTAGCAGACTAGCTTCAAAATTATTGAGTTCAAGGGAGGGTTACAGACTGTCTCGCAGATTAAGCTTTTTATCAATAACGCTAGTTGTTGTATAAAGGTTAAATGACGTTTACCTTAAAATATGTGATTAAAAAATAATAAAAATTTAGCTTAGCAGTTCTTGTGCTAACGAGAACTCGATAACAAAGTTGAACTTAAGACGGAGAAAGTCAGCTGCAACTGACTCATAAAATAATAATGGACTCAAACATGATTAAGGTAATACAGATTTATTTTATCCCCGCAGCGGTATTTCTGTCAGTGCTTATTGGTGGTGGTTATGGGACGGGCAGAGAGGTTATCGAGTTTTTTACCCAATACGGCCAAATGGGAGGCGTATTAGCCATATGCACGGCAACGGTAATTTTTGCAATAGTATTAGGAATAACCTTTGAATTTGCACGGGTGTTTAAGGTTTATGATTATCGCCATTTCTTTAAGAAATTAATTGGGCCTTTTTGGGTTGTATTTGAAATCTTATACATCTTACTGTTTTTGTTAGTGCTGGGGGTGGTGAGCGCCGCTGCGGGTAACACTTTGCAAGAGCGCTTTGATGTGCCTGCCACAATAGGGCTAATTTTAATGCCAATATTGGTGGCTTTGTTTGTGCTTTTTGGGCGACTGGTGGTTGAGAAGGCGTTAGCCTTGTGGTCAGTGCTGATGTACGGGGTATTTATTACTTATTTCGTCATTGTGGTTGGCCAATCTGATACGGATTTATTAGCCGCTACTGCGCTAACGGATATTGAGCCAAGCTGGTGGTTTGGCGGCGCATTGTATGCGATGTATAACTTGGCGATTGCCCCAGGGTTATTATTTTCTACCCGCGATATTGTAACTCGGCAGCAGGCTTTCGTGTCAGCTGCGATTGCCGCAGTTGCTATTATGATCCCGGCGTTGCTGTTCCACTTAAGTTACAGCGTTGGCTATCCTGATGTATTAGATAAACCGCTGCCCAATTATTGGATGATCCAGCAATTTGCCCCCGATTGGCTGTTAATGCTATTTATCATCGCTTTGTTTGGCACGCTTATCGAAACCGGTGTCGGCTTAGTGCAAAGTGTTATTGAACGTATCCCTGCCACCAGTGATGAGGCTAATGCAAAGCCTTGGTTAAGAGCGCTCATCGCTATCGGTACAGTGTCATTGGCTGCATTGCTTGGCACCATAGGCATTGTCGATCTCATAGGTAAAGGTTACAGCTTGATGTCTTACGGATTTGCATGTGTTTATGTGCTGCCAATATGTACCCTTGGTGTTTATAAGGTGGTTAAAGCAGGCAATGGTGGGGCGCTAGAAATGCCACTGACTGAGGTTCAATAACAATAAAGTTTATTCTTCATCGCATGTGTCGAGTTAGATGCCTATATCGTCATTTTAGATGGCGTAACAGGCGCTATTAACACAGCGGGAACATTAATCAAAACGGACTGTTAAGCCTATTCAGTGCATCTTTCAGCATGAGGTTAAGAGCGAACTCTGTCGCTCTTGACTCTAGATTCTATCTCTTAATTCTTAATTCTTAACTCCTAGCACCTAACGCCGATATAGACTGTCACTCTAGTATTATTGCTTTATTTGACGAACTTGGGATTAACCTAAGTATCGTTTCATATACCTAAAGCTGGGCTAGCTTAACTGACGGCAGCATTATTGGCTGCAGCGCGAGCGGAGACAATACGCGCTCGAAGTTGGTCATAGCACCAATTGTATATAATCGCGTATATCAAGAAGAATACCACCACCCCAATGTTCATCATAAACACCGTCCAGAAATCTAACTGCAACACCCACATCATAAAGGGCTGTGTGGCAAAAATAAGACCAAACTCAAAACCTAGACCATGACCTAAGCGCATTTTAAGGGTGCGTTTAATACGGTTATGACCAAATATATGGTCAAAGCCTAAGTTGTATGCATAATTCCAACTCATTGCAATTAGCGATAAGCCTACCGCTAAGCCTGTAGCAGACTTTGGGCCCGCATCAGTAAATAAAGTTGCGGCGCCGATAACAAATGCTAAAGCAATCGCTTCAAATAATACGCTGTGAAAAATGCGCTCTTTGGTGTTCATGGTCATTCTCATTTCTGTTGGGTAGTGGTTCTTGGTTGCTAAAGTTATCATTAATGACAAAAGAATAAAGTGAGTGACTACCTTAAAAAGTGATAGATAAAATGTAAAACAGCTTGGAATATTGTTGTAGCAGCCCAGTAAGGGGGATTTTCAGCCTTTTGCAAAAGAAGTTTCACACTAAACCTATGAGAAATCCCCGGCGTTAATGTGGCTTAGCGATGTCATCGTTGACGTCTTAAATCATTAAAGCTCACGAGACTGTGGCATTATTAATAGGAAGCTATTCAATAGGATTTTATAAATCGAGTTTTATAAATAGGGAGCAATATGCAACTCCCTACTCATTTAGGAGGATAAGCTAGTTTTAGTTAAGCGGAGTACTGACTCGCTTTACGTGAGTAACGCTGCTGAAAACTAAATGGACTCATTTTCAAGGTGCGAATCGCATCAACCCAGCCAGCTACCATAGGCACCAGTGTCCAGCTAAACACTAAGTACAAGCTACCCTTGAGATACTGACCTAAATAGAATTTATGCAAACCTAAGCCTCCAAACAGCACACTAAACCATATTGCAAGCTTCTGATTTTTGATGCGAACATCTGGGTCGACGCCACCGAGGGCATCTAAACCTAGCGCGGCATGACATTGTGGGCAAGTCACTTGGTTAAGGTCGATTTTTTGGCTGCACTGTGGGCAATTAATCTGTTGCATCGCAAACTCCAATGGTCAATATCGCTGATAAGGCATTATGGGTACAAGTGTGCGCTGAACAAAGGTGCATAGTTCACAAAACGAAAATAAAGCCAAAATCTAATAAGCTTTTAAGGTCTCTAGGCAAAGGCTAGCGGATTTACAAATGCTTTTTTGATAGGTGATTAACTTGACCACTTCACATCAGTCATCCTCAGGGCTGTGTGGCAAAAATAAGACCAAACTCAAAACCTAGACCATGGCCTAAGCGCATTTTAAAGGTGCGTTTAATGCGGTTATAATTAACATGGCCACCTAATTAACAGACATGTTAAGTGTTTACGGGGGAGTATTTAGCGTCAGACTTCATTTGAATTTGAATTTGAATTTGAATAGCCATATAAGTCATCGCAATCCAAGTATAAAGTCGTTACGTTACTTTTTAACAATGAGTGGCATGTTAAGTTCATGCTGCTTTTCCCGCCATCTCCAGTGAAACAAACTCTTTGGAAATAGCATTGACGCTTTTAAATTGGTACCACTGCAACCCGCATATCAACAACGAACACACAATAAAGCTGATAACGGGAAGCAGAAGCATTGTGGTTAATGGGTCTGCTAAATTAAGTAACATCATTAAATCCATTCATTAGTCCTCATTACTTACTAATGCTGTATCTGGCTCAGTTACTGATTCAGTCAACTCAAGAGAAGTACTTAGCTCAAATAGTTGCTCTGCGATGTGACTTTGCAGATTCAAAGTAATTTCTTGTTTCGCAGTTTGTAGCATTTCTGTGGTTGCTTCAGTAAAACGTGTTTCTAATGCACTTACGACATCAGCACTACTCAATTCATTCGCTTGAGCGCCAACACTTGCTGTTGCAATAACGGCAATTAACGCTAATTTTTTAAATGTACGGTTAGTTTTTGTAGATGCTGAGCGAGTGACTAAATTTGTATTTGAGGTTGAGTTAAACATGGTGTCTTCCTTTTCAATTATGGGGTACACCTAGGTTATTACAAGCTGCGTGCCAAGTTTTGAGGTAATCACTTAAGCAACTGATTTAAAGTGATTTTAAGTAGTTTTAATCAAAAGGAAATCAAAAACAAATCAAAACATATTCAATTTACACCTGTGTGATAAATAAACAGTTAGTCATTTTAACCACCTAAGTAGTGAGTTTAGCTAACTCTTAATTGGCAAACCGCAAATACAAAAAAATAGCTTAATCAGTGGTGATATTATTAGGGTAGGAAGTGACATCTGAAATATGTTGGATCAGAGTAAACTAAATCCAAACACGTAGCAGTCTCCAATACTTTTTAATAATGGGTGGCATGTTTAGTTTTGCTGCTAATTCTAAGCCCAGCCCTAATCCTAACCCTGAACATTAGAAATTTAGCCTGAGTCGTTATGGTCAGGCTCTGATCCATTTATTCTCAAATTTTTACGGTATTAATGGCGGAGAAAGCCGTAGCGCTTTGCCCATACTAAACGAAAGGAAACCAAAAGCATTTCCCTTTTCGCTTCTTGCATCAAACGTCTTGCAGTCCCCATTGATACAGCATTCACCTCATGGGGTTAGACCTAATTTAAACTGATGAGTTTTAGATTAAGTTACTCTTGCCACTGACTCTACACACTGACTCTACACACTGACTCTACCCACTTACTTTTAACCTATTTTCTTAAAAGTTTTATTTATTAATTACGAATAAAATCATTTGCTTAGTGGTTTTTTGAGGTGCATTGGTTAGATTGAGGAACAAGGGTTTAAAGGCTTTTGACTTGAATTAAGCCTTTCCACAACCAATATATATTTTAAGCATAAACAAACAGGTGGAAGTATGTTTAAAAGGGTTATGGAAAAACTGCAAAGGTCATCGATTGAATCCGACCTTAAACCGTTTAAGAAAACGTTGACACAAATAAACTCCTTTAGCGAGACATTGAAATCGCTTTGTGATGATGAACTCAAAGCACAGCTACAATCACTGTGTGCTTCTATTTCCCCGCCAATGAATATATCCACTCAAGTTAAAATTTTTGCTTCTGTGTCAGAAATATCAAACAGACTATTAGGCATGAGGCCCTTCGATAGCCAAATGTTGGCCGGGTTAGCATTACATGACGGTTATATTGTCGATATGAAAACCGGGGAAGGTAAAACATTGGCCGCAGCTGCCCCCGTTATTGTTAACGCATTAGCTGGCCGCAAAGTTCACGTACTCACCTTTAATGACTATCTGGCTAAACGAGACAGTCACTTTTTACAGCCCCTCTATCAATTTTTTGGTTTGAGCGTGGGAATGATTCAAGCTGACATGTCGTGTAAACAACGCAAAAAAGCTCATGCCTGCGACATTGTTTATGCCACAGCCCGAGAAGTTGGCTTTGATTATTTACGTGATCAATTGGTGCATTATAAACAGCAAAAAGTATTGTCGGGATTAGATGTTGCCATTGTTGATGAAGCCGATTCGATTCTAATTGACGAAGCCCGTATTCCTCTGGTTATTTCAGGTGATATCCACCAAAACAATGATCAACTGACGCACATTGCGACGGTAATTAAACAATTAGACAAAACAAACGATTATGCGGTCGATGAATTTAGCACCTCTGTTCACTTGACGGACAGCGGCAGTCGTAAAATAGAGCAACAATTTGGCTGTGAAAACCTATTTGATATCGATAATTTGCCCTTGCTGACCAGCGTCAATCTAGCACTGCACGTCGAGGTTTTGCTGGTCAAAGACATAGATTACATAGTTAAAGACAACAGCATCAAACTGGTTGATGAATTCACAGGTAGAATTGCCGAAAAGCACCGCTGGCCAGATGGTATGCAATCGGCATTGGAATCCAAAGAAGGTCTGCCAGTCAAAAAGGAAGGTCAAACCCTAGGTTCAATCACCTTGCAACATTTGATGTGTTTGTTTAAGAAAGTGAGCGGCATGACCGGCACCGCGGTGTTGGCAGCGCAAGAGTTTGAGCTGTTATACCAATTAAAAACCTGTGTTATTCCACCGCGTAAACCCTGCATTAGAATAGACAAGCCAGATCGGGTGTTCAGTACAAAAGCCGAAAAAACCATTGCCATTTGCAATGAAATATCCTTGATTCAACGTACAGGGCAACCTGTTTTGGTGGGCACGCCCAATGTCCGCGAGTCTGAAAACTTATATGCTTTGTTAGTTGAAAAAGGGATTGAGTGTTGTCTGCTCAATGCTAAAAATGATGAGCAGGAAGCCCAAATAATTGCTCAGGCAGGTGCTTGGGGGGCCGTCACCATCTGTACCAACTTGGCCGGACGCGGTACAGATATTTTACTGGGGGCAAAAGACACTGCAAGCAATATACAAGTAAAAAAGGCAGGTGGCCTGCATATTATCGGCACTAGCCGATTTGAGTCGAGACGGATAGATGATCAATTACGTGGACGGGCGGCAAGGCAAGGCGAGCCTGGGTCTTCGCAATATTTTGTCAGCCTTGAAGACAAATTGTTTAATCACTTGGGGCAGGATGGCTTGTTGTCTGGCAAAAGTGACACTGGGGAGTTGCTATCCAATGCCCGTATCAGCAAAAAAATTGCGCACGGCCAGCGAGTGCTAGAAGGCGCGAATCTTGATAGACGCAAAGCGTTATACAAATACAGTGATTTGGTTGAACAGCAAAGGCAAATGATCCACCAACTACGGAATGACATTTTACAGGGGGAAGGGGCTGAAGAGTTTAAAAGCAAAGTCACATCGCGTTGGCAAAATCTCAGTACAGTCGTGAGTGATGAAAAGCTCAATGAAGCCCTGAATATTGTAGTTATGCACGCCATCGACAAACTATGGGTCCAGCATTTGTCTGAGATTGACTATATCAAAGAAGGCATTAATTTAGTGGGGACTGCGGGCACCAGTTTTATGTTAAGTGGTAACGAGCCTTACCATGTGTTTATCCATCAGGTGCAGCAAGTTTTTGAACAATTATTGGCAGAATTAAAAACTGCGGTGGTTGATTTGTTCAATAACCTTGCCATAGACGAAAACGGGATTAATCCCAACAGTGAATTATTTGCAATGACAAAATCGACCTCATCATATGTGGTCGCTGATAATCCATTTGACGCTGTAGACAGACAGTTTATAGCCAGTATATGGAAGAAGTTGAAGTTAGAATAAAATTTATTGGAGGTAGAGAAACTAACTTCGATTGTAGGAACATGTTGGGGAAAATGAATATTTTGCGTCAGAGTATACAAACTCAAACACCGCCGCAGTCTCCAATACTTTTTAATAATGGGTGGCATGTTAAGTATTACTGCAGAAGATGCTAATGTTTCAGATCAGCTGAGGTTCTTCTTCAATACCGTGCCAAGCGGTGCGCAACTTGATAGTGTAAGAAAGTACATTAGACTTTTGAAAGTGATGAATATGAAAACAAGAATTCCCAATGTCCATGACTTATATGTAGATAATCATAACAAAGAAGGAGTTAATCTATATATAAAAGGCTCAGTCACTGAAGCGCTGCTGGCAGATATTAAAGATAGAAATATAACAGCATTAACATTAGATGTTGGTGATTTTGGCTCGCTGAGTTTTATTCATTCCTTTAGCGATAGCATTCAAAAATTGAGGGTTTCAGCGCAGAATGTTGACTGGAAGTCTCTTGCTGCCCTTAAAAATTTGAAGGTGTTAAGAGTAAGTGGTGACAAAAACCTTGATTTCGACATTAGCTGTTTTAAAAAGCTGGAGGTTTTACAGTTTCAAGGTAACTGCTTTAAAAGTTCAATCAGTCAGCTATATAGTTTGAAGCAGTTAAGAATCAATAATTGGTCAGAAGTGGACTTCAGTCTGCTATCTAATCTATCAAAGCTTGAAAAAGTAAGACTAGTCGATGCTCTAAAGTTAACGACGCTTAATGGGTTACAGTGTCAAAATTTACAGTGGCTGATGATTGATAGATCCCCTAAATTAACCTGTATTAATGCATTGCTAGACGCTAAAGAACTTCGATGTCTTGAATTCATCAGTACCAAAGCAATAGAGTCTTACAACGCACTCCAAAACTGTCATGCTATCTTTTCACTTGAACTGATTAAGTGTAGGCCAATTAGAAGCTTATCAGCATTTAGGCATATGCAACAACTACAATGGTTTGGCTTTGGCAATACCTTGGTTGAAGACTTTGACTTAACTCCTCTGTTTGACTTTTCATTACTTAAAAAATGCACATTTAAGAATCATGCTGATTACAATCTAACGCAGAGATCGCTCAATAAGGCATTGAAAGATAAGTGGGGTGAAAGTGTTGACGATTCCGACCATGATAGTTTCTATAAGCCGTTCGTTGTGTAACGAGATGTAAGTACATAGACACCAATAGTTAATGGTGGGTCAGAATAAACTAATCCAAACACCGCCGCAGTCTCCAACTACCCCCCCCCATTCCAAGTTGCTGAAATGCTTAGATAAAAATACCGTATAGCCATCATGGTCTTTCTCGTGCATCCATGCACTTCAAGACATTCAGGCATCCTGCCTATCAGATGATGGCTAAGGCTCAGGGGGACATGGATGTCCCGTCTGAGCCGTTAGGTCTTATTTTTAACATGAGGATTGGAGTATGAGGCTTATTCGCTTTGAAAGCACAACTTGGTTGGGGCGGCAGGGGTGATTCAAGAGGGGGATTGCTGTTGATCCCCATCTTGGCCAGTGCAGGGTGGAACCCTGCGATCTACATCCAAACGAAGTTTGGAATCCTAATAAAGAGTAACCAGTGATTACTCAACATCACTCTCTATTCAGGGTCATAGTCCAACACTGGTGACAACCATTTCTCTGCTTCTGCCAATGTCATTCCCTTACGTTCAGCATAATTCTCAACTTGATCTTTTCCAATATTGGTCACCCCAAAGTAACGTGATTTCGGATGAGCAAAGTACCAGCCTGATACTGCGGCAGTTGGGAACATGGCAAAGCTTTCAGTGATATTAAGGTCGATAGTTTCATCGGGCTTAAGTAAATCCCACAACAAGCCTTTTTCAGTATGATCTGGACACGCTGGGTAACCAGGGGCTGGGCGAATACCTCTGTACTTTTCGCGAATGAGTGACTCGTTATCAAGCACTTCATCAGCAGCATATCCCCAAAATTCTTTACGTACCCGTTCATGCATGCGCTCTGCGAACGCTTCGGCTAAACGGTCAGCTAGGCACTTAACCATAATGGAGTTGTAGTCATCGTGGTTGGCTTCAAAGCGGGCGATATGTTCGTCAATGCCGTGACCTGTGGTTACTGCAAAGCCGCCCATGTAGTCGGCGACGCCTGAGTCTTTTGGCGCTACAAAATCAGCTAGGCAGAAGTTGTCATTGCCCACACGTTCAAGCTGCATCCGCAAGTGATGGGTGGTCATTTCAACCGTGGTGCGTGTTTCATCTGTGTATAGCTCAATGTCGTCATGGTTAACGGTATTGGCAGGGAATAAGCCAATGACCGCTTTGGCAGTAAGCCATTTTTCACTGATGATGGTTGCAAGCATGGCTTTACCATCGGCATAGAGCTTACGGGCTTCTTCACCGACAATTTTATCATCTAAAATTTCAGGGAAGTGACCATGCAGCTCCCAGCTTCTGAAAAACGGCGTCCAATCGATGCGATCCACTAGATCTTCTAGTGGGTAATCATCAAATACTTGGCGGCCCAATTTGTTCGGTTTAAATGGGGTGTAGTTATCCCAATCGTGTTTACAGCGGTTTTCACGGGCAGCGTCAATTGACACTATGGTTTTGCGTTTGGTTTGTGATAACCGCTTTTCACGCATGATGTCGTATTCAGCATAGGTTGCATCAATGGTGGGCTGGCGAGTGTCGTTATTTACCAGTTTTGACACCATAGGCACTGCGCGCGAGGCATCGGCAATGTAAATTGCACCATGTGGATAATGTGGGGCAATTTTTACTGCGGTATGAATTTTCGAGCAGGTTGCACCACCAATAATCGCCGGAATGGTTAACCCTTCTCGGTGGAAGGTTTTGACGTTATGTACCATTTCATCAAGGCTTGGGGTAATAAGCCCTGACATACCAATAATATCAATATTGTGCTCTTTTACGGCTTCGAGGATTTTTTCAACTGACACCATGACGCCTAGGTCGAACACTTCAAAGCCGTTACAGGCTAGCACCACGCCGACAATGTTTTTACCGATATCGTGCACGTCACCTTTTACGGTAACCATTAAAATTTTACCGTTTGATTGACCTTCAACTTTTTCCGCTTCAATGTATGGGTTTAAATAAGCCACGGCTTTTTTCATTACCCTAGCCGATTTAACGACTTGCGGCAGAAACATTTTGCCTGAGCCAAATAAGTCACCGACCACATTCATCCCATCCATTAATGGCCCTTCAATCACATCAAGTGGGCGGGTGGCAGCGGCGCGCGCTTCTTCGGTGTCTTGGTCGATAAACTCAGTAATGCCTTTCACTAAGGCGTGGGATAAGCGCTCATTAACGGGCAGACTACGCCAAGCTAAGTCTTCCTTTTTAGCCACTTGTTTGCCGTCACCACGAAAACGCTCAGCAACATCTAGTAGTTGCTCAGTATTGCTTGAGTCGGCAACGGGGCAAGGTAAATTCAGTACCACATTTTCGACTTTTTCTTTTAAGTCTTTGTCGATGTCATCAAATATGGCTAACTGACCTGCGTTAACGATACCCATGTCCATGCCCGCTTGAATCGCGTGGTATAAAAACACCGCATGAATGGCTTCGCGGACTGGGTTGTTACCACGAAATGAAAACGAGACATTCGACACACCGCCAGAAATCATCGCATGGGGTAGAGTGGCTTTAATGTCTTTAATGGACTCAATAAAATCGACGGCGTAGTTATCGTGCTCGTCAATGCCGGTGGCAATGGCAAATATATTCGGGTCGAAAATGATGTCTTCTGGGGCAAAGCTAACCACATCAACCAGTATGCGATAGGCGCGGGTACAGATTTCGGTTTTACGGGCGCGGGTATCGGCTTGGCCATCTTCATCAAATGCCATCACAATGGCGGCTGCGCCATAGCGTTTCACTAAGGTGGCTTGCTGAATAAAGGCTTGTTCACCTTCTTTCATCGAAATGGAGTTAACAATCGACTTACCCTGCACGCACTTAAGGCCTGCTTCAATCACGTCCCATTTTGATGAGTCAATCATAATAGGCACCCGAGAAATATCAGGCTCTGAGGCGATTAAGTTCAAGAACTTTTTCATCGACTCGACGCCATCAAGCATACCTTCATCCATGTTGACATCGATGATTTGTGCGCCGTTTTCAACTTGCTCACGCACGACATCTAGGGCCTCTTCAAACTTTTCTTCTTTGATTAAGCGCAGGAACTTGGCTGAACCTGTAACGTTGGCACGCTCGCCGACGTTAACAAATAATGAGTTGCCATCAATGGTTAATGGCTCAAGCCCTGATAAGCGACAGGCAACGGGAATATCAGGTATGACACGTGGCTCATGGCTGATAACGGCATCGCGAATAACACTAATGTGCGCGGGTGTACTACCACAACAGCCACCCACAATATTGAGCATGCCTTCCCGTGCCCAATCACTGATCACTTCGGCCATTTCTTCTGGGGTTTCATCGTAACCACCAAACTCATTAGGTAAGCCAGCGTTAGGGTGGGCAGAAACATAACATTCTGCAATCCGTGATAACTCTTCAACGTAGGGACGCAACTCTTTTGGGCCAAGGGCGCAGTTAAGGCCAATGGATAATGGTTTGATATGGCGCAGTGAGTTGTAAAAGCCTTCGGTGGTTTGCCCAGTTAGGGTACGACCTGAAGCATCAGTAATGGTGCCTGAAATCATCACAGGTAGACGATCACCAATTTGATCAAACACTAATTCGATGGCAAATAATGCGGCTTTGGCGTTGAGGGTATCAAAGATGGTTTCGACCATGATGATATCTGCGCCGCCATCAATTAATGCACGGGTTGATTCAACATAGGCTTCGACTAACTCATCAAAGCTGATATTACGAAAACTGGGGTCGTTCACATCTGGGCTGATAGAGCAAGTGCGGTTGGTTGGCCCAAGCACTCCTGCAACATAGCGTTTAATACCCGTTTGCGCAGTAACGTCATCAGCGGCTTCACGGGCAACTTTGGCGCCTTCAAGGTTAATTTCTGCTGACAACGACTGCATGTCGTAATCGGCCATAGCAATCGTGGTGGCATTAAAGGTATTGGTTTCAATAATGTCAGCACCCGCTAACAGGTATTCAGTGTGGATATCTTTAATGATTTGGCGTTGGCTTAGCACCAACATGTCGTTGTTGCCTTTTACGTCACAGTGCCAGTCTTTAAAACGCTCACCACGGTAGTCTTCTTCTTCCAGTTTGTAGTCTTGAATCATTGTGCCCATGGCACCATCGAGGATAACTATGCGCTGTTTTAGCGTATTTGTAAGTTGTTCAAGTACCTGACTGTAGGAAGTCGACTTCGCCATAACGTATTACCTTAATTGCTTTTATGCTAATCACTTAATCGAGCGTTAAATAACACGCTAACTTAAGTAGTTAGTGGATTGTGTTAACGGTTTTAGATGAAATAAGCATACCTTTATTTATGCTTTTATAGGGCAGAATAATGCGAAATCCCCTGTAATAAAATTCATCTTAAAATATTTTGTTTGGACATTTAAACGTATAGACGTCCATAATACGTTTAAATAGATTGTAAGAGCAAGCCCATTGCTCACACTAAAAACATAAGCCAATTGAAACGGCCGATGGAGTCCCCTTAGATGAAGCAAGCTAAGATATTATTGTTACGCCATGGCCAATGTGAAGGCGACAGTATTTTGCGGGGTAAAACCGATGTGGCGCTAACTGATTTGGGGCTAACGAACATGCACCAGAGTGCGGCTAAGCTAGGGCTACTAGGTTGTTTGCCATCACTGCAGCTATACAGTTCGCCTTTGGTGCGCTGCCATGCGTTTGCCGCTGAATTAGCGCAGCAGTTAAACCAAGTGAGTGCTGATTTAGCTTTACAGGTTGAGATAATGTCTCAATTACAGGAAATTGATTTTGGCTTGTGGGACGGAAAAAGCTTTGCAGAGCTTTATCAGCATAGCGCTAAAGCGTTAGATGCCTATTGGGATAACCCTTGGGAGCATGGCGCGCCCCAAGCTGAGCCCATGGCTGAATTTGAACAAAGGGTGGCGCAGGCTTTTGCGCAAATAACCTTGCAAGCTTACAACTTGGCTGAAGCTCATACTGCTGAGGCTAATAGTGCTAAGGCAACAGCATCAGCCACTGCTCTGGTAGTGACTCACGGTGGAGTTATCCGTCATATTATCGCTTTGGTGTTAGGGCTTGAGCGCTGTAAAGGGCTATATGGACAACTGAATATAGATTATGCCGCGACGGTAACCATTGATGTGTTTTGGCCTGAAGCTGATGATAAATCGACTAAACCCGTCTATCGTTTAAACTGGAATAATTAGTTTTAGCCTAAAATTAGCAGAAAAAACTAACTTCACTTAGGCAGATATACCGTACAATATAAGCCGCATTTATTAAGTGCAATAAAATTTCAAATTAAGTCAATTTAGCTGCAGTTGAGTGCTTGTGTGAAATGCTTTAAGCAACACCAGTATCAAGCGGTTCGCTAAATGAGTAGGGAATCGAGAACTAGCCTAAATGCTGTTTAGCTCGAACTGTACCCGCAACTGTAAAATAGCATCTCATCACTTGTAAGATAAGTGATTAATGAATGCCATTAAGTCAGATACCTAGCTTAGTTTTTCTTGCTGAATTAGCAGCACCTAACAACAACTTGAGCGGGTAACTCAGGCGGAGTTTGTATCGTGATCAGTATTAAAACCCCAGATGTGGCTAAACATGCCTCTTGGATAACCGCAGGGTGAGTACCTTGACAACTGCGGCATTAACAGTTGATCAGCTAAGCTGGTCAGTTGCAGACAATGAGATCCTTTCTCAAGTCAGTTTTGCCTTGCAACGGGGTGAAATGCTAGGGCTTATTGGCCCTAACGGTGCGGGTAAATCCAGCTTACTGCGCTGCTTGTATCGCTATATCACCCCTGATGCTGGCATGATCACCTTATTTGGCGACAATATTCATGGTTTCTCTCAAAAACAATTGGCCACTAAGGTTGCCGTTGTGCAGCAAGAGTCACCCCATTATTTTGATATGACCACCCATCAACTGGTTTCTATGGGCTTAACGCCCCATAAAGGCCTTTTTGAAACCAATACCCAAGCAGATGCAGATGATATTGCCAAGGCACTGGCTAAAGTGGGTCTTGAGCACAAAGCCTTGCAGCAATATGAGCAGTTATCTGGCGGTGAAAAACAGCGGGCATTAATTGCACGGGCTATCGTGCAAAAGCCGCAGTTATTGATCCTTGATGAGCCGACTAATCATTTAGATATTCGCTATCAAATCCAAATTCTTGAGTTGGTTAGGCAACTTGGCATTAGCGTGATTGCCTCTATTCACGATCTTAATTTAGCCAGCGCAATGTGCGATAGATTGCTGTTACTTGATCAAGGAAAGTGCATCGCTCAAGGTTTACCTGATGAAGTATTAACAGAAACCATTTTGGGGAACGTGTTTGATGTTTGCTGCCAAATATCAAGTCACCCACAGCACGGTAAACCGTTAATTACCTACTTTTATGGTTATCAAAGTCATTATGACAATGCTAATCAAAACACTTGTCAAAGCTCGCAGCAAAACGCATATCCAAGCTTTGAACAAAAACATGGCCAATCAAACCACGGGCAGGGCGATAAATGACAGCCATTGATGCCACACAATCAGTGAAGCTAGCAAAGCAGATGAGTTTAAGTTTTAAGCATAAGCTACTGCTGTTTGTTACTGCCATAGTGACCTTAGTTACTCCAATCGCCGCGGCAAGTTTCGGCGCTGCTAATATCAGTTTTGAACAGGTCGTTAGCTTGTTTGCTAATTTGGCATTAGGTACAGGTGAAACAGATTCACTAACGCAGCGGATTGTGTTTGAGCTGCGTTTTCCAAGAATTATTTTAGCCTTTGTGGCAGGCGCAGGTTTGGCGCTTGCGGGCAGTGTATTGCAAACGGTGACACGTAACCCGTTGGCGGATCCCTATTTATTTGGTATTAGCTCTGGGGCGTCATTTGGGGCGGTATTAGTGCTGAGCTTTTTTGGCAGCCAAGGCTTAGTGCTGCAATGGTTAGCAGAGTCTTCTGGTCATCTTGCCAATGCCATTTTACGTTCAGGCTTATTCAGTAATGATGCCTGGTGGTCTTGGTCATCCATTAGTTTACCAATTGGCGCTTTTATTGGTTCGAGTTTATCTGTGCTGTTGGTATTAGGTTTATCTGGTTTTGGTCGTGCTAGCCAAGTTGAGCGGATGCTATTGTCTGGGGTGGCCACCTCTTTCATGTTCGGCGCGCTAACCAGTTTGGTACTGTATTTTTCAAGCCCTCAAGCGGCGGCTTCAGTATTATTTTGGAGTTTGGGCAGCTTTGCTAAAGCTAGCTGGGCAGGCCTGGTTATCCCATCTGTGGTGGTAGTTTGCAGCATATTAATTATTTTAGCTTTTAAGCGTCAGGTATTAGCCATTCAAGCGGGGGATGAAACGGCGCACTCCTTAGGGGTTAACGTCGCCAAAATTCGCTTAGCAATGCTTATTTTGTGTTCATTAATTACCGCCACGCTGGTGGCAAGTTGCGGCGGCATTGGCTTTGTTGGCTTGATGATCCCTCATACCGTGCGGCTGCTCTATCCTGGGCAACAACCTATTATGATGACGGCATTAGTCGGCGGCATATTTATGGTATGGATTGATGTATTAGCCCGTTGTTTATTAGGCAACCAAGAGTTGCCGGTAGGTATTATCACTGCCGCAATTGGTAGTGTATTTTTTCTTTTTGTATTACGTCATCGTCGATGAGATTGCAGTTTTGGAGAGTAAGGGATGTTTGCGGTAGATCCAGTTAGTCATAAATTTGATGATCAAATACAGCATAAAATTAATCAGAAAACTAAGCCGCTAGGGGCGCTAGGGTTACTCGAAACGCTAGCAATGCAGATTGCGCAAGTGCAACTAACGCCACAAGCTAATATGAAACCAAAGTACAATATTAGGCATAAGTTGAGTATTAATAAGCCTGCTATGTTGGTGTTTGCTGGCGATCATGGTATTGCTGCTCATGGGGTATCGATTGCCCCCAGTGAAGTTACTCAACAAATGGTGGCTAACTTTGCTAATGGCGGCGCTGCGATTAATGTCTTTTGCCGTCAAATGGGTTTAAACCTTGAAGTGATTGATTGCGGCATGTTGCAGCCAGTTGATGACCCTCGTATTACTCAGCATCGTTTAGGCAATGGCACTCAAGCCATTCATCAAAAAGCGGCCATGAGTTTATTAGCGGTTAAAGATGGCTTTAGCTATGCAAGTGAAGTGGTTAATCGTCACTATGATTCAGGTTGTAACCTGATTGCGCTTGGTGAAATGGGCATTGGCAATACCTCGTCAGCTGCGGCGATTATGGCCGCATTATTAGGCTTAGATATTAAAGAGTGTGTCGGCCGAGGTACGGGGATTGATGATAGAGCCTTTGCTCTTAAAACCGAGTTATTGGGTGTAGCGCTTAACCTGCATAGAAGTAAATTTACCGATCCGGTTAATGTACTTGCCTGTGTTGGCGGCTTTGAAATTGTGCAAATGACAGGCGCTATTTTAGCGGCCGCTGAGAAAAAGATGCTGGTGGTTATTGATGGCTTTATTGCAACCGCAGCCGCATTAGCCGCAGTTAAATTACACCCTGATGTAAAAGATTACTTAATTTTTGCTCACCAATCAGATGAGCAAGGCCATATTAAAATGCTAGCCGCAATGGATGCTAAACCATTATTGCAATTAGGGTTTAGACTAGGTGAAGGTACAGGCGCTGCGCTATCACTGCCAATCATTGAAGCGGCGGTGAACTTCTACAATGATATGGCTAGTTTTGAAAATGCCGGCGTAAAGTCAGTGGTGTAATTGCGCTGCGAATCGAGAAGTAAATCGAGAAGTAAATAACGCAGTAAATATTAACGCTGTGATAGCCAATTAGCTGTGATAGGCAATTAAAGGAAACGTCATGGAGCAACAGTCGTCATCTGAGGGGGCAAAAAATCAGTCTGATGAAACTGATTATCAAGCGCCTAAAAGTGGAAGTACACTAAAAAAACAACTGAATTTATTGCTTATTGCGTTAAGCTTTTTTACTCGAATTCCGGTGCCAGCTTGGGTTGAGTTTGACAGTGAAAAGCTTAATCAAGCTAGCCGTTATTTTGGCGTAATAGGGTTATTTGTTGGCAGCATAAGCGCAGCGGTGTTTTGGGTGAGTCAGTTTGTGTTGCCTAATGGGGTTGCGGTGATCTTGGCGATGATAACCGGCGTATTAGTCACAGGAGGCTTTCATGAAGATGGCCTTGCTGATACCGCTGATGGTTTTGGTGGTGGCTGGAAAGTTGCTGACAAGCTGCGCATCATGAAAGATTCAAGAATAGGCACTTATGGCACCTTAGCCTTAGTGCTTTGCCTATTATTAAAGTGGCAATTGTTAGTCGAAATTGCCCTTTATAGCCCGATTAATGCGGTCGTCGCCATTGTTGTTGCCCATGGTTTAAGCCGCGTGTTAGCAGGGAGCATTATCTTTTCAGGCCAATATGTTACTGAAGATGATGGCAGCAAATCAAAACCTCTGGCGCAGCATCAGCACATCAATGATTTATTGATTTTATGCTTAAGTGGCTTTGTGGTACTAGCCTGCTTAAACGGCGTAGTCGCCTTTGGGTTGTTATTGCTATTAGTGCTATTACGACAAGCCTTGATATGGGGCGGTAATCGTCAAATTGGCGGCTATACCGGTGACACGTTAGGCGCTGCACAACAGATTGCTGAACTACTGTGTTATGGCGCAATTTTAGTCATAGGGCTAAATTAAATTTTTGAAGTAAAAATTTTAGCTTAGATGAATGTTAATAAAGGAAAAACTGCATGATCCATCTGGTGCTTGGTGGTGCCCGTTCAGGTAAAAGCCGTTATGGTGAATCCCTTGCTGAGCCTTTCGCTTTGCAAGGGCATCGTTGCGTCTATATCGCCACCGCCACCGCACTTGATGATGAGATGAAGCAGCGAATTTTACGTCACCAACAAGACAGAGATAACTCAAATATTGATTGGCAGCTGGTTGAAACGCCGCTAGCCATTGCTCATACCTTAGTTAAATATGACTCCCCGAATACGGTATTGTTTGTCGATTGCCTCACGCTGTATTTAACTAATCATCTTGTGGCCAGTGAAGAGACCCACCGTGATGGTGTTGATGAATTATGGCAACAGCAAAAGCAGGCGTTATTGGCATGTTTACCCACTCTTGAAGCGCAGGTGATATTAATCAGCAATGAAGTGGGCTCAGGCATTGTGCCACTTGGAGAATTAAGCCGTCGTTTTGCTGATGAAGCCGGTTGGTTAAACCAAGCTATTGCTAAAATCGCTGACAAGGTCACCTTAGTGGTTGCAGGCTTACCCGTTGAGCTTAAACGCTAAACCTATGGCTAAGCTATATTCTTACAACAGCGATTGTATAAGCATGGTTAACACTGCCAATACCTCATTCACTTTCTCTAATGTCACGCCATAGCAGCTTAAATGACAGATAAAAATCAACCATGATGCAAATTAAAAACCAAACTAAAACTAGCACAAGCAATACGGGCAGTTCTGGCCATAGCTATCAAGCTGGAGCGGCTAAAACCTTAATGGTGCAAGGCACCACATCAGATGCGGGTAAAAGCACCCTAGTTGCGGGTCTTTGTCGGGTATTTGCTCGCCAAGGTACTAAGGTGGCGCCATTTAAACCACAAAATATGGCATTAAATAGCGCAGTTACCGCAGATGGCGGCGAAATTGGCCGCGCCCAAGCATTGCAAGCCGTGGCGTGTAAGCTTGCGCTGCATACGGATTTTAATCCAGTATTATTAAAGCCAAGTAGTGATACTGGCTCCCAAGTGATTATTCACGGTAAAGCCTTGACCACATTAGAGGCAAAAGCTTTTTTTGGCCCGGAAAGCCGTAACTATAAAATCCTCGCTATGGATGCGGTATTACAGTCTTTTGAGCGCTTGACCCAGCAATATCAGCTGGTGGTAGTTGAAGGGGCAGGTAGCCCTGCAGAAATCAATTTGCGCGAAGGGGATATCGCCAATATGGGCTTTGCTGAAGCGGTCGATTGCCCTGTCATTATTATTGCTGATATTGATAAAGGCGGCGTATTTGCCCACCTTGTGGGCACCTTGGCACTGCTCAGTGGATCTGAGCAACAAAGAGTTAAAGGCTTTGTGATTAATCGCTTTCGAGGCGACATTAGTTTATTACAATCTGGCATCGACTGGCTTGAAAGCTACACCCAAAAAACGGTATTTGGGGTTTTGCCTTACTTACATGACCTACATTTAGATGCTGAAGATGCGCTGATTGACTCCCATGGGAAAGTCACAGGTTCGGAAAAGGACTTAGCCATTATCAATCATAAGCTCAAAGTGCTGGTGTTAGTTTTTCCAAGGATCAGTAATCATACCGACTTTGACCCTTTACGGTTGAATCCTTACATTGAGTTTCATTATCTTAGCCTGCAAACCCAATCCAGTAATCCAGATTTCCCCAAAGTGGATTTAATCATATTACCAGGCAGTAAAAATGTCAGAGCAGATTTAGAATTTATGCGTCAACAAGGCTGGGGTCTTGAGGTTAATAAGCACTTACGTTATGGCGGTAAAGTCATAGGCATTTGTGGTGGTTATCAAATGTTAGGCCAATATATTCATGACCCCGATGCCATTGAAGATGTGGCAGGTAGCAGTAAAGGCTTAAGCTTACTGCCCATTGAAACCACACTGACGGCAGATAAAACCCTATGTAAAGTAAGTGGTCACTTAGCGCTTAATGAAGCTAAAGCAAGCATTGAAGGTTATGAAATTCACTGCGGGGTGACTCAAAAGCTAACTTCTGCAGATTTGCTAGCGCCTATCAGTCTCACATCACAGCAGAGTGATACGCAGTACGCAGAAGGCCTACTCAGTGATGATAACCAAATTTTGGCAACCTATGTTCATGGTTTATTTGATAGCCCAGATGCCTGTGAGCTTATATTGCAGTGGGCAGGGCTTGCTCAAGCCAAAAGCATTGATATAAACCAAATACGTGAACAACAATTAGAACGATTAGCTGATGTGCTTGAAGCGCATTTAGATATGGATAAATTAACAGGAAGTCTCTCATGAGTGATAATGAAAACCAAAACGAAAGCCAGAGTCAAATTAGTAATATCGATGCCAATAAAGCCCAGCGTCATAAAGCGCGTCAGCAAAAAGTAAAACAAGGGGTTGATGCAAAAATTGCTGCCGCCCAAGATGAAAAAGGCATTTTGCTGGTACTGACGGGCAACGGTAAAGGTAAATCGACTTCAGGTTTTGGCTCTGTTGCTCGCGCCGTCGGCCATGGACACAAAGCCGCAGTGGTGCAATTTATCAAAGGCACTTGGGCCTGTGGCGAGCGCAATCTGTTAGAAGGCGCAGGGGTTGAGTTTCATGTCATGGGCACAGGCTTTACCTGGGAAACCCAAGATAAAGAAAAAGACACTCAAGCGGCGATGGAAGCCTGGCTTGAAGCTGAAAAACTCTTACAAGATGAGTCAGTTAATTTAGTGCTATTAGATGAGTTAACTTATATGGTGAGCTATCACTACATAGAGGTTGAGCGGGTACTGAATGCGTTAAAAAATCGCCCAGCCATGCAACATGTGATCATTACCGGCCGTGCCTGCCATCGTGAAATCATTGAACTTGCCGATACAGTGTCCGAAGTTCAACCGATAAAACACGCTTTTAATGATGGCATTAAAGCGCAGCTAGGGTTTGATTATTAATCAAATTTATTTGTTGCTTTACCCTTGGTAACATTATGCAAGCCAAAGTGCTTAATACAACAGAATTTTAATAATTTAAAAAGAGAGATAATGATGAAAACAATGACCTGTAAACAGCTTGGTGGCGCTTGTGATGAAGTATTTCGCGCAGAGACATTCGAGCAAATGGTCGCGCAAAGTAAAATGCACGCTATGGCGATGTTTCAGCAGCAAGATGCCCCACACATGTTAGTGATGTCGCAAATGGCGCATTTGATGCAAGATCCTGCAGCGATGCAGCAGTTTATGGACGAGAAAAGACAGCAGTTTGATGCTTTAGCAGACGACTAAGCAGTCTAGCTATTCGGCAAAATGTGACATAAATGCAAAACAGTAAACGGACTTACAAGATCAATGAAATTAGCATTATTAAGTGATGCAACATCAATAGCATCCCAGCAAGCGATAGCAGCTATGGTGGCGACATTGTCGATTGCTGAAAAGCAAGCTGGCGTAGTTTATATAGCATCTGAGCCAGATGCTCAGCGAAGCTATTTTGCGCCAGTAGCTGCCATGTTTAAGGGCCTTGGCTTTGACAAGGTTAACTATATTGATCTTGAAGATGGCTATACCACCGAGTCGGAACGTATTTTACGCCAAGCAGGGCTAATATATTTATCCGGTGGCGATACTTATCGTTTCCTATACTGGTTAAAGCAGCGTGGGCTAGATAAGTTACTCTATCAACTGGCACTGGGTGATATAAGTCAAGATAGCCCGGAAATTGATCGCCTTAGAATTGATCGTCCTGTAAAACACAGTGCAGGAACTAGTACTGCGATTATTGGGATCAGTGCTGGGGCGATGATAATGACGCCATCAATTGATACAGCGCCTTTATGTGGTGATAGTAATCAAGTGGGATTAATTGATACCAGCGCTTTAGCCTTAGTGCCATTTTTATTTGTGCCGCACCTATCGGCCACAGAGATTAATGACGCACAAACGCAATCACTGTTTAAGTCGCTGCCATTAGCTAAACAGCAACCATTGCTGTGTTGTTCAGATGATGATGCAATTGTGCTAGTCGATAAGCAATTGACTGAGTTTGGTGCACCAACGTGGATTAATCGGAGTTAATATGTCTGTTTCTAATGAGCCAAAACTCAGTCAAACTGGCCCTAAACTGACTCGGGTTGACCATATTCATATTTATGTCAGGGATAGGGCAAAGGCATTCGCTTGGTATCAACAAGTGCTGGGTTTTAGGCTGGTCGAAGCGTTAGCCTTTTGGAGTCAAGGCGACGGCCCGCTAACTATCGAGCATGGTGATATTCATTTAGCGCTTTTTGAAAGTATTAAGCCTAAATTTACCACAGTCGCTTTTGGGGTGGATGCTAATAATTACCAGATGTGGAAACAAAAACTTGCTGAGAATAAGATAAAATATACTGAAAGCGATCATGAAATTACCTGGTCAATTTACTTTGCAGATCCCGATGGCAATCCTTTTGAAATTACCAGTTTTGAATATCAACAAATCACAGATACTAACAGCTAAAAGATCACAGCATTAGGTGGTCTTATTTACGGATTTATTACAGACACTATGACCCCAGCGATTAACACCCTCAAAAAACATAAAACTCCTCACACTATCTATGAATATGAGCATGATAGTAATGCCCAGTCCTATGGTGATGAAGCGGTAGAAAAACTTGGCGTGTCAGCGAGCCAAGTGTTTAAGACTTTAGTGGTTACAATAGACAGCAAGGAATTGGCCGTTGCGGTTGTGCCCATGACATCAATGTTGAGCCTTAAATTACTTGCTAAAGCTCTTGGTGGTAAAAAAGCGGTCATGGCGGATAAAGGGCTAGCGGAAAAAACCACCGGTTATGTATTTGGTGGAGTGAGCCCATTAGGACAAAAACGGCGTTTAAAAACCGTGATAAATAGCTCTGCCAAGGAGCTTAATACCATGTACGTGAGCGCGGGTCGCAGGGGCTTAGAAATCTCATTGGCGCCAGCAGATTTGCAAACGCTAACTCAAGCAACCTTTGCCAACATATGCAGTGAGTAATATCCAAGCGACATTTACAAGGTGATTGCAGCAGTGAGCGGACATTTTTGTATTCGATTACAGTGGTAATCATTGCAAATGTTCAACTCGGAAAGTTGAGTCGCTGAATACTGCATTGAGTCACCTCTGTTAAGACTATTCCAACGAACTCGATTCAATAAAAAACGGCCTATTTAATAAATAGGCCGTTTTGATATTCAATTCGGTGCAACTATCAGCAGTTAAGTATCATTACCTCAGTAGCTGTAAATGTTAAGAAGCAATGTAATGTGTACGTCTTCTACGACGTCTCATTCTGGCTTCTTTTTCATCTTCAGTTTCTACAACTTCTTCTTTTTTATCAGTAGCTTTCTTATCATTGCTGTTAGCATTCGTTGATTTCACCAGCTGATCTGCATCATCCGGCGTTTCTGACTTTTTTGGCGGTGTCTTAGGATCCCCCTTGAAGACAGATTTGAAGATATTACTCACGCCAGATAGACCAGCCGCTTTTTCTTCAGCTTCAGATTGAGTATCTTCAGCGATGTCTTCAGAGAATTCTATTTTATCAATTTTTGCTTTAGCTTTTTTAGGTGCTACGGCAACAGGATCTAACGATTTCTTCGCTGTCAGTTCTGAGTTGTTGACGTCTTCTACTGCTGACATCATGCTTTCAGCAAGTGCTTTTTGAATTTGATCACTGATTGCAGAGACATTATCAACAGATAAAGCTGCCGAACTTACTGCAGCATCTTTAGCTACAGGAGCTGCGGTAACGGCTTTAGTATCGGTGCCGCTTTCAGCAAGCCGTTTGTTGACTCGTTGATTAAATTCAGTAACAGCTTCATTAACTTCAGTTTTAGCAATTGATAACGCACTAACTAATTCGTCAAATGAGTTTTGTAGCGAATTATATTTGTTTTCAAAAGGACTAATATTATTTTTAACTTCATCATTTAGATTATTCGTTAATTTTTTATAATTAGTAATTTCTTGCTCAAACTCAAGCAGGTAGGCCTTGGTAGAAATAACGCTTTCTTCCATGCTAAGTATTTTTGCTTGTAATGCTTTATCTTTAGCTGCAAATTCGGCGATTAATGCTTGAGGTATTTCAGCTGGTGGTGTCACTGCTGGAACAAAGGCGGCAAATTCGGGAATGCTGCTTGCAGGTTTCCATTGAGTGAATGATGGGTGCCATCCATAACAGTTACCATCACTGAGTAAAAATTCTTTTGCTTCAACTTCTGTAAATGGCCCAGTTATTTTGCCATTTTTGGAAAAAAACCATTTTTTCATAATCGTATTCTTAATGTTTTAGTTATAAACAAATGTTATATGCAAATCAGAGTAATAAGGTTTCTTTACTCAATCAGTTAACACCAGCAAGAGTCTTCTGTAATGCAGCATATTGCTCATTAACGCTTTTTAACGTTGCTTCTACTTTATCGTTTAAATCTTTGGTGGTTTGTTTAAAGCGATTGGTGTCGCGATCAATATCTGCCATTGAACTACTGATAGTTTGAATCGTATTATCTATTCGGCCTAGCGCAGCATTTAGCTCACGCTCTTTAGCTGTGAAATGCTCTATCAGTTGTTGCGGGATTTCCGCCGGTGCAGGTGGTGGAGAGCCAATAACATCGAACT
The DNA here is from genome assembly GCF_041469325.1 of Shewanella sp. 10N.286.51.B8. Taxonomy (NCBI): domain Bacteria; kingdom Pseudomonadati; phylum Pseudomonadota; class Gammaproteobacteria; order Alteromonadales; family Shewanellaceae; genus Shewanella; species Shewanella sp. 10N.286.51.B8. Next base: position 75,422 of record NZ_JBFRKG010000007.1, read on the forward strand.
CTTCTATATCACTTACAGGAACCCACTGCGCATAAGAAGGATGCCAAGCATAAACATTTGGATTTGACGCAATAAACTTATTTGATTCTGCCAGCCTTAATGGTCCGCTGATCTCACCATTATTTGAGAAATACCACTCTTTCATAGTCCACTTTTTTCCTTAAATAGTGCAGTAAGCCAAAGTTTTATTAATTTAATCAACAGCTTGTAGGAAGGCTAAAATTTATAACGTAGAAAACGTTAGCTTATTGGGTTGTTATCAATTAAATCGCATATCGTACGAACTTATTACATTAACTGATATTGATTAACATTTCCACTTGGAAATGGGGATTTTTAAGAGTTTTTATCAGTGCCAAATAGACAGAAAATTGACACTAATTCATTCAGTTGTTTAAAACTATTGTTTTATATTGTGATTATTCGAAGTCAGCATTAACTTCAAAGGTTATTCTGTGATTTGTATTAGGGTGAATAATCGACAGCAATTGAGCATGTAAATGCAGTCTTTGTGCATTTTTTCCATATAAATCATCGCCTAAAATTGGCATGTTCAAGCCTTTGGCGTGGGCGCAATGGACTCTTAATTGATGAGTTCTGCCTGTCTTGGGGAATAAGTGAATTAAGCAAGAGTTGTTTAATTCCTGTACTTTTTGCCAATGGGTTTGTGCATTTTTTCCGTGTGAATAACAGACAAGTTGCTTTGGTCTATCGTCTAAATCTACTCTTAATGGCAGTGTAATATCGCCGCGATCAAGCTGTGGGACCCCATCGATCTTAGCGATATAACGCTTGGTGACAGTACGACTGATAAATTGCTGCACTAAATGCTTATTGGCTTCTTTAGACAGCGCAATAACCATTAATCCTGAGGTCGACATATCTAGGCGATGTACTATGAGTGGCCCAGTGGCGTGGGGAAAAGCTTGCTTCATTCTGCTATATACTGAGTCGGTGATATTTTTACCAGGCACAGATAAAAACTCCGCTGGTTTATTCACGATCACAATATGATCGTCTTGGTAAACGATGGGAAGCTCGACCCCTTCAGCAGGGTTGCTAAGTAGTGGATTTTCATCAACCAGTAGGCCTTTAAGCATATGCCCTAAAATTGGGCGGCATTTTCCATGGCATGCAGGGTAATAGTTTTTATGCTGTTTAATTTCAGATTTGGGCGACATGCCCCACCAAAACTCAGCCATAGTGATAGGAGTGAAATTATGTTTAAAGGCATATTGTAGCAGTTTAGGCGCGGCGCACTCACCAGCTCCAGCAGGTGGTAAATGATTGGGCGCATCATTAAAAATCTTATTAAGATCACTACTCTCACCTAGGGCATTTAAAAACTGATAGTGGCTAAATAACTTATGCTGTAGCCCATTAGATAGCTGCTTTCTTTGTTGTTTAATAGCACTAATAGCTTGTTCTAATTCAGCTAATGGCTCAGCAACCAGTTTAGTTTGCCGCTCCCAATGCTCTTTAAGCTCTGCTAAGCAATATTTATCATTAACGCTTTGTCTGCTCATTTCAATTGATAAGGTTTTAAAGTCAGTTTCATTGAGACTTTGCGCTTGAGCTCGCTGAACTTTGCGATACTTTCTGTTTTCGATCATTTGCGATCGCTGCGCCGCGATGGCATTTTCAGCTTGCTGCTGCGTTAACGCTAGTTTAGTGGTCAACTGCTGTAATAATGGATCGTTTTCTAACTCAACCAGCTGGGCATTGAGTTGATTGATTTCGATATTTTCTTGTTTGAAAAAACTATCTTTACTGAGCATATCAAATACTGGCGGCACGAATTGTGGCCATAGGTTTTTATCAGCTAATTTACCTGAAAAAGCAGCTAAAAAACCCAGTTGTCCCTGAGTATTTTTGACCACTAATACCCCAAACATTTTACCTATGGCAGGAAGGTGTTTTGATGCTTCTCTTCTAAGCAATGCTTCAGTTGGTGCTGACTGATCATGTTCTTTATCGGTAATGCCAAAATTATGCAGCCAATCTGTTTGCTGTTGTAAATGCTCTTGTAGCTGCTCGGCGGCGATAATCGCTAATGGGTGTGGCTGATAATAAAAGGGGAAAGTAAATTTTTCCGGCAATGTATATCCATCTACATTGGTGTTAAATGGCACAAAGCAGTGCTGGTTTGTAGTGGAATGGCTTGCGTTATTATCAGTTGGCATCTTCTACAGCTTCTTTTTCAATAAATTACTTTAAATGGTTACTAATCAGCTCTTGGGTGTGCTTGAGTAGTTCTAATCCGCCATTGTTGCCATGACCTGGTACCACAATGATTGCATCATTATAACGGCTTTTGGCTTTATCTAGGGTATTTGGCCACTCAGAAAGTGACGCTTGTGCAATATAGCCCATAGTTTTGCTAGCTTGACTTTTTATTAGGCATCCGCCGAATAGTAATTTCGACTCAGGCAGCCACACCACGAGGTTATCTTCTGTATGGCCTGCACCGAGATATTTTACTTCAATCTGCTTGTGGGCTAATTGCAACTTGTCGCCTGTAAAAGCCTGTTTTGCTAAAGGCTTATTATTGGCTTTTAAGTATGAATTGGTTAATTCAGAGGCGTTAGTATCAACCCCTATGGTATTTAAGTAGCCAATTCCGGCTGCGCGATCATCATGGGAATGAGTTGAAATACTCGCCCGTAGCGTAAAGCCTTGTTGCTTAATCCATCGCACCAGTTGAATGGTATCTTTTTCTGTCCATGGGGTATCAATCAAATAGGCCTCTGAGCCATCGATAACCACTAAGCCATTAGCTGATACAAAGCCGTAATCTTGAGTTTGGAAGTAAGAGGTAAACTGAAATACATTGTCGATTAACGGCTTGACTGATAATTGGCCTTTTGTTGGTTCAAGCTGATTAGTGGCGCTTTTAAACTGTTCTTGGCTAGCGTGGGTGCTGGGCACTAACAGTAAAATATAAGCGAGGAATAATGCTATGGCCAATTTCATCATGCAGTCTCTGTCCAAGTGGTTACAGGCTAGAGTTTACCCTATTGCTATTAAGATGGTGCAGTCTATTAAGATAGTGCAGTCTATTAAGATAGTGTAGCCGCTTACTATTGTGGCTAATTTTACACAGGTAGCGCTTGAGGTTGATAGGCTTCAGTATGAGGGCCTTTGTTGAGCGGCATTATGAGCTATTTTGAGTGAGAGACGCTATTTGAGTTGCTGATGTCAGCCTTGGACAATTTAACAATCACATAGCGAGTATCAAGGCTATGTGATTGTTGGACTTTAAGTCATTTTTCAGTGTTTATCGTGCGGTAGAAATAACTTCAGTCGTTACTATTTTGTATTTACGACTGCGATTATTTTGGAAGTCGATGCAGTACACAAATTTTATTGCCATCAGGGTCGCGTAAATAGGCAAGGTACAAATTCATCGCAGGGTTTGAACGTACTCCAGGCGGTTCTTCACAAGGTGTGCCGCCATGAGCGGCGCCGACTTCATGCCATTTATCGCCCTGAGCAGCATCTTTAACACTAAAACCGATAGTGGTGCCGTTGCCGTGGGTTGCAGGTTCGCCATCGATGGGTTTAGTGATGGCAAAAATACCGCTTTCAGTGAAGTAAAAACAACGACCTTTATCATCGATGACCCCAGGTTCGTAACCTAAAACGGCGAAGGTGGCATCGTAAAATGCTTTTGATTTTTGTATATCGTTACTGCCGATCATGATGTGGCTGAACATGTCACTCTCCTTGTTGAATTATAAGGCGTTTATAAATTTTTTAATAAACGTCACTTTCTTATATGGGACTGTTTTATTATTAAACAAGCCTTTTGGCAATAAACGTCAGCGTTAAGTGCGAATGCTAGATGTTGTTTTGATGGCTTAAATACAGCTGCCTGACATCAATTTTTGCTTTTATGCGAGAGGCAAGTAAGTAGATACCGGCTAACTTGCGATGGATAAAAATCGCATCGGTTGGCGGTGCGTGCCATTCATCTTGTTTGGTGCTCATGGCCTTGGCTGAGTCGGTAATGCGTTTAGCGAGATTACTATTGGCAAAATCATATTCCCCTTCACATCGTAATGGCTCACAGGCTTGATGGAAAATATCGACAATGACTTGTTGCTGCTCTGGGGTAATGTGTTTTTGAAAAAAACCAATTTGCGCTGCAGCCTGGGTCATGAGTGCACTATCACTGGTCATAGCGCCTTGCATTAACATGTTATAGCCGCTGGATAAATCATCAGAAATGCTGCGGGTAGCACCAAAATCTAACAGCACAATTTTGTCAGGATCTGCTTGGTACATAAAGTTGGCAAAGTTGGGATCTGTTTGTACCAACTTAAAGGTAAACAGCTCATCTAAAAAAAGACTGAGTAACCGGGTGGCGACCTTATCGCGAATGCTTTGCGCCATATTGAGCACAGATTCTATTGGCACGCCTTCGATAAACTGCATCACTAAAATACTGTCGGTGCTAAGCTGCGAATAAACTCTTGGTACCACAAAGTGTGGCGTATCAGCGACCCAAGTGTAGTATTGCTGCAGTAAATTAGCTTCGTAGTGATAATCAGCTTCGTGGTGTAATTGTGCTTTAGCTTCAGTGAGTAACTTATCAAATTGCACATGGTCGGGCACTAACTGCGCCATTTTTAGCAGGCTCGCGACATTATCAATATCGCTGTCGATACTGTCTTTAATACCGGGATATTGAATTTTAACTGCTAGTTTTTCACCACTGTCCAGATAGGCTAAATGTACCTGACCAATAGAGGCGGCTGCAAAAGGGCGTAATTCAAATTGGGCAAAAGGAGCTAACCAATCTTGTCCCCATTGTTGTTTGAGGATCGCAACCAGTTGTTTATGGGGCATGGCTTTAGCATCATCGCGGAGTTTCGCTAAGATGTCACTGATTTCTGGAGGCAGTAAATCACCACTATCCATAGAGATCATCTGACCCACTTTCATGGCCGCGCCACGAAGTTGAGCGAGCTTTTCAGCCACTTGAGTCATATTCTTGGGAGTAAGTACCAGCTGTTGCAACTGAGGTGATTGACCTTTACTGAGCTGTTTGGCGCCTTCAAACAGTACGTTGCCAGCAACCCTTGATGCTAATGAGCCCATTTTACCTAAACGAGATAAACGACTACTGGGGATCTTGGCTACACTGCTCGCGCTATTTCTGTCAGTAACATCTCTATTCATGGGCAACTCCGGTACTTGCTCGCGTTATACTGAGTTAGATAATACGTTGGAAATTTATATTCAGATCAGAAGTTTAAAGCATAAAAAAAGGGTAATGTTATTACCCTTTAATATTGCGCTATTTAGTGTCTTTGGTGTCACTAAAACTCAAAGGTGTCTTGCCAACCGAGTAACACACTTTGTAGGCCATGTTTTTGCTCGTAACGCTCAAGCTTTTCAGGACTGGCATCACCAAGGGCAAGTTCTCGGTATTTCTTGGCAAACTTAAGCGTTCGCAATAACTCTTGGTAAAAATGTTTACCTAAGTCTTGGCGAATGGCCTCTGCTAATGAATCTGGTAACAGTTTCAACGCGCGGTCGGTATGAATTTGAATCACTTCAACACTAAACCACTTATCGTCTAACGCAATTTTACGCAGGCGCTTTTTCATGTCTTCACGTACACGAGCATCATCAAACATCATGCGATAAAGCACGGCTTCAGCCAGCACGCTTTCAAGCCCAAGACTAAATAATGGATCGAGTTCAGTTTTAGCGTAAAAGGTTTCAAGCAATACTTTCGTGGCTTCTTGACTTCTGTGGTCAGTAAGCGCTTTTTGATAATCTTGCCAACCTAGCCACTCATCTGTATCTGGCGGGGTCGAGATTTTTTCCATGAGTATTGGATTGATATCACCATAGAGTGATTTTTCACTGCCATGCATATGCTTACTCACAGTGGTCAACATGCTCCAGCCTTTTTGAAAGCATTTCATTATGCCATCAGGGGTTTTCAGCAAGTTGATTGAGCCAACGGGTTCGTGACCGGTTAGTGCAATAAGCCCTAGGCTAACCACGCCAATGACATCATGGGCTGCTTGCTCCAGCAAATGCATTTTGTGCTTGTTATAAAACTTATCAGCAAGTTTAAGACTCATTAAAATCGCTTTCGATTTTATTTGGGTGACATGCTCATCGGTTAATAGTGCTTCACGGCGGCCATACTCAAGTACCCGACTAAAGTATGGGCCTTGATTGTTATCACGTAATGCTAACTGCATTAACTGGTTTCCTTAATCAAGAAAAGTAAACATATCATCGACTTCAGCGTACTCATCAGCCACTTGGTTTTTATCTTTTGCTTGTAACACCAGCTCATTAACGAATTTACCGATGATTTGTTCCCAACCAGAACTTTCATTACGCAGCAGATTTTTAATCGACTTGGCCACTTCAGGCGCAATTTGTTGAATTAATGCCAATAGGCTGCGGGGATCATCCATCGCTAGGCTATGGGCTTCTTCATCTGCTTGCCAGTTGCTATAACCCACTGTTTCACCATCATCTTCGTCATCGTAAGAATCAAAAATGGTGTTGTGGTCTTGCTCGGCTGATGGCGCCAAAATCAACTCAATAAACGGAATTGATAAATAAAACAGCCCAGCAGGATCTTCTGCAATACACTCTAAAATGGCGGCTTGTTTTTCTTCAGTGCCCTGAATACGAATAAGGTAGGTTAAAAACTCAAAGGTATGATGCATTAATTCATCAACATTGGTTTTAATTTGCTCTTCCCAATACAAAGGTTGCTGACACACTATGTCGCGGATTTGCTCTGGGGTCATCAGCTCAGACATGATCGACGGACAAGAAATATCATGATGACTGTTGATTTGAGTTAAGGTAACGATATCCATATGCTCAATGACATCAACAAGCTGCTCATCATTCATTGTGTTAGCAATGATTTCGAAGCGCTTACTGGCTTGTTGTGGCTCAACATCAGCGAGATCTTTAATCTCAGCAGCAGTGATTTCAATAAGATTGTTCATTAACGCTCCTCTTCATCATATTGGTCGTAATAGCCTTCTTCATCTTCGCTTTGGCTGTCGTCATCATTATTATATGGGTCATAACCATCGTCGCTATTGCCACCTTCAGATGAAGCAAAAGACTTACTTGGTGCAACCACGTTATCTTGAGTATTAAGCAGATAAACCACGGCGCAGCTTTCAATTAACAGTTCTTCAGAATATTTACGTACTGCAAGGACTAATGGCACATCGGCATTGTTGAACTGCACCGTGACTTTAAACTCGTCCCATGTTGGCAATACCGCATTATCAATCCAGCCTGCCCATTTCATTTTGGCTTCGTCAGAAAAACGAATGCGATTAAATAAGGCAACCGGTAAATACTCGGGTACCGCAGCTAGCATCGACGGATCGGCTAATAAAATCTCTTTCATTGAGTTGGTGAATTTTGCTAATGCATCAGGGGTATCGGGGTCGTTGTACGATTCGATATTGTCATAGGCATTATTTTTTAACTCATTGATGCGTGAGATATTAAGTGTTTGGCTCATGGGTTTCTCAAGAATAAAATTGGTCCCACAGCTCGGTCATTGCCGCTGTAGGATTGGTCACGATGACATTATTAAAATCTTTAATAAATGCAGTTCTTAATTTTTTATCAGATAAAACATCATAGGCATTTTTAACCCTTTGTAGCTGCTCTGCAGCTTGATGCTTTTCTTCTTCAGATGCGTTAAGCAGTTTATCGGGGTGCAGCTTATTTGATAAACGTTTATAGGCTTTTTTTATTTCGTCTTCTTTGGCACTGGCTTTAACACCGAGGACGGTGAAGTGGTTAATCATATTTTTACCTGTGGCGAATGAACTTGGATAGCGAGTACTAATCCATTAAATTATGATTATTTGGTTGCAAATAATAACAGAAATACTGTGTTTCCCATAAAACTATCAGTAAGTTTAGCTTAATACAAAATACACAGGTTAGATTTACAGCAATTTATTGACAATCTTGGGAGGATAAATCGAGAAACTAAGTTTGCATGCAGCAGTGTTTAGCGCAAGAAATGCGATTATTTAAGCCCAAATCATGCCCAATGATAAAGGTTACATGGGATTAAATATGACATCTAAAAAGCCATTTGCTTGGTATTCAAAGCGCCGTAATAGCGCTTATTTGCTAAGCGCTAACAATCATCCATAAGGCTTTAATTTAGAATTGCTATTTGATCAACTTAAGTAATGATTTAAAGCGCTCGCCTGTCGCTTGATGTTGCAATTCAAATAAACAAGATTCAGTGTTAGTGAGTTTAGCGCCTAGGGCTTGCATCATTTCAATGCCTAAGGCTCTATTGGCCTCAATGCGCGATGACACCGCATCGGCAACTAAATGCACATGGTAGCGATTAGCCAACAAATCCTGACAGGTTTGATAAACACATACATGGGTTTCAATGCCCGCGAGAATAATCTGATTGCGATTTAAGCGCGTTAACTGCTGCTGAAACTCCTGGCACTGCCATGCGCTAAAGTGAGATTTAGCAATCACTTGGGTAGTTTTAGATAAATGCTCGCTCAATTGCGCTGAGGTCGGACCTAATTTATCGGGCAGTTGTTCTAGCCATAAAATTGGAATATCAAATAATTGCGCCCCTTGGATCAAGATAGCGAGCTGATGATGCAGCGCCGAAGATTGCTGCATTACCTGTGCAAGTTTACCTTGCACATCCACAATCACCAGTACAGATTGATCCGCAGTTAACATAAAAACTCCTTTGTTTATGGCTCAATAGCTGAGTTAGAGTAAACCCTGTTAGGGCGGGCTGACTATACTCTAAAGGTCGAAGCTTTATCTGCTAGCAAGGATTGATACTATTTTATTACTTAGCACTTATTGCTGTAATTCAAGGAAGATATAATGAAAAAACGTATTGTTATTTGTGCCGATGGCACCTGGAACCGCCCAGAGAAAGACCTTAAAAAAGACTTTCCCACCAATGTGCTACGTATTGCCAGAGGCATTAAGCCCATTGCCGATGATGGAGTGGCGCAACAGGTGTTTTACGATTGGGGCGTCGGCTCATATTATGACTCAGTATCTGGTGGCATAACCGGCAGTGGTGTTCAAAAGAACATTATGGATTGTTATCGCTATATCGTACAAAACTACCACGAAGGCGATGAAATATATCTGTTTGGTTTTAGCCGCGGCGCTTATACCGTGCGCAGTTTATGCGGCTTAATTAATAACTGCGGCATTCTAAAGCGCCCCGATGCCAATCAAATTCAAGCGGCGTTTGAGCACTATAAATCCAAATCAAAACCTTATAAGCCTGATGGCGCAAAATCCATCGCTTTTCGTGAGCAATACAGTTACCCATCAAGGCAGGTCAAATTTGTTGGGGTGTGGGATACCGTCGGCGCCATGGGAATTCCATTCTCATTTTTAGGCTTATTTGAAGATAAAGATGAGTTTTACGACACTAAGCTTGGGCGTAATGTTAGCGTAGCGCGCCATGCGCTAGCCATTGATGAAGTGCGTGACGACTTTAGACCCACCATTTGGCAGCCTCGCAGCAACATGAATATTCAACAAGTGTGGTTTGCAGGGGTGCACAGTAATATAGGCGGCAGTTATAAGCCTGATGATGATCAGAGCTGTTTATCGGATATCGCGCTTAAATGGATGATGCAACAAGCCAGTGAATTTGACTTAGCATTTGAGACCCATTTGCATGACAGTTTGCGCCCTAATCCTATGGCGACCAAGCATAAGTCTAAAAAGCATGTGTATCGTATTCGTGGTGAATATCATCGCCCGCTAACTGACTGCGAGAAACCTATTTGGATACATCAATCAGTGAAACAAAGATGGGATGCTGACATGAAATATAGACCTAAAAACTTACAAGCTTACATCGATACTCACGGTTGGCCTGATACACTCATTGAGTAGCTCATTGACTGAGTTGTTTGAAGTAATAGTCGGTTGCAGATAGAGTCTGGGATAGCATTGACCCAATAACCCCAGTGTAATTTTTCAAAGGAAAAGCATGTTGTCACGAATTTCCATCAGTATCTTTTTTATCATCACCACTGTGGTAAGTCCTTTTTTAGACGCTAAGACAAAAGAAGCCGAACCCGCTAAACGTATCATAGCGCTTTCGCCCCACGCGGTTGAAATGCTCTATGCCATCGGTGCTGGCGAGTCTATTGTTGCCACTACTGATCATACTGATTTTCCAGAGGCAGCAAAGTCTATTCCCAGTATCGGTGGTTACTACGGTATTCAAATTGAGCGAGTGTTAGAGCTAAACCCTGACTTAATCGTGGTGTGGAATAGCGGCAATAAAATGGACGATATCACCCAGCTAACTCAGCTAGGCTTTAAGGTGTTTAATAGCGATCCTAAAAGCCTTGATGATGTAGCCAATGAATTAGAACAATTGGGTGAGCTTACGGGTAATCAAGATAAAGCGGCGAAAGTAGCAGCAAACTATCGTCAGCAGCTAACGGATATCCGCGCTGAAAATCAATTAAAGTCGCCAGTAAAAGTGTTTTACCAGTTGTGGTCAACGCCGTTAATGACAGTATCTAAAGGCAGTTGGATAGAGCATATTATCGAAGCTTGTCATGGTGAAAATGTTTTTATCGATGCAGCCAGTGAATACCCGCAAGTAAGCGTTGAGAATGTATTGCTCACCATGGCAGAAGTGATTTTACAAAGCCAAGATGAGGGCAACGTTATTGGTGTTGATTGGTCACAGTGGCCAGAATTACCCGCAGTTAAAAATCAGCATATCTATCAACTCAATGCTGATGTACTGCATCGCGCCTCCCCACGGGCTATTTTAGGTGTTGAAGCCTTGTGTGGTGCATTGGATAAAGTGCGTCAGCCCTAAAGCGGCTTGAATTAAGCAGTTCAATATAGATTGCCCAAAAGTGTCCGCGCGGACACTTTTTTTGTTTTCGGACACTTCTCATTTTAATGCGGACACTTTACAAGGTGTCCGCGGACACTTTCGATTGTTGGTCGTATAATTAAAATGTCTTAAGTATCTAATTAATATCATTATTTAATTTATGGCACAGCCTGTGCTATATCCAATGCAATATGATTGATAAATGCAGCAGCATTGAGCGCATTCTAGGATTAATGATGATTAAAGATACCAGCGGACAAGATAAGGTTATTCAGCCAAAGCTAACCAATAAGCTAAAAATGCCATTAGTGATTGGTACCCTTGGCTTGTTGATGAGTGCGTTGGTGTGGGCAAGCTTAGGACATGACAATAATATTCGCTCAATTGATGCAACTGACTTAAGGCTAGCAACACTGACTCGCGGCACTTTGGTTCGTGATATTGCCACCACCGGGAAAATCGTAGCTGCTAATGCACCTGTTTTATATAGCACTGAACAAGGTGTGGTGACTATGCTGAGCCAACCTGGCGATATCGTTGAACTTGGTCAAGTGGTTGCTCAAATAGAAAGCCCTAAGTTACAAAATTCTTATGAGCAGCAGCAATCATTGTATGGGGCAATGGAAAGTAATTTAGAACGGGCCAAGTTAGATGCTCGCCGAGAACAACTCAGAGTTAGCCAAGTGTTAGACATGGCCAAAGTGGACTTAGAGGCGGCAGATCGTGAAAGTCGCCGCGGCGATCAACTGATTGAAAGCCGTTTGATAAGTCGAATCGATTTTGAAAAGGGTAAGGATGATCTGCACAAAGCAAAATTGCTGCATCAACATGCCATTGCCGAAGTTGACTTAATGGGCGATACCTTAGCATTTGAGCTTAAAAATCGTGCCGAAGAAGTGTCTAGACAATTAGTCGTTGATGATAATCATGCCATTTGTAGCGCTCTGACATTAATGTTGGATATTCATGGCTATAAATCATTAAGCTGCTAAACCCCAGAGCAAGCTTTACAGATTGTGGCAGAGCAAGATATCAGCTTGGTTATTCAGGATATGAACTTCACCCAGGACACCACCTCTGGTGAAGAAGGCCGCCAGTTGTTTTATACCTTACGGGAACAACAACCCAATTTACCTATCATCTTAATGACCGCCTGGACTCAGCTAGAAACCGCGGTTGAGCTGGTTAAAGCTGGGGCTGCTGATTACATGGGTAAACCTTGGGATGATGCCAAACTGCTAAATAGCATCAGTAATTTATTATCGATATATCACTTATCCAAGCAAAATAACCAATTGTCACGGCTGGATTCAGAACGCATGAGCGCCATCAAAGACGCTGATTTATGCGGTATGGTGTTTGGCAGCGGCGCCATGCAACGTTGCATTGACTTAGCACTGCAAGTGGCGCGCTCTGATGTGTCGGTGATGATCACCGGGCCCAATGGCGCAGGTAAAGATAAAATAGCTGATATCGTCCAAGCAAATTCATTGTTAAAAAGTAAACCGTTTATAAAAGTGAACATTGGCGCACTGCCAATGGACTTGTTGGAGGCTGAGCTGTTTGGCGCTGAAGCGGGGGCTTTTACTGGCGCAAATAAAGCACGTATTGGCCGTTTTGAAGCGGCGGATGGCGGCACTTTATTTTTAGATGAAATTGGTAACTTGCCTTTATCTGGGCAAGTGAAGTTATTGCGGGTTTTACAAACCGGTGAGTTTGAGCGCTTAGGCAGTCATCAAACTCGAAAAGTGAATGTACGTGTCATCAGCGCCACCAATGCCGACTTAGGCCAAGACATTGCCAATGGTCAGTTTAGAGAAGATTTATTTTATCGTTTAAATGTTATTGAACTAGCGTTAGCGCCGCTTAATCAACGCATTGATGACATATTGCCATTAGCCAACTTCTTTGTCGGTGAATCATTTTGTTTTGATAAACAGGCGCAGCAAGCGCTATTAACCCATGCTTGGTCGGGTAATGTGCGCGAGCTTGAGAATGTTTGTAAAAGAGCGGTGTTATTGGCTAAATCATCACAACTAAGCATTGCTGATTTAGGTTTATCTCAACAACACACGCTTGCTGAAGTAGATCAAAATCAACACCTTGCAAACTCAAGGCGTGTGGATCTAAGTGCAGATACAGCACCTGAAACGAGCAACGCTATTTCAGCCAATAGCGTTACCAATAACACCACAACTAAAACCATAACTAAAACCACAGCCGAGCCGGATAAACAGCAGATTGAACAGGCGTTAACGGCTCATAATGGGGTGATTTCTAGAGTCGCTAAAGCACTGGGGTTAAGCCGTCAAGCACTGTACAGGCGGATGGAAAAGTATGGCTTGTCAGTGAATAAGTAATTTTGCTCAGCAACGTGGTTATGGAAAACCAGTATGAAAATCAACTTAGAGAACAAACCTTAAATGAGCCTACGTAACAAACTGGTACTGTCAAATTTAGTCTGCACCCTAGTGTCGTTGTTGCTGGCTTACGGTCTGTGGCAATGGCTTGGGGATGAGTCAGTATGGGCCGCGGTGGTTGTGAGCTTGGGTCTGTGTTTTCTCATCAGTATGTACCTGACTCGTCAACTGGGCGAAAGCTTACAAGCATTAGAAGTCGGCTTACTCAACTTTAAAGATAATGAATTTAGTGTGTCATTACCTGAATATGCTGAGCCGCAACTGAATGAACTGGCTGGTTTATACAATCAAGCCTCGGCCAAGCTGCGAAAAGAGCGGCAGTTTATTTATCAGCGTGAATTAATGCTCGATAAAGTGATACAAAACTCGCCTAACATCATGTTGCTGGTGGATGATAATCAGCGAATTATTTATGCTAACGATGCTGCCAGACACTTATTTAATCAGGGGATTAGAATTGAAGGCGTGTTGCTTTCAGAGCTGATTGCAGTGTTACCAAGCGCGTTAAAGCAGGCATTAGAGAGTGAACATGAAGGCTTGTTTTCCATTGATGCCAATGGCGAAGGGTTAAGCGATGATAGCGCGGGTGAAATCGAAACATGGCATATCTCCCGTGGGCAATTTAATCAAAATAATCAACGTCACCATTTAATTTTACTTAAACAATTAACCAAAGAACTTAATCGCCAAGAAGTAGCGGTGTGGAAAAAAGTCATCCGCATTATCAGTCATGAGTTGAATAACTCTGTGGCGCCTATTGCTTCAATGGTCAATTCTGGCAGAGTACTCACTAAAGATTTTGATAACGAAAGATTAGCGCTGATATTCGATACCATCGAAAATCGCACCGCCCATTTAAGCCAGTTTATTTCCCATTATGCCCAATTCGCTAAGCTGCCTTTACCTAAAAGATCGCCAGTTAATTGGGAAAACTTAATCGAGCAGCTAGCCCAGCAGTATCGGTTCAGTTTAACTTCAGCATTGCCGCAACAAGCCATTGCCTTAGACTGTGTGCAATTAGAGCAAGTGTTAATCAATCTGCTTAAAAATGCCCAAGAATCTGGGGCTGATAAAGATGGGGTCACGGTGGCGTTTCTAGAGGTCAGTCATCCGCTTACTGGGGTGGTGATCACCATTGAAGATAACGGTTTAGGTATGTCTAGCGAGGTGTTATCTCAAGCCTTATTACCGTTTTATTCAACTAAACAATCGGGCACAGGCATTGGTTTGCCCTTATGCCGCGAAATAGTTGAAGCTCATGGTGGCCATATCACCATGCAAAATCGTAAAGAGAAAGGCTTAAGCGTTAAATTGTGGCTGCCAAATGAGTAGTCGTACTTAGTTAATAACGGTAAGAATAAAGAAAGCCCAATAGATAGTCTCTATTGGGCTTTTTTGAAGTGTTAATCATAGTATTAATAACAATATCACTGTTTAAGCGAGTGATGATTGTTATTGATAAGTGCTACGTATAAGAGCTGTTTATAAATACTCAACTTCCAATGAAATCAACATCGCATCATCATCTTCAGAGGTGAACTCGGCTTTTAATACAAAGTCATCACTTTCGACATTAATGATCTCATACCATGCACTGGCTTGATCGCTAAAGTGTGCCAACATAGCTTCACGGGTGGCTGGGATATTAATGGATTTTAAATAAGCCATAAACTGCTCATCAGACTCAATAGGGTAGTTAATACTCTCAGAGAGTTTTACTTTTTGAATGACATTATTGTAATGCTTAACCTGCACATTTTTTGACAGTAAACTCCAAACGCCGTTGTTTGAAAATTGAATAACATTAGGCACAAAACGGTTAACTAGCGCATCGAGCGTGCTGGGTTGATTGTTCTCAGTAGGTAAAAGTACTTCAGTTAACTTTTGGCTATTGAGCTCCGAAAATAATATCTCATCATTATCACGGCTGTATTTTCTTGATTTAAAGGTGAAACCTGTGAGCAGTAATTCAGGCTCATCGCTGGTGATAGAAGAAAACTCATCAAACTCTAACGTCAGTAAGTTTTTATGATTGGAGACGATATATTCTTCAGTACTGGTTTGCTTTAAATAATCAAGCTTATTGCGCACTTGCAGTACTTCATCACGGTATCCGGCTTTATCATCAATCAGCCAGTTATTATCAAACCTTTCGTTGTAGCTAATTAAATTTTTGCCATTGTAGTTAAGTAAAGAGCGATCTTTATAGGATATTTGCTGAATTTTATTGTTGTCGATAATAAACCACAGCTCGCGGCCATATAGCCATGCTTGGGATTGATCTTTTAGGGTAAATAAAGCGCTGGCAGGACCTAGTAATTCAATCAGACGTTGGGTTGAGTCATCAATGCTAACCCCGTAGGCGCTAGATAGAGTCACATTAGTTGAAGGAAAGCTTGCTTCTCTTGCAAGGCTAGATAATTCTTTTTCTGACAGTATTGTAATCGCAGGGCTAATTTGTGACTGCGCTAAAGTGACTTGTGGCGCAGTGGTCGTTTTGGGTTTAGCTGTAATGCGATTGGTCGTTGCTGCTGTTGAAACCTTAGTGGCTGGCGCCGGTTTTTTAAAGCTAATGGGTTTACGACTAAGTTGATTATAAGCAGTTTTCACCGAAGATAACCGGTCATCTTCGTCGCAAAAATCAATTAAGTCAGCAGTGATAATAATTTTATTGGCTTCAATTAAATTAGTAATAATGACGGCATCGACCCGCTTTTGTTTGGCTTTTTTCTGGATCAGGCGAAAGCTGGTTTCTATTAATTTATCATTTGAGCTATTTTTAAGGGTATTTTCCACATAGATGCCATCGATCACTGTTGGCGTGCACACAGGCAGATGATCGAGTATCGGTGGTAACGATTTAGCTGAAACTTGTAAACTGACAAAGAGTAAAATGAGAACCAGTAATCTGTTCATAATTTAGCGCTTCCTTGTGGGTGTTTTTATTATTATCCATCACGAAATAAACGTCATTACATACACGATGGTTAAAAGTAACTAATCAATTAGCCTTCTTTTTCATGAGGTTATTTTTGTCACTCCAATTCATTATCAGCTGGAGCACAAGCTCTAACTTAACAATTCATTAACAAAGGTGTCAAAAGATTTTTAGGAATAAGTAGTTAAAAAATGTGCATAAAAACAACTGTTGTTGTTTGATAATGATACAGCTAGGGTGGCGAGTATTAGAGTCATAATCTGCCAATGGTTTATCTATTTATTAGCAATGACTGACAAACCCTGAACGCGTGAAGGGTTGCGATCGTGACAGTGGCTCAAATTGCAGTGAACAGAGCACTCAGCTAAAGCTTTGATCTAAAGCTTTGAGCTAAAGAATTTAGCTAAAGTATAACTTAATCGATATTGTGCATAAAATGGTTAGATTTATGCTGTCAGTAGGCTGGGGTTCATTGCTGGAGGATTACCTTTAGTAACCTCAATCAGGGCGCTGTATCAGTTGCATTGGTGAAGCTGTTACTAGGCTGTTATGACTGACAGCTAATTTAACCAAGGTGTGTTTCTGATTTTAAAGGCTTAATAATGAATCACTTTGTTTAAAATAAATTCTGATGACTGTGCATAAGTTAGTAGTAACGGTTTTACAGGGTGGAATGGTCCATGGGTAATCAATTATTTATAAAACATTAGCTGAATAAAACATTGGGCTTAAAAAGTAATTAATGATTTACTAGTAATTAATGACCTTAACTTACTCGGGCTGCTTTTATGCAAACGTTACTGATTTGTCTGTTTATCACAATCTTATTACCCTATTTAGCCAAGGGGCCAGTTGCTGTGGCAATGGCAAAACTCGGCGGTTATGACAATGCACATCCGCGGGCACAGCAAGCCAAGTTAACCGGTTTTGGCGCAAGAGCACTAGCAGGGCATCAAAACGCCTTTGAATCTTTGATCGTTTTTGGTTTATGCAGTTTAACCGCGATCGCAACTGATAATGTTAATGCTACTGTTTCGACGTTAGCTATGGTGCATGTGGTTGCTAGAGTGATCTATCACTTGCTGTACTTAAAGGGCTTATCAACTATGCGCTCACTGGCTTGGTTTGTGGCAATTTTCTGTTCATTTGGCATTTTTTGGCAAGCTTTTTAAGCTTGGAAAATTTTAAACTTCTTTAATCGATATAAACCTTTCTACAATTTACCTTTAAGGTCAAATACTGGCATTGTAAAAATTTCATCATATAATTCTTATACCTATTGTTATCAATTAGGTTTATTAGAGGCGCTGCTATGTATACCGAGCAATTAATGATGTTAATCGCCGTATTTGAACGGGCAGCCTTAATGCTGATGCTGCTGTTTTTGCTCACTCGCACCCGCAGCTTTCAAAAAATCATCACCAAACCAAATCGAAAACCGATTGAGATGGCGATGATGTCGCTGTTATTTACTTTATTTGCGGTTATGAGCACCTACACCGGCATTGAGGTCGATGGCTCCTTGGTTAATGTGCGTATTATTGCAGTGTTATCTGGCGGTATCCTTTTTGGCCCTTGGGTGGGGATCCCAGCAGGTATCATCTCAGGGCTGCATCGTTACTTAATTGATCTTGATGGCGCGACTTCAACCGCCTGTTTAATATCGAGTATTTTTGCAGGCTTTCTGGCAAGTTGGATACATGTCGGTGTCGATAAAAAACACTATACCTGGTATGGCATTTTAGCGGGGGTTATCTGCGAGGTGCTGACCATGGTGCTGATTGTGGTGTTTTCAGATGATTATGAGCAGGCAATGGTGATTGTGCGTCACATTGGTTTGCCGATGATATTGGGCACTGTGTCCATCGGGCTGATTATCAAGTTAGTGCAAGATATTGACGATGAAAAAGATTGGATTGCTGCGCAGCAGGCAAAATTGGCCTTAGATATTGCCAATAAAACCTTACCTTATTTTCGTCAAAATGATCGTCAGTCGTTAATTGCGGTTTGCCAGATCATCCGCCTTGATACACAAGCGGATGTGGTGGCGATAACTGATACCACCTCAGTACTGGCTTATGTGGGTATAGGTCAAGAAAACTACCTAGAGCCCCACAATAAAATTAACGAGATGACCGAGCAAGCCGTTGCCACAGGCAAACAAATTATTAGCAATAACCTTGATGCCCATGACTTTCATTCATTGTTAATCATTCCATTAATGGAGAACAATGTCGTTACTGGTACCTTAAAAATATTTTACCGTGAGCCTTATCAAATTAAGTCTTCACTGCGGGAAATGGCGGTGGGATTATCGCAGCTGATTTCTACCCAAATGGAAGTGTCGCGCATCGAACAGTTAAAAACCATGGCCTCAAAAGCAGAGTTTTCGGCGCTGCAAAGTAAAATTAATCCGCATTTTTTATTTAACGCCCTCAATGCTATCTCTACGTTAATACGTATTCGGCCTCAGCAAGCTCGAGAATTGATCGCCAAACTAGCGGATTTTTTGCGCTTTAATTTAGATCACACTGATGAGCTGATAGATATCCAAGAAGAGCTGCAACAGGTGCGGGATTATGCCGCGATTGAGCAGGCGAGATTTGGGCCTAAATTAACCGTCAGCTTTGATATTGATGATGTACACACTTGTGTGCCAAGCTTACTGATACAGCCGCTGGTGGAAAATGCCATTTTACATGGCATTCAGCCTGCGTCTTATCCTGGTGAGGTGCTGATTACGGTTAAAAAGCAGCAAGATGATCGGGTGAAAATTACCATTCGTGATACTGGGGTTGGCATCGATCCGGCTTTGATTGATAAGTTGCACCAAGGAACCATAGACAGCACGAGCATCGGCTTGATGAATGTACACCAAAGGTTAAAGCTACTCTATGGTGCTGGCTTAGAGATTACTGCATTGACAAAAGGCACTGAGATGTCTTTTTTCATTCATTAGAAGACTATAGGGGGGACTATGTTAAAAGCCTTGATTGTAGAAGATGAATACCTAGCACGAGAAGAGCTGATTTATTTGATCGCAACCCATAGTCAGATTGAAGTGGTAGCGACCTTCGATGATGGTCTTGAAGCTTTTAAATACCTGCAAAGCAATAAAGTGGATGTGATATTTCTTGATATTAATATTCCATCCATTGACGGTATGTTATTGGCGAGAAACATTCATCAATTTTCTGAAAAGCCGCATATCGTGTTTGTGACTGCCTATAAAGAGCACGCCGCAGATGCCTTTGAGTTAGAAGCATTTGATTATTTGCTCAAGCCTTTTAATGAGCAGCGGGCTATTGGGGTGTTGCAAAAACTTGAGCAAGCTCAAAAACACCTACCAGCGGCAGATATCAATGTCGAGTCTTTGCCAGTGAATACCGACAAGCCCAAGCCTAAGGCCAGCAGCCTTAATCGGACCATTAATTTAACCCAAAATAACCGCATTGTGGTCAGCTATATTAATGATATTTATTATGCTGTTGCCAACGAAAAAATCACTGAGGTATATACTCGCGAAGGGGTGTTTCATGTGCCTTATACCATTACTGATTTGATGGAACGTTTACCGAGCGAATCGTTTTTTCGCTGCCATCGATCCTATTGCATTAATATCGATAAAATTCGTGAGATCATCCCTTGGACCAATAGCACCTATCTGTTAAAACTGCGCGATATTGACGGTGAAGTGCTGGTGAGTCGCAGTAACATAAAAACCTTTCGAGCACTGATGAACTTATAACCGCTGCTGTCATTGGCTAGCTAACGAACTATTCAACACCGCCTACCCATAAAGACGACTCAAAAAACGATACAACCACCCTTGCTACTGCAGATAAGCTCACTCAGCATTTAACCCCCATAAATGCATTTCATGCCGATATATTGCATTTGATGCCGCTATTTTACAGCTCATGTTTTAGTTAATTCAGACTCTTGTCTTCCTCTCAAAAAGCCGTATTTTGACCACCATATTGTTAAATTAATCATTAATTATTGCTGTGGAGAGTGACACTATGTCAGCACAAATATCAAACCGAGCGCGTATTATGACGCTTATTGGTACCATTTTGGCGCAGTTCGCCTTGGGTTCGGTATACACATGGAGCTTATTCAATGCCCCGTTAGCTGAGAAACTGTCGCTTCCAGTGAGTAATGTGGCGTTTACTTTCGGTATTTTAAGTTTATCACTAGCCGTGGCTTCGTCAGTGTCAGGCAAGTTACAAGAGCGCTTTGGGGTTCGTAATGTCACCATTGGTGCTGGGCTATTAATCGGCGCGAGCTTATTTCTTACTGCGCATGCAGATAGCCTATTAATGCTATATGTATGTGGCGGCCTGTTAGTGGGTTTTGCTGATGGTACCGGTTACCTAATGAGCCTATCTAACTGCGTTAAATTATTCCCTGAACGTAAAGGTTTAGTGTCTGCTTGTGCTATTGGTGCTTATGGCCTTGGCAGTTTAGGCTTTAAATACATCAACATGTATATGCTGACCCATTCAGGTTTGGCGATGACATTTGATACATGGGCTGTGATTGCCATGGTGCTAGTCATTGCGGGTGGATTAATGATGAAAGATGCCCCCCTTCAAGAAGTCTCAACCGCAGAAAACAGCGTTGCAAACAGAGACTTTACACTGGCGCAAGCAATGAAATCATCACAGTTTTGGGTACTAGCATTAATCTTTTTAACCATCTGTATGAGTGGCTTATACGTGATTGGTGTGGCAAAAGACATTGGCGAAGGTTATGTACATTTAAGTATGGCAACAGCAGCATCTGCAGTGGCAGTGATTGCGGTGGCTAACCTTTCAGGTCGTTTAGTTCTTGGTGTGTTATCTGACAAAATGGATCGCATGAAAGTCATCAGCATTGCGCTTATTGTATGTTTAGCGGGTGTCGGTTCACTGTTATTTGTTCACTTAAATGCGTGGAGCTTTTACTTAGCCGTTGCCTGTATCGCCTTTAGTTTTGGTGGCACCATTACTGTGTTCCCATCGCTAGTGAGTGACTTCTTTGGCCTTAACAACTTAACCAAAATTTATGGCTTTATTTATCTTGGCTTTGGTATCGGCAGCATCATTGGCTCTATTGTCGCTTCGTTATTTGGTGGCTTTGTTCCGACTTTCTACTTAATGCTAGGACTTATCGTATTATCAACCGTCATCTCTTTCATGGTGAAGTTACCAGAAAACAAGCCTTCTTTAGCCATGGCTAGCTAGTTTTAATTACGCTATTGGGCCAAGAGGTCTGAATATAGCGTTAAGCTTTTTTCGTTCCAACCTCCTTTACGCCGCAGCAATGCGGCGTTTTTTTATCTGAACTTAAACAGGTCAGCTTAAGTCTTTGAAAAAGTAGTGCACTTTAACTCGCCAAGCTGCTTTCTCATGTTTAGATTGGTGTTATTGGGGTATGATTCATTATTAATCAAAGGCCCTCAATGAGTATTAACCAATCCTCCTATGAATGAAGATATCACCATTGCACTGCCTTCGCTTATTCATCGCATCGGTGGCAGCGCCGCCAAGCAGGCTAAAGATATGGCTACGCAATATGGTTGTGAGCTTAAGCGAGTGCGTCGTTCTCGCAATTGGCAACTCGTGGGAGATGCCATTAATATTCAGTCTTTTGCCGCACAGTTATCAGGGCAAACTAATAATGAGTTTGCCTACCTGATTAAAAAGCTAAACATCGCACTGCTTGAACATAGTGACAAGTTAGAACCATTAGCCGTAAAACTGGTGCGCCTGCTCACTGAACGCCCGAGTACCACCTTAGCTGAGTTGATACAAAGCACCGGCTGCACAGAGGCTGAAGCCAGAGTGGCTCGTTTTGAGGCTGACTCTTAGTGATGATGCTTTAAGGTGTTATAAGCAGGGCAATGTTGCTGTTTAGATGAAGTATTACAATTTGAATTGGCTTCCATGCCAAGCTCACGAGTTCTCGGAATAAAGAGTCTCGATGACCTCAATTCAAATTGAGTCTTTTAGACTTTTAATGTTATAGATTTCTAACGTTAGCTCTTTTATTGCCACGAATGCAGTCAAATCGAAGAGATAATAACCCCTGTGTAGATGCAGCAGCGAGCTTCTGACTGCCAAGGATGGCGGGAACAGTCATTATTTGTCGGGAACAAATATGACCAAAACAGGCATTTGTTGTGGCAAAGTTTATGGGCCTTTTGACTTATATAAAGAGTGCAGCGTCTCGCAGTTGTATCTGCACATAAGGTCGCTGTTTCACATCTAACTCATAGGGATATGGGTTAGATGTCATTATGATGTAGGGAACATCATTGACTATGTGATCGCGACATTCGTATATCCTATATAGCACCTGCGGCAGGCAATAGATTAAACTGAAGTAATGGACTACTGAAAAAGAGCCAATATAAACGAAGTATAAAGTTGGTGGCTGTAACGCATTTATGCCCCAAAATGATTTTCACTGGTAGAAGTTGTTAGTAGCGCAATTAAAGCTTCAGCCTTATAAAAGCTAATGCGGGACGCAAGATATAAGACCTGCGTGAACATTGCACTTTATGCAATGATGACAGTTCTTTGTTTCACTCAGGCGGAGAAACTGGGAATCAGTTCTTTCTATGTTCTAACTCATTGTTGATACACTGGTTTACTGTTAGTCTTGAGTGATTAAAGTACTGGCGACCTGTTCTTATTAAGACCGTTCTTATTCGGAATTCAGCCTAATATACTGTTAGATTTTTATGCCTACATCAGCATTCCAAGCTACTAAGGATAGTTTAAATGATTAAAAAAGTATTATTAGCTTCTTTGTTAATTGTATCAATTTCTGTTTCAGCCAAAGAGGCTGGAAATTCACCTGATAACTTATCAAATGAAGATAAGCTGTATGGTTTATCATTATTTTGGAAAGAAGCAAGCTACAACTTTGCATTTTTTGATCAAGTACCTGACTTAGATTTTGATAGTGCATATAGAGAATATATTTCCAAGGTATTAGCTACTGAAACAACTTACGAGTATTACCGCGAGCTAATGAAATTTAATGCTTTATTACAAGATGGGCATACTAATATTTACTTACCCAAAGGGCTTTCTTCGAAGTACGTAGACTGGCCAGCTTTAAGTTTAACTGAGGCTAATCACCAAGCTGTAGTGACTAAAGTAAAAAGGGAACTACAAGCGGAGATTCCCTTAGGCTCTAGTATTATCTCTGTTGATGGAGTTGATTTAAAAACTCATTTGAAAACTAATGTTATGCCTTACATTGCTAGTTCAACCGAACACATTTTATGGAATAATGCAGTAAGAGATATGTTAGATGGAGCACCTAACACCAAAGTTAACTTTACTATAAAGACTCCATCGGGAGTGCTCAAAGATGTAACACTTACCAGAAACTCACGACGCCAAAAAGCAGATAAAGTATCTTTAAAGCAACCAAGTTCCAATGGAGAACTATTTGAGTTTAAGTGGTTAGATAATGAAGTGGCTTATATAGCTTTGAACGGGTTTCATGATGAAAAAATTTTGCAACACTTTAATTCTGCTTACGGAAATATTAAAAAGTCTAAAGCTCTAATTATTGATCTTAGATTTAATGGAGGTGGCAACTCAAGCATTGCTGCTGAAATATTGTCTCATTTTACCAATAAAGACTTAGAAGGCTCAATTTGGAAAACTAAAAAGCATATTGCTGCATACAAGGCATGGGGGAATTACAGTGAAAAGTATAAGGACTATGCCCAAGATAACGCGTGGGAATCTGGCTCTATGGAGTTACTTAAAGCAAAGGAAAGTAATAATCACATAGTGCCTACGTACGTGCTTATTGGAAGACATACCGCCTCTGCGGCAGAGGACTTTTTAATTTATGCAGATAAATTGAAGCACTTTACAACTATTGGCGAAAAAACTTATGGCAGTACCGGACAACCTATTTTCTTTGATTTACCCGGTGGCGGTTCTTTAAGAATTTGTACTAAGCGTGATAGCTACCCTGATGGGAAAGAGTTTGTAGGGTATGGAATTACTCCACAAGTTACTATTAATCGTATGCCTGAACATCTGAGGTCAGAAAAAGATATTGTGCTTTCTAGTGCGATTAAAAAGCTGAAAGAAAAAATCTAACAAGAATTAAACAAGGACTTAAAACAGTTGGCTTTAGCTCCTTCGTCGCTTATTCTAGCCAACAATTTTAAGCCTGTTATTTGGGCGTTACCATATATCCACTTGCCATACATTTCCTAATAGGACTCATTACTTTAAGAACTTTAAATCCAACAAGCTTCTGTCCAAAAGTGATTTAGGCGCTTAAATAATACTTGCCTACAAACTTCTCTAATACAAAAAAAGCAGCTAACCACGGTTAGCTGCTTTTTAAAATTCTTTAATTCTTATGTGTATTCAGAAGAATAAGTTTCTGAATAAGTATGAGAATACAGTTCAAATAGGTTTCCAAATGGGTCTTCTAGATAGACCATTTTGTAAGGCTTATTATCATCTTCTGGATGATAGCGCATGATGTCCATTCTGACTTTACCGCCGAATTTTTCAACTCGCTCGATAACGCCTTCAAAGTCATCTGTTTCTAACGAGTAATGGAAGATACCGATTTTAGTGAAGTCGACATGATGTCTTTCTTCGCGGTCTTTCATTTCAAATAACTCAAAGCCGATGCCATCAGAAGTGACGAGGTGGGCGATGTTAAAACCTTTAAAACCCTCACCAAATACCGCAATACACATTCTACCAATGGCAGTTTGTTTTTCTTCGATGACTGTTGAATTGCCCATGACAATTTCAAGACCTAATGCTTGGGTATAAAACTCGACGGCTTTATCCATGTCACCAACCATAATACCTACATGACTCATTTTCATAATAATCTCGCTTTATACGTTAATTGCTAAGTTGTTGCTTGTTCGTTTTGATGGAAGAAGTATAGGGCGAAGTAATGATTTAATAAAATTATCAAATTTTATAAAGATAATAATATTTTGTTGTTAAATGTATAGTTGGATCTAGTGCATGCTTGGGTCAATTGTATGGTTGGAGCCGAAAGAGATTTGCTGAAGCGGTTCGTGGTTAAGGCTTAGCACCTTTCGCCAGTCATCAGCTAACTGGCTTTAAAGGAGGTTTTGAATATAAAAGTAGATTACTGAGCTTTCATTGAGCGCCAAAATAATTCAAAGCTTGCTTGGCGCTGACTTGGGTCATTGCCCCATTGCGGGTTGTCAGTAAAATAGCGAATAGCGGCAAGGTATTGGCCGTGACAGTTTTCAAGCATTAGCGCAACTGGAAAATCAGCAATAATCTTTTGTTGCTGGCCTTTACTAATAAGCTGCACTACAAAATGCAAAATACCGTTCATGGCTTGACCGCGAATTGCCGCATCAATGTCGCTGGACATAGAAAATTGCAAAAAGAAGCGCTGCTTAATAGGGTGCTTTAAGGCCCAATCAATCGCTTGTTGCCAAAGGTATTCGGCATCGGTTTTTAAATCTTCGCCAGCATTGTCAAAGGTGGACAATGCTTGAGTAATGTCATCAGCAAATTCTTGTTTAATTGAAACAAATAAATGATTGAGTAAATCATCTTTACTGGGAAAGTGATGAAATAATGTCCCAGTGGCGACAGCGGCTTTTTTAGCGATGGATGCGGTGGATGTGCCATGAAACCCTTGCTCAACAAATAGCTGTAAAGCGCTATCGAGTATCGCTTGTTTCTTGTCTACTTTAGGTTTTTTGTTGGCTACAGTTTGGGTCATATGCTGTTCGTATTTTCAATGAGCTATTTATTAATGGGCTCTTTATTAAAGGAGTGTTGATGAATGAGCGATTTATTAATCGGGATTTTGAGCGTGCGAGTTTATCACCAAGGCGATAATCGCACACTCAATTATTGGCATTTATCTAGCGCATTAGCGTAAGAAAAACTTCATCAACAAGGCTTGGATTTTAGTGCCATAAGGCGGGTGCACCAGTAAACCTGAATTGAACTTGCCGCTTTTTAACACCGTTTTCGCATGGCTAAAAGTCCAAAAGCCTTCTTTACCGTGATAATGGCCCATACCTGATGGGCCAATGCCGCCAAACGGCGCGTCATCGGCTGCCACATGGAAGATAGTTTCGTTAATACATACGCCGCCAGAGTGAGTTTGTTGGATAATATTTTGCTGGGTTTGACTGTTAAAACTCATGATATAAAGCGCTAATGGGCGTTCATTGTTATTGATATATTCAATGGCTTCATCAAGGTCTTTATACCCGATTATCGGCAGTAATGGCCCGAAGATTTCTTGTTGCATAATGGCCATATCTGCACTGACATTGGTCACTAGCTGTGTTGGTAATTTACGTATTTCGCTATCAATGTTGAACTCAGTTGCGGGGTGAATGGTCGCGCCTTTTTGTTTGGCGTCATCAAGTACCGCGAGTAAGCGACTGTATTGGCGCTGGTTAATCACATTGCCATAGTCTTCATTACTGGCAAAATCTGGGTACATGTTATTAAAACGAGTTTTGTAGGCACTGATTAGCGCATCGATTTTGTCTTCTGGACATAAAATATAATCGGGTGCGACGCAGATTTGGCCTGCATTTAAACACTTACCGTAAATAAGGCGCTCAACAGCAGTATCGATATCAATATCAGGCGCTACAATGACTGGTGACTTACCGCCTAGCTCAAGAGTCACTGGGGTGAGGTTATCAGCAGCTGCGCGCATGACATGGCGACCCACTGTTGTAGAACCTGTAAATAATAGGTGGTCAAAGGGTAGGGCTGAGAATTGCGCGGCAACATCGGCTTCGCCTTCCACTACGACCACTTCATCTTGGCTAAATATCTCTGCTAATAAGCGAATCAATACTTGGTTGGTGGCTGGGGTAAATTCTGACATTTTAAGCATGGCGCGATTACCTGCCGCAATGGCGGTAATTAACGGGCCAACAGCCAGCATGACTGGGAAATTCCACGGCACGATTATGCCAACAACGCCAAGGGGTTGGTAATGCACTGTGACCGAAGAAGGGGACAGTAATAACCCGGCATGGCGTTTATTGGGTTTCATCCATGATTTTAGATGTTTCAGACTGTAGTTGATGTTATTCACACAAGGCATGATGTCTGAAATCATGGTGTCATTGGCTGAGCGATGGCCATAATCTGTGGCTAATGCACTAACAAATTGCTCACTATAACTGAGCAACCCGGCTTTGAGTTTATTGAGTTTATCAACTCTGGATTGGTAACTAGGCGCAGGCATTGACTGATAGGCTTGGCGTTGCTGCTGAAGTAATTGTTGTAATGGACTTTGCTGAACATTGTTAGCGGCCATATTCATAAAGCGCTCCTAGAGTGATATTGATACTGACATCATTTCAATAAATTAAAAAAAACCGACTGATTAGTCGGTTTAGTATGTGCTGAGTTAGGTCTAATTGCAAGCCTTTGGATTCTTGAGCTGGGTCAAGGTGGTTTTTTACTATTTGCACTACACTTTAATTAGGAGGATATTTAAGTAGTTTGTATCTGAAACTATCATGTTAACGATGGTTATTTTTTATAACTATGGTCATGATTACAGTGATGATGCTTATGGAAAAGTGACTGAAATTGTTCATACTTTTAGTTTACTTTATACCGCTAGCTATATTTACTTAAATAAGTGGGATAAGTTTGTTTAATGCTAAAGCTCACTTATTTTATCTACAGGAGGAACTCACATGCGTTCACGTTCAATATTATGGCCAACAGATTTTTCTGAAACGGCATCCCATGCGCTGCGATATGCCATTGAAATGGCCAATTTATATGAAGTGGGTATTCGTATTTTACATGTGGTTTCTCAGCCCCTTGGTGACGAGAACTACATGATTTTGGCTATTACTCCTGAGGAACTCGCTAAAAGCATGGAAGAGGCTGCGGCCACCAAAATGCAAAATTTACTTGCTGATTTAAATACTGACTTGAAGGTCGAAACCGTAATTAGGCGTGGTGATGCCATTGAAGAAATTGTCGATGAGGCCAACAAAGGCGACATTGGTATGGTGGTGATTGCCAGCCATGGACGCAGTGGTCTAGCGCATTTTCTGCACAGTAATGTTGCTGAAGAGGTGGCTAATCAGGCCAGTTGTCCTGTGCTTGTGGTTAAGTAGCGCTAGTTAACAAGTGCTAACTAGCGCTAACTCGCATTGGTTGATTATTTAGAGCCAGTTATTCACCATTAGCCAATATGCCATTAAGATAAGCGTTTATATCCAATTACGGTAATCTTGCTTAATGGTTTGCATGGCTTTTTCGGCAATGAATAAGGCGTCTTTTTCAGCGATATAGGGCAGAGTTAAGCTGCCGCTAGCTAGGCCAATTTCGATATAGGCATGACCGCTGCGTTGTTGCCCTTTTGTTTGGGTGATAGATACGTGCTGTATTTTTTCATAAGGGATCCGTTTCCAATGATGGCCAAATAAGCCGCTATGTTGCCATAACACTTCATCTTCAATCACATAGCCCCACTGCTTGTACCGCAAAAATGTTAGTCCCATAACCGCAGTAGCAATCAATAAAGCCACTTCAGAGATCGGATTTAAGCCGGTAAAGATTAAAATTAATAGCGCTGGAATGTACATTAACAAGCCGCGTCTTAAAAACCATGCCAAAGCAATAGCTTGGTATCGCGCTGGGATATTAGTTGTCCCGCCTGCTAATTGCGGTATTTGCGCCAATATTGCAGCAATCTCTGCAGTTTTAACGCTGGGCAGTAACATATGCTCAGTAGTTTTTTGCTCAACCTCTTGGCCTTTAACCTGCTTAAAATACAGTGTCCATAAGCCTAATAATTTAGCTAAAAATGGCTGACTAAAGTGCACTAGCTGCACTCGGCGAATAGCTAATGCGTCTTGCTGATGGGAGATCACCCCGCCGCTGCGCTGCAGGGTTTGTTGCTGTTTTTCTAATGTATAAGGATGATATTTAAGTACTGCCGCCACAATAGAAATTATTGAAAACAGGCAATATACCAACAACAATGTCATCATAATGGCAATGGCTTGCAGAGCAATACTTGGGCCGCTATAGCTGACAATAACGCCCCAAAACTGTTGAATAATAGGAAGCTCCACGATCTGCTCCCATTTAATTTGTCCCATAATGGGGCCTGCTATCACCGCAAACCAAATCAAATTATTTTGATAAAAACCAAATTGGATTAGCTGCTTTAAATTACGCACCACAATCGTTTTGTGGGTTTTATTGCTAGGTGTGTTAACACTATCGGCAGTGTTTTCAGTGCTGATTTCATCGACAGCGTCATTAGTTGCAAGCTGATGCTCGGGGGCGAGTTGCAGTAATTGCTGCTTAAGCTTGCTGGCTTGGGTTGAGTCAAGCGCCGATAAATGCGCTTCGTCATCTTTTGAGCCTGCAGTTTCAACGATTAAGGTGCCGAGCTTAAATGGCTTGAAATAAAATGGCTGGCTGTAACGAATATTTTGAATTTTGTTGAGTGGGATTTCATCTTTGCGGGTAAAAAACAGCCCACGTTTAATATTGAGTTGTTGCCCTGAAAGCTTAAAGCGGTAGGTTCGCCATTGAATGAATGAAAATATAGTCAGTAAAAGTATTGCCGCAACAAAGCCGAGCAGGCCCATTTGTAAATCAAAACCACTCTGCCAACCGGCATACACCACAGGAATGATGGCGTAACCATTAGATAAAATGGCTTTTGCGCTGCCAAAAATAAAGCTTAGCATTGACCAAGGAGACAGCGATTGCCACTGGGTTAAGGCATTGACATTTTTGTCAGCTGTAGTGGATTTTGAGCTTGACGTTGAAGTCGCTTTTTTTGCTTGTGATGAAGGATTCTCAGAGGTTTGCAGTGAAGAATGCGCTACTGAAATCTTGTTATCTTTTTGAGGCTCATTTGGCTGGTTACTCATCAGCGGCCTCTTTTGTTAGCGGCTTTTCAGTGTTTATTGCAGGGCTTATATTTGAGCTTGTATCTGAACTTATGTCAGAGCCTATATTAGAGCTTATGTCGGAGCCTAAATTAGAGCTTATATTAGAGCTTGTATCTGAGCTTATGCCAGAGCCTATATTAGAGCTTATGTCAGAGCTTATATCTGAGGAGAGCGGTTGTTGATGATAAGAGGCTTTATTCAGTAAGTGCTGCCTTAACTTTTCTGCCAAGGTAAAGCTCAGTCCCGGGAGGAAAATCTCTGCCGCGCCACTGCCAGCACTGAAGCACTTTATGGTGGCTAAGTTGAAGCGCCTTTGCAATGGGTTTTGCGACAAACTCACATGCTGCAAGCGGCTATAAGGTAAAGCTGTGGTCTTTATCCACCATAAGCCTTGGCGTATTAATATTTCATGTTCAAGTACGCCGTAGCGCAACTTTTTAGCCGCCAAAAAGCGGATCAATGTCAGCACGACTCCGGCAATCAATACTCCACTAATGATGAGGTATTCATTACGCCCTAAGGCTTGGTTTAATGTCATGACGACAACTAACGCGGCTAATATTAACAGTAACAGCCCAATGCTTTGGCTGAATATTTGCTTCGGGTAGTTTTTATCTACCTTGGTTAATGTCACTTCTGTATAGCTCTGCCACTTTGCCTCAGCTATGAGCAGTTTTTCTGAGGTGCTAGCTACTGTCACATCTGATTCTGGTGTGGCCGACATATATAAATCCTTTTGCTAAGTTAGTCGCAACTGTTTGCTAAAAGCTTGTTTACTAAAAGCTTGATTGGTAGAGATTGATGAATAATAAGTGTCGATTAGTCTTTCTTAACCACTCATAATCCATTACTTTAAGCTTATATAGTATATGGGATTGAGTAATATGGAAAAAGTAACTGCTGCAGCGGCTAATAATGGATTTTTAGTGCGACCTGTCTCTAAAGCGCAAAAAGCATTTTTACGTAAAATCTATCTGGCGGGACTCATTGAGCAGCAACAGCATAATTTGTTGTCATTACAAAAGCAGACCCAAATGCCAAGACGCACCTTGCAAGACAACATAGCAGCTTTCACTGACATAGGCATTGATGTGCAATTTGTACAGCAGGGGCAAAGACACAATGCGGGTTTTTATCAGCTGCTGGATTGGGGGCCGATTAATGGAGCTTGGGTAAACAGTCATTTTGATAAAATTACATTAGCACTTGAGCTATCTTTAACTGGCGACGCTATGGGTTAATGCCTGTTCACTATTACATATTCTGTTTCTGCCGGCTCGTTTAGCTTGATATAGGTGTTTATCGGCTTGTTCAATTAAGGCTGGTAATTGATAGATTTCAGCATTACTGGTCACTATGCCAATACTGGCTGTAACCTGCACTTTAACGTGTTGGTGCTGCAAATTGAGTTTGGCAATATTTTCACAAATCCGCATTGCTAAACTATCGGCCTCTTTTGCAGCCGTTTGCGGTAAAAAAACAATAAACTCTTCGCCACCCCAGCGCGCCACAATATCATTTTTTCGTAGGGTATCTCTAATGATAGATGCGACTTTAACCAAGACTAAATCACCAAAAATATGCCCATATTTATCATTAATATCTTTAAACTTATCGATATCAATCATTACGATAGAAGGGGTATTACTCGGCGATTCCATAGTGCCATTGGCTTGATTAAATTGCGGCTCCACTAATTGGTAAAAAGCGCGGCGATTATTAAGCAGGGTTAACGGATCCATTTGAGCCATCTTTTCTGCGATCAGTTTTTCATTTTCGATTCGTCTAAATCGCTCAGTTAATGCTAATGCCAGTAAAAGTATATCAATACCTACCCCTATTTCAGCAGCGCGATAAGTAAAGTCATTAAATGGAATATATGACCACACCGCAAGCGCGGTTATGGCAATACCTATCATTGATGATATTGAAGCCAGTAAAAATAACCGTGCGGAAATATTGCCGAAATTTAATGACAGCACCCCTAATACAATCATCAAGCCACTGAATAACAGCATCAAATCAAAAGCAAAAATCAACCCTAATACTCGGTCTTGCAGTATCACTGCCAACAGCATCAATATTGGAAAAAGTACGCATAAGCTTTTTAAGATCTTATGTAATAGCGGCAGTTGATATCGCAGACGTAAAAAGTGGCACGCGAATACAATGCCACTGGAGCAGAAGGTGACCATAAGGATTGGCACAGCCCATTGTTGCCAATAAGGCGAATTTGGCCAAAGCCATAACGAACCATGACCGCTATATGCCATATTTAATATTAGAAAGTTAAGCAGGTATAGGCAGTAGTAAAAGTAGCTTCTCAGACGTAAGCCTAAAAATAAAATAAAGTTATAAATCAGCAGCGCAATAATCGCGCCGTATAAAAAACCGTAACTATAGGAGTTAAATATACTGTTTTGAGCGCTTTGGCTTTCATCAAATAAATATACCGGAATGACCATGGCATCTAAGGTTTGAAGCCTAATTAATACCGTGGTTATACCTGGTGGATAGCTATATTGAAAATTATAGCTGGGTTGAAAAGTCGGTTGTTTATAAAATAGCGATAGATCACCTTGGTGCTCAAAATGAGCAATTCTATCTGAGCTTAGCCAATAAGCACTGACTTCATCGAGCCAGTAATTATCAAAGTGGATGATGCGGTTTATCAGAGTTTGAGTTGGATTATTAATGGATAGACTAATCCATACAGGGTTAGAGCCGATGCCGTAGTTGCTAATTTCCTCGCTGCCTGACTGGAAGTGGCCATTACGGAATAATTGATAAGCTTGCGATGCGTTAATACGATCTGTTTCGGTGTAATACCCTATAGATTGGCCTATTGGCGCGGTGTAAGTCTCAGTTAAGTTGAGCTTTTCAGCATGGGCATTGCTGATGTTGAACATGGCAATGCTTAAGCAGAACATAATGCTTAGATTGACAAGCAGATCCAATATCCATTTCATAAGTGCAATAAACTACCTTTATCTTTTATAGACTAACAGTGCTAAAACCGCCGATAAGATAGTGGCGGCGCTGCTGCAATGACGGTGTTGGGATAAACATTAAGGCGGTTCACCTAGCTTAATAAAACAGCTTACGTTGTAATTTTAGGCTCTCATAAAGTTTAGTGAGTTAATGTTAGAAAAGTGTAAAATAATGTATTGATATACTAAAGGATTAGTCACAAAGTGTCGGTTGTCAACGTTAGCCTCTCTTTAAGAGGCAAAAGGAGGGCGGGGGTGAAACAAATCGAGTTTAAATTATCTGATCAGCACAGCAGTGACAATCAAAATAGCCCCTGCGCTAAATCCAAGAGCCATGGCGCGCCAATAACGTATATAAAGGGCTTTTTATCACGCGGGGAGCAGCAACAGTTGCTAGCCGATGCCGATAGCTACCTCTTTGAAAAACCGATAATTACGCTTTTTGGTAAACAGCATCCTATCCCTCGCGCTCAAGTATGGTTTGCTGATCCTGGTTGTGAATATCAATATTCTTCTTTATTAATTTCACCGCAGCCTTGACCACACTTATTAGCAGATTTAAGGCAGCGGCTGCGGGATGAACTGCAGTTTAATTGCAACGGGGTATTGGTTAATCGTTATCAAAACGGTTTAGATTCTATGGGCTGGCATAGTGATGATGAGCCTGAAATAGTAGCCAATAGCGCAATTGTGTCAGTCAGTATTGGCGCCAGTCGAACTTTTGCCTTACGGCATAAAAGCCTCAATATAAAACAAAACGTTGAGCTTGAAAGCGGTGATTTACTCATTATGCATCAAGGGATGCAATCACAGTGGCAGCATGCAGTACCAAAGCGTTTAAAGGTTAAGAACTGTCGGTTAAATCTAACCTTTAGGCAGTTAATTGTCGGCTATCATCAATTGAAGGGATAATTCATCAGCGTAATCTTTAACTTACTAGGTTAGCTTGCATTGTTAACTAAAATTGCCACTTAAATCAGATTGCGGACTGGCTAGTTTGATTTATGGGGAGTTAAGCAGTAGTCTTCAAACTTTAAAATGTAGTTATAAAGAGTTTGTTATGTCAGTTGAACAAATCATTAGCGATAAACTGAACCAGTCTTTTAGTCCGATACATTTAGATGTGCTTAATGAAAGCAATCGCCACCATGTGCCGCCTAACTCAGAAACACACTTCAAAGTGGTGGTGGTGAGTGAGCAGTTTGAAGCGCAGCGATTAATTGCCCGCCACCGAGCAATAAATGCTGTGTTAGCGGATGAGTTAGCCAACGGCGTGCATGCACTTTCCATTAATGCATATACTCAGGCTGAGTGGCAAGCATTAGATGCAGTGCCTAAAACGCCAAATTGTAAAGGTTAATCCATAAGGCCACTTATGGTCATTGTAGATTAAGGCAAACTAGCCAAATTAGCTTAAAAATCAAAACCTCGTCTTTAGATGAGGTTTTTTGCTTTTTAGTCTTTAGTGTTTTAATAAAAGTAATAAGTATCGGTCATCAGTTTGTCACACAGACAGGTTATTACATGAAGATAACTCCGGTTTATCCCATGTTTACATAGCTGTCTGGTTTCAATTTTGATGCTATGATGCCAAACATCTTTTACTTAGCCTTAAGGAATGAGTCATGCCTTTACTTGATAGTTTCACTGTTGATCATACACGAATGGAAGCTCCTGCTGTGCGTGTCGCAAAGCATATGAGTACACCTAAAGGTGACACCATTACGGTATTTGACTTGCGTTTTTGTACGCCAAATAAAGATATTTTAAGTGAACGTGGTATTCATACCCTTGAGCACTTATTTGCCGGTTTTATGCGTGATCATTTGAATGGTGACTCGGTAGAAATTATTGATATATCGCCAATGGGTTGTCGCACCGGTTTTTACATGAGCTTAATTGGTCAGCCGACAGAGCGGGTTGTTGCCGATGCGTGGCTTGCAGCAATGGGTGATGTACTTAAAGTGGTTGAACAAAGTGAGATCCCTGAATTAAATGAGTATCAGTGTGGCACTTATGACATGCACTCACTTGATCAAGCCCAAGATATTGCTCGTGCAATCATTGCCGCTGGTGTAAGTGTCAATCGTAATGATGACCTTAAATTGAGTGACGACATTTTAGGTACGCTATAGGCTAGCTGTTAATCCTAGGTTTTAGTTTGACACCAAAGCGGCTTCGGCCGCTTTGTTTTTTTTGTGGTTAATTTTATTAAAATACTGTTTTTATTTGCATGAAAACGTTATTGTTAAAAGTTAGTAATAGGATGTTATTTATAATAATAAAGGCGTAGCGGATTGCGATGCCGATGATGTATTTTGGGAGTTAACCATGTCTAAAGGCCAATTCAGCTTGTCTGTAATTGCTTCTGCTGTGCTGTTTGTGTGTCATTCTTCAAGTTTTGCTGCAAGCTCTGTGACGGCATCCTTGGATGAATCAAATAATACTGTTGTACTCGACCAGCCTCAGACAGCTCCATTTCATTATCGCAGCAGTACAATACCCCTAGCATTGTCAGGAATGACAATCATGCCTGCTGCCATGGGGCAAACCACTGACATCAGTCATCGCGGCGCGGTCAATGGCATTGCGATTTCTCAAGATAGAGTATCCTTTTCACCGTCTCCTTATTCAGCGCCTCATTTAGTGTTACAACCGAATTTAGCCTTACAAACCCAAGTGACTACAGCCA
Source organism: Shewanella sp. 10N.286.51.B8 (assembly GCF_041469325.1). Classification (NCBI taxonomy): domain Bacteria; kingdom Pseudomonadati; phylum Pseudomonadota; class Gammaproteobacteria; order Alteromonadales; family Shewanellaceae; genus Shewanella; species Shewanella sp. 10N.286.51.B8. The sequence continues at coordinate 111,304 of NZ_JBFRKG010000007.1, forward strand.
GCATGACTGGAGTGACAAAAGGCGGTAAAGGGGCTTTTGGTAGTGTGGATTACACCACGGCGCAGATCAGCCCAACAAAATTAGATGCTCAGGCTAACATCGAAATTAATGATAATGGTGGTGGCCGCGTGGGCGCCATTGCCAGTGGCTTAAATAAAGAATACGGCATGCTGTTTGCGGTGGATTACCAAAATACCGCCGAAGAAACAGGTTTTGTGACCAACCTTGATAGCGACCACAGCCAAACCGATATCATGTTCAAAATTAATGCTGATAGTCTTGCTGGCGCTAGAAACCCACAAACGACAGAGTTTATGTACCAATACACTAACTCAGAAAATGATCACTCCAATATCGGTTTAACCAGCCAAGATTGGCAGGCTAAACCGGGTAGGGCGTATTCGGCTACCGAAAAAGATAACCGTGAAGGCCAGCGCCATAAGTATCAAGTGAGCCATATTGTTAATCTTAGTGATGGCTCGGTGGTGATGTCCGATTTTTATTACCAATCCTATGATGAGCAAATCTCGCAATTAAACTCGTTATCTGGCGTGTTTATTGGTACAACAGAATTATCAGCGATTTCAGCTTTTGATAAAGCCCCGACAACAGGCGGTTTGGCTTTAGGCTCTATGCTTGAAGATAATCAATATTCGGGCTATGGCTTGCAAACGGAAGGTGTAAGTCAATATGGCGCTCATCAAGTGACCTATGGTGCGCTGTTTCATTCAGATAAAGCCAAAATGCGTTTTGGCCAGCAAGATTGGACCTGGAGCCAAGATAGAAGTCTTGCGAGCACCAATATTGATAATGCGCTGCTAGCTTATATCGACGATGTTAACGTACTCATTACCAGCGCTGACGCCAAACTCAACTATGGCGCTTTGTCGATAAACTTAGGCTTGAGCTTTGAAAGTGTCAGTACTACTCGCGAAATTGACGTTGAAGCCTATGGCATAGAGGCGGCTGATTTTTCTGATGATGGCTGGATCCCGGCAATCGAAATTGCCTATACCACAGGTGCTTGGAAAGCGGCTGTTTCAGCTAAGCAAGCTTGGACAGCTGCATCAGCGGGCAATGCATTGCAACAAGCGCAGGAGTCGCTGCAGTATCAATTAGCACTTGGCTATAGCAATGATGCACTAAATGTTGGTTTAAATGCTTACGTACAAGACTTTGATAATCAACATGTGACTTGTATGTGGAGTATGGCGTGTGATTATTCACAGCGTTATGTACAAGACAATTTTAACGATACGTCCGTTAACGGCATCGACTTGTCGGTCGATTACACTGTCGGCTTTGATAGCTTTTCAATCCCTCTTTCTGCTCAATACCAATACAGCCAAGCTGAGTTTGGAGACTCTGGTTTTAACGACTTAATCGGTCTTTATGTAAAAGGCGAACAACTTCCTTGGGTACCTGAGCAACAATTAGCTTTAAATGCGGGCTTAATAATGGGTCAATTTAGTGTCATCGCCCAAGCTTTATATCAATCAGAAATGGGTTATGCCACTGCCATTAATGGCGGTGAACAAATTGATACACAATGGAAGCTAGACTTAGCAGCTAACTATCATATTTCTAATGTGCACGAAGTTTATTTGCGTATAGAAAACTTACTTGACGAGGATTTAGTCAGTCAACAGTCTAATTTAGGCATTACTTCTCAAGGCGAGATGCTGAGTTACCTTGGATATCAGGCCAGATTTTAACTGTCTCACCTCTTCTTCCTCTTGTAGGTGCTTGTTTTAATTCTGCTTTAGTATGGGCTATTTTAGCTCGTACTAAAGCGAATTTTGTTAACAAATCCGTAAATCACTTCTTATATTATTTCTTTTAAAATTAATGTTATAGTGCCTGTGTTACTGAAATATTGCATTCAATGACGTTAAATCAGACTGTTCCACACCCTATTTGAGTGAATTGTTTAAAAATGAACAATCTAAAAATTCAATCACTGGTTTTTTTCGTGGCGATAGCGCACATTTTGGGGTAAAATGCGCGCGACCAGCGTGATTGCGATCGCATTTCCGTGATAAATCTGCGCTAGCTCAACACTGAAGTGTTTGTTAACACTTTGTTTTCTTTTGGGTAGGAACGCGGCGCATTGTCTTTCCTTCAAACGTAGTGCTTGTGGATATGATTACAATAAAGAAAGGATTGGAACTACCTCTAGCAGGTGGCCCTGAGCAAGTTATCCATAATGGCCCAGCCATTAAGAACGTAGCGACTTTGGGTGAAGAGTATATTGGCTTACGTCCAACGATGAAAATCAAGGTTGGCGAAAAAGTCTTGAAAGGTCAGGTGATTTTTGAAGATAAAAAGAACCTTGGCGTTAAATATACTGCTTTAGCTAGTGGTACTGTATTAGAAATTAACCGGGGTGCGAAACGTGTACTTCAGTCAGTGGTTATTGGCGTTGAAGGTGATGATAAAGTCAGCTTTACTCAATATAGTGCTGATGAACTTAACACGTTAGATGCTAACGTTGTCAGAGAAAACTTGATTGAATCAGGTCTTTGGACAGCTTTACGAACTCGCCCTTTCAGTAAAGTACCTGCTGTTGATTCAGTCGCTGCTGGTATTTTCGTCACCGCAATTGATACTCAACCACTTGCTGCAGATCCTGCTGTAGTGATTGCTGAGCATAAAGATGATTTTGCTAACGGCTTGACGCTACTAGCGAAATTAACAGAAGGCAAACTTTTCCTTGCTAAAGCGCCTGGTGCTGATATCCCTTCTGGCAATGCTCAAGTTGAAGAGTTTGCAGGTATACATCCTGCTGGCCTAGTGGGCACTCACATTCATCATCTTCTTCCTGCTTCTGCAACACGTACGGTTTGGCATATTGGCTACCAAGACGTGATTGCTGTTGGTCAATTATTCACTCAAGGTGAACTTAACACTCAACGTGTTATTGCGATTACTGGCCCTGAAGCTAAAAACCCACGTTTAGTTCGTACAGTATTAGGTGCTAGCACTGTTGAATTAACTGCTGGAGAAATTGAAACTGACAATGTTCGAGTTATCTCAGGTTCAGTATTAAGCGGGCGCCAAGCGGCGGGTCCTCATGGCTATTTAGGTCGCTATCATCAACAACTTAGCTTGTTGAAAGAAGGCAATGAAAAAGAATTATTTGGTTGGGCTATGCCTGGTGCTGATAAGTTCTCTATCACTCGCGCATTCTTAGGTCACTTAAACCGTACAGGTCTGTTCAATATGACCACAACTACGGGTGGTTCAGATCGTGCCATGGTGCCAATTGGTAACTATGAACGTGTTGTTCCATTAGATATCTTACCGACAATGTTACTTCGCGATCTTGTTTCTGGTGATTATGACGGTGCTGCTGCACTGGGCGCACTAGAGCTAGATGAAGAAGATTTGGCATTGTGTACCTTCGTATGTCCAGGCAAGTATGACTATGCATCATATCTGCGTGATTGTTTAGATACGATCGAGAGGGAAGGCTAATGAGCTTGAAAGATTTTATCGAGCGTATTGAACCGCAATTTGAAAAAGGCGGCAAGTACGAGAAGTGGTACGCCCTTTATGAAGCGGCTGCTACTGTGTTTTACACTCCAGGTAAAGTAAACAAAGGCACCACGCACGTGCGTGACAGCCTTGATCTAAAACGTATGATGATTACGGTTTGGGCCTGTACTTTCCCGGCAATGTTCTTTGGTATGTACAACGTTGGCTTGCAAGCTCAAGATGCGCTGATGGCTGGCTTTGCAACTCCTGATGTATGGCAAGTCAGCCTATTCAGCCTATTTGGTACTGAATTAACCGCAAGTTCAGGTGTGCCTGCACTGATGTGGTATGGCGCTTGTTGGTTCCTACCTATTTATGCGGTGACTTTTGCCGTTGGTGGTTTCTGGGAAGTCTTATTCGCGTCTGTACGTGGCCATGAAGTTAACGAAGGTTTCTTTGTAACTTCCATTCTATTTGCGCTGACCTTACCAGCAACTATTCCATTATGGATGGTTGCACTGGGTATTACCTTTGGTGTTGTGGTTGCAAAAGAAGTGTTTGGCGGCACAGGTCGTAACTTCTTAAACCCAGCGTTAGCGGGTCGTGCATTCTTATTCTTTGCGTATCCGTTAAGCATGTCAGGTGACACAACATGGGTTGTGGCTGACGGTTTCTCTGGTGCTACGGCATTGAGCCAAGCTGCACAGGGCACGTTTGAATATACTAGCGCTAACTGGTGGGATGCCTTCTTAGGTTTCATTCCAGGTTCCGTGGGTGAAGTCTCTACCTTTGCTATTTTGCTAGGTGGTGCAGTTATCGTTTATACCCGTATCGCCTCATGGCGTATTATTTCAGGTGTGATGTTGGGCATGATTGCAGTTTCTTACCTACTTAACTTTATCGGTAGCGACACTAATGCAATGTTTGCAACACCTTGGTATTGGCATCTTGTTTTAGGTGGATTTGCCTTCGGTATGATGTTTATGGCGACGGACCCAGTTTCTGCGTCTTTCACTAACAATGCTAAATGGGCTTACGGTATCTTAATTGGTGCAATGGCAGTGTTTATTCGCGTCATTAACCCAGCGTTCCCTGAAGGAATGATGTTAGCCATCCTGTTTGCTAACTTATTTGCACCGTTATTTGACCATTTCGTGGTTCAAGCAAATGTGAAGCGGAGGATTGCTCGTGGCCAGTAATAAAGAATCAATCGGCAAAACATTATTTGTTGTAATCGGCCTGTGTTTTATCTGCTCAATGTTGGTATCAACTGCAGCAGTATTACTTAAGCCAATTCAGCAAGAGAATAAATTGCTAGATAAGCAAAAGTACATTCTTGAAGCGGCAGGTTTAGTGGATACTAAAGCTGGCAAAGTTGAGAAAGACGTTATTATTGCAAAGTATGGTAAGTACGTTGAAGCTCGTCTTGTTGATTTAAAAACCGGTGAGTTTGTTGAAGGTGATGCTGATACTTTTGATGTTGAAAAAGCGGCACGTACGCCTGCAACGTCTTTTAAGCCTGAAAATGACATTGCCTCTGTTAAGCGCGTTGCAAATCAAGGTGTTGTTTATCTAGTTAAAGATGACAACAATGAACTACAAACCGTGATTATTCCTGTTAAAGGCTACGGTTTATGGTCAACCATGTTTGCATTCTTAGCGGTTGAAGCGGATATGAATACCATTCGCAGCTTAGTGTATTACGACTTCACTGGTTCTGGTGAAACACCGGGCCTAGGTGGTGAAGTTCAAAACCCTCAGTGGATTGCTAAGTGGGAAGGTAAAAAACTTTATGACGACAATGGCGACTTAGCTATTCAAGTCACTAAGATCCCGACAATTGCATCTTCAGTTCACGGTGTTGATGCCTTATCTGGTGCGACGTTGACCAGTAACGGTGTTCAGTACTCGCTAACGTTTTGGTTAGGTGAAGAAGGTTTTGCACGCTTTATCGAAAAAGCACGCAATGGAGGACTAGGCTAATGGCTGACGTTAAAGAACTTAAACAGGTTCTGACTGGACCTATCATTAATAACAACCCAATTGCTCTGCAAATTCTGGGTGTATGTAGTGCACTGGCTGTTACCGCTAAAATGGAAACGGCTATTGTTATGACATTAGCATTGACTGCGGTGACCGCGTGTTCGAACTTATTTATTTCGTTACTACGTAATCATATTCCAAGCAGCGTTCGTATTATTGTGCAAATGACAATTATTGCTTCATTAGTAATTGTTGTAGACCAAGTATTGCAAGCTTACGCCTATGACGTAGCGAAGCAATTATCAGTATTTGTTGGCTTGATTATCACCAACTGTATTGTAATGGGTCGCGCAGAAGCATACGCAATGAAAACGCCGCCTCTGATGAGCTTTATGGACGGTATTGGTAATGGCTTAGGCTATGGCGCCATCCTATTATCAGTTGGTTTCTTCCGTGAACTACTCGGTAATGGTTCATTGTTCGGCGTTGAAATCCTCAGCAAAATCTCTGACGGTGGTTGGTATCAGCCTAATGGCTTGTTACTTCTTCCTCCAAGTGCGTTCTTCTTGATCGGTATGCTGATCTGGATTATCCGTACTTATAAGCCAGAGCAAGTAGAAGCAAAAGGGTAGGCGCAATGGAACATTATATTAGTCTGTTAATTCGTTCGATTTTCATTGAGAACATGGCGTTAGCCTTCTTCCTCGGTATGTGTACTTTCTTGGCGGTATCAAAGAAAGTCACCACTGCTATGGGTCTAGGTGTTGCGGTAATTGTGGTACTGGCAATTTCAGTGCCTGTTAACCAAATCATCTATCAAGGTTTACTGGCTCCTGGCGCATTAGCTTGGGCCGGTGTACCTGATGCAGATTTGAGCTTCTTGAAGTTCATTACCTTTATTGGTGTTATTGCTGCATTAGTACAGATTCTGGAAATGGCATTAGATAAGTACTTTCCACCTTTGTACAACGCATTAGGTATTTTCTTACCATTGATCACGGTTAACTGTGCAATTTTTGGTGCGGTTTCATTCATGGTTGAGCGTGATTATAATCTTGGCGAGAGCTTGGTATTCGGTATCGGCTCAGGTGTTGGTTGGGCATTAGCAATTGTATTGCTTGCCGGTCTACGTGAGAAAATGAAGTATTCTGATGTGCCTAAAGGGCTACGTGGTTTAGGTATTACCTTCATCACTTCTGGCTTAATGGCGCTAGGTTTCATGTCGTTCTCAGGTGTGTCTCTTTAAGACACCCGTACGACGTATTAATTTGAACCTTAAAGGATAAGTTAATGGATATTCTTAAAGCTACTCCGATAGATGTTTATCTAGGTGTGAGTATGTTTACCGCGATTGTACTGGTTTTAGTATTAGTGATTTTATTTGCTAAATCTAAACTAGTAGCCAGTGGTGATATCACTATCTCAATTAATGATGATAGCGAAAAAGCAATTAAAACCGGTGCTGGTAGCAAGCTGCTCGGCGCACTAGCTAACAATGGTATTTTCGTTTCAAGTGCTTGTGGTGGCGGTGGCTCATGTGGTCAGTGTCGGGTAAACATTAAGTCTGGTGGTGGTGATATTCTGCCTACTGAACTTGATCACATAAGCAAAGGTGAAGCACGTCAAGGTTGTCGTTTAGCCTGTCAGGTTAACGTTAAAACTGACATGGAAATCGAACTTGATGAAGAGATTTTCGGCATCAAAAAATGGGAATGTGAAGTTATCTCTAACGATAACAAAGCGACGTTCATTAAAGAGCTTAAGCTGCAAATCCCTGATGGTGAGTCTGTGCCGTTCCGCGCGGGTGGCTATATTCAAATTGAAGCCCCAGCTCACCACGTTAAATATGCTGACTTTGATGTACCAGAGCAATACCGTGGCGACTGGGAACACTTTGGTTTCTTCAACTTAGAATCTAAGGTTGATGAAGAAACTATTCGTGCATACTCAATGGCTAACTACCCAGAAGAGTTTGGCATCATCATGTTGAACGTGCGTATCGCTACGCCGCCGCCAAGAAACTTAACTTTACCTTGCGGTAAGATGTCATCGTTTATTTGGAGCCTCAAAGAAGGTGACAAAGTAACGATTTCTGGTCCATTTGGTGAGTTCTTTGCTAAAGATACCGATGCTGAAATGGTGTTTGTCGGTGGTGGTGCAGGTATGGCGCCAATGCGTTCACATATCTTTGACCAACTTAAGCGTTTACAGTCTAAACGTAAGATGAGTTTTTGGTATGGTGCTCGTTCTAAGCGTGAAATGTTCTACGTAGAAGATTTCGATGGCTTAGCGGCTGAGAATGAAAACTTTAAGTGGCATGTTGCGTTATCTGATCCGCAAGCGGAAGATAACTGGGATGGCTACACAGGCTTTATTCATAACGTATTGTACGAAAACTACTTACGTGACCATGACGCACCAGAAGATTGTGAGTTCTACATGTGTGGACCTCCAATGATGAATGCTGCGGTAATTGGTATGCTTAAAGACTTAGGCGTTGAAGATGAAAACATCTTACTCGATGACTTTGGTGGTTAGTGACTAACTGCTAACCCTTTGCAAAAGACATTGAACGTCATAAATTGCAGCTAGCTGACACGGTGGTCACCATTGTTAAGCTAGCTGCAATTTTTATTTTAGGGACTTTGTAGTTTAGTCGTTGTTGCTTTAGCCACTGTTGCTTTAGCTAAGAATGATTTAAACATTAACCATATAAAAATTGAGAATTTGAACATTTACATGATAAAAATTTCGATGAAGACGCTGGCAGTATTTTTGGGTTTGTTGATTTTAGTCGGCTGTGGAACTGAAGATAAGATAGTGTCACTGTCAGGCAATACCATGGGGACCACTTATCATATAAAAGTGGTACGTAATGAGCGCCTGCCAACCACTCAACTACTACAAGCTGAAATTGATATCGCTCTTGAGTTAGTTAATGATCAAATGTCCACTTACAGACCGAAGTCAGAACTATCACGTTTTAACCAGCTAGGTGTTAATCAACGCCTGAAAGTTTCAGCGGATACAGCCAAGGTTTTAAATGAAGGCTTACGCCTTTACGACACGACTCAAGGCGCGCTGGATATTACCTTAGGGCCATTAGTTAACCTATGGGGCTTTGGTCCTGATAAGCGCCCAACAGCGATCCCAAGCGCTGAAACGATTGCCGAGATGAAAGCTAAATCGGATATTCATGGTTTTAGTGTCAAAGATTTAACTGTCACCAAGTTAAGCCCTGATCTCTACATTGATTTATCTTCCCTTGCTAAAGGCTATGGTGTCGATAAAATTGCTGCACTACTAAATAAATACCAAGTAGAGGGATACTTAGTGGAAATTGGTGGTGAGATTAGCGTTAAAGGTGTTAAAAATGACGGCAGCCCATGGCGTGTTGCAGTTGAGAAACCTTCGAGCCAAGGGGCGGCTATTCAACAGGTGATAGAGCCTGGTAATATGGCGCTAGCGACATCTGGCGATTACAGAATTTATTATGAAGAAAACGGCGAGCGTTTTTCGCATTTAATTGACCCTAGAAGCGGTTATCCAATAAAGCATAAGTTAGCGTCAGTAACCGTTTTGCACCCTAGTAGTATGACTGCAGACGCTTATGCAACTGCAATGATGGTATTAGGTACGGAAGAGTCTTTAGCGTTAGCTGAGCGTGAGAAACTGCCAGTTATGCTGATTGAAAAAGACGACGATGATTATGACGTATTTTATAGTGAGTCGTTTGCACCTTACATTCGTTAATGGCATTTAAAGATTTATTTGATGACCAATTTAGCTTGGAGAATATGATGAGTACTTTTATCGCAGCATTTGTGGTGTTGTTATTATTTTTTTTATTAATGTCCGTGGGCTATATCGTGAAGCGCAAGGCGGTTGAAGGCAGTTGTGGTGGTTTAGGTGTTTTGGGTATTGAGAAAGCTTGTGATTGTGATGACCCATGCGATAAACGCAAACGCCGCATGGCTGAAGCTGAAAGAGAAGCAAAACTGAATCAAAACCGGATTATCTAGTGCGCCAGCATTAACTTTAAGCCCACTTTCAAGTGGGCTTTTTTACGACTGTTACAAAATTTACAAAACTAATTACAGCTAACATTTACCCTTACTAGTGTGATTATTGTCACTATTAAAAACCAGCAGAATTAGCTAGAGATGTGATTCTATTAAGAAATATTCAAACGTGAAAATGCTGAAGCGAGATAAGAACCTAAGTTATAATGATAATAGTTATCAATGACTAAGTTTATGATAATAAAGGGGAATTGTTTTTTGAAGTCACATGTACTATGCTGGTCGAAATTGATCCAGATCAATCTAGCATTTAAGGACTAAATCATGAAAGGCCATCCAAAAGTAATTAGTCAGCTTAATCGTGTACTGACATGTGAGCTCACTGCCATTAATCAATATTTTCTTCACGCGCGTATGTTCAAGCATTGGGGACTCGAAAACCTCAATGAGAAAGAATATAAAAAATCTATTCAAGATATGAAACATGCAGACAAGTTAATTGAGCGGGTATTGTTTTTGGAAGGTTTACCTAACCTTCAACAATTAGACAAGTTACGCATTGGTGAGCATTGCGAAGAAATGTTTGATTGTGATCAGCAAGCGGTAGTCGAGCAGTTGGTCGTTTTACGAGAGGCGATTAAGCTTTGTGAAACAGAGCGCGATTACGTTACTCGTGATTTATTAGAAGATTTACTTGAAGATGAAGAAGAGCATCTAGACTGGATTGAAACCCAAAAAGAGCTGATTAACCAAACCGGTATTCAGAACTATCTTCAATCACAAATTAAAGATTAATAGGACATTATCATGAAAGGTAATCCAGAAGTTATTGCAGCTTTAAATGCATTATTAACCGGTGAGTTGTCAGCGATGGATCAATACTTTGTACATGCACACATGTACGAAGATTGGGGATTTGATGAGCTTTATACGCGCATCTTACATGAGTCAGATGACGAAAAAGCCCATGCTGCTAAGTTAGTTCAGCGCATTCTTTTCTTGGAAGGCACGCCAGATGTTGCAAGTCGTGAAGCATTAAACATCGGTAAAGACGTAGAAGAGATGCTTAAAAATGACTTGAGCTACGAATATCAAGTTGCTGATCATTTACGTGAAGTCATCGCTTTATGCGAAGTAAAAGGCGACTTCCAAACCCGTGAAATCTTAGAAGTACTACTTGATGATACTGAATCTGATCACATGTATTGGTTAGAAAAACAAATTCGATTAATTGATCGCGTTGGTTTACAAAATTATCTGCAAACCAAAATGTAATCATTGAGTTTGCTACAAAACAAAAGCCTAACTGAGTTAGGCTTTTTTTATGGGATTTTTAAGCGTTATAAATTGGTAACGCTATAGTTTGAACTGATTAATCATATTGGTTAGCTCCACATTGATTGTGGCAATATTATCCGTTTCATTTCGCTGCATAATGCCTTCATCATTTAAGGTTTCAACCATATCGTGAATTTGGTGCATGCTTCGATTAATTTCCTGAATAACAATATTTTGCTCATTTGCTGAAGTGGATATCTGGCTATTGAGGGCATTGATTTGAGCAACAATAGTACTCATGGTTTGTAAATTATCAGAAGTATTACTGACCTCAGTAACCGTGTCTGAGCAGGCTCGTTCAGTACTGCCAATGGCCGCCACCACCGCAGTGGCTTCAGCTTTTAATTTTGCCAGCGCGATTTCAATTTCACTGGTACTTGTTTGGGTGCGACTGGCAAGGGCGCGCACTTCATCTGCAACCACAGCAAAACCACGCCCTTGCTCTCCGGCCCTTGCAGCTTCAATCGAGGCATTAAGCGCTAACAGGTTGGTTTGCTCTGCAATACTCCCAATCACATCAACAATGCTTTGAATACTGCTGGTTTCATTATTCATGTGCTCGACATTACCAGCTGTTTGATGGATTTCAGCAGCTAAACCTTGGATACCCACTTGGGTTAAGTTAATGGTCTTCAGTGATTGCTCGCCAGTAATATTAGCCTCATTAGTATGCTTGGCTGCGGTTTCGGTATTCTCAACCACAGTGACAGCGGTATTTGATAGCTCTTCAATGGCGGTCACAATTTGGGTTGTTTCATTGGTATGGGCTGTCAAAATTTGTTCGCTGTTTTGGCTATAGTGCTGCAGCTTATCAATACCGGTAGATAATTTAATTGTCGATTTATTGATGGCTAACAACATGGTTTGTAGTTGTGAAATAAAGGCGTTAATTCCGAGGGCAATTTTTCCGATATCGTCATCATTTTTGACTTCCAAACGACGGGTTAAATCACCATTACCTTGAGATAAGCCAGTGACTAAGTCACGTAGTTCATTAATCGGTTGATAGAGCTTATTCAGTAGTATTAATAACGCCACAACAGATAAGCCAAGTACCAATAATATGATGCCGCTGAGTTTTAATGTGGCATTAACAAGCGGTGCGAAAGCTGTTGCTTCATCGAGGGTGACAATCACATACCATTGGTTGTTATCAATTAAAGGGATTTTTTGACTAGCAATAATCGTGCTAACGTCATTTATATCACTGAGCGCCCATGAGCTATCCTGACCGAGAATACTTTGATAGATCTCGCTTAGTTGGCTATTGCTGCTGATATTGTCTTTTTGATTAGTTAAGGCTGAATTAGAGGCTAACACTAAGCCATTTTTATCAATAATAAAGCCAGTGGCACCTTCAATATCTGCTAATGCTTGTAGTTGCAGTTGCAAGTAGTCAAAACGTAAATCCGCCATGATGATCCCGCCATCAATTGGGTGCATAACCCCGACCATAGGTATACCGTCTGTACGGGTAAAAAACACTTCGCTGAGGGACAAGGTATTTTTTTGTTTGCCGTTTTGGTACCAAGGACGAGTGCGGGGATCATATTTATCGACTACACCGACGCCGTCAGGAAAAGACTCTGAAGCAATAGAGGCAAAGGATTGGCCATCATCAAACCCCATAATGACTTTAGAGACGCCACCTAATTTCGCTGTGTATTGAGTCATGGCGACATGGCCGGCATCCACATTGTTATGACGGTATAGACTCGCGAGTTCAGTTACCGCGGAAGTGGTGCGATTAAATGAGCTTTCTATTTCACTGACTTTGGTTTTTATTTGGTGGTGGATGTCGGTTGTCAGCTTGTCTGTTATTTGTTGTTTTAATAATTGGTGAGTGACCAGCCCGCTAATGATCAAGGCGAAAGCTAATAGAATTGTTAACGCAAATAGTAAACTCGCTTTAAAGCCAAACTTGTTCATAACTCACCTAATTGTATTATTATTTTTGTTTGATTGTACCTGCTTATAAATCAAAATATACCCTAAGCTCATAAAAAAGTTAGTGATTTGCATCATGTAATGTTGATTTTGTTTTTGTGTTGTCTGATGTTTAGTGTTCTTACTGTTATTTATTTGTATTGCAAATTAGCGCTATTTTGTAATTTGAAGCTTTCAACGCGACTGGTGATAAAGGTTTAATTTGAACACTGTTTTTATATACAGTATCATGATGTCATTCAGTGACTTCTTTATGAAAACGCCATGCGTAAAATTATCCACATTGATATGGATTGCTATTATGCCGCAGTTGAAATGCGTGATTTTCCACAATTGCGTGGTAAACCTATTGCTGTAGGTGGGCGCAGCGATCGCCGTGGTGTTATCAGTACCTGTAGTTATGAGGCGCGTAAATATGGCGTTCGTTCTGCTATGTCGAGTTATCAGGCATTAAAACTCTGCCCAGATTTGATATTGGTGCCAGGCAGGATGGAGGTTTACAAAGCGGTTTCGCTGCAAATCCGTGAAATATTCCATCGTTATACAGAATTAGTTGAGCCGTTATCATTGGACGAGGCGTATCTTGATGTTACTGATTGTGATGCATGTAAAGGTAGCGCCACCTTAATTGCTGAGCAGATCAGAGCTGAAATCTTTACGGTAACCGGGCTTACTGCTTCCGCGGGAGTCGCACCGATTAAGTTTTTAGCTAAAATAGCTTCTGACTTAAATAAGCCTAATGGTCAATATGTGATCACGCCTGCTGAGATCCCTTCGTTTATAAAATCATTATCCTTAAGTAAAATCCCTGGGGTGGGAAAAGTAACCTCGGCTAAGCTTGCAGCGCTCGGGCTTGAAACCTGTGAAGACGTGCAGCGCTACCCGAGTGACAAGCTCATCAGCGGTTTTGGTAAATTTGGCCGCGTGTTAATTGAGCGCACTCAAGGTATCGATACACGTCAAATAAGCCCAAATCGTATCAGAAAGTCGGTTGGGGTTGAGACCACCTTAGCCCAAGATATTTTTACTATAGAGCAATGCAGCAATGTCATGCCGCAGTTAATCCAAGAGCTTATTAGCCGGGTGCATCGCAGTGCTAAAGACCGGCAAATTCATAAACAGGTAGTAAAACTTAAATTTAACGATTTCAAGCAAACTACCATTGAGCATCGCAGTGATGAAATGTCGCTTAACTTATTCCAGACATTGTTAACTCAAGCACTAGAGCGGGCCAATGGCCGAGGTATAAGATTAATCGGTGTCAGTGTTGGTTTAGCTGATAATAGCCAGCCAGAAGTGGTTACAGATGATAATAGCGAGCAATTAGATTTGCAGTTCTAGTGATTATCGCTAGAAACAAAAAGGCTGTCTTTTCTTATATCAAGAATAGAGCAGCCTTTTTATTAAGCGCGTAATTTAATAGAGAGTTAAAGCTCAGCCTTTTGCTGGAATACGCTCTAGTACCGCAAGCAGTAGTTCCCAATATTGGCCAACAGTGGTGATGTTCACCATTTCGTCAGGGCTATGTGGGAAACGAATGGTTGGGCCAATAGAGACCATATCCATGGTTGGGTATGGTTCTTTAAATAGTCCACATTCAAGACCGGCATGGATAACCATAATCGTCGGGTCTTTCTTATAAATATCATTATACGTTTCACGGACAATGGCCATCACTGGTGAGCTATTATCAGGCTTCCAACCAGGGTAAGCGCCTGATAGATCAATGCTAGCACCTGAAAGGTTTGCTAATGCCGTTAATTGCGTTTCAATTTGCACTCGGCCTGAGTCAATCAATGAGCGGATAAGACATAGCACTTCAACAGATTCGTTGTCAGTGTTAATCACTCCGACGTTAAGCGATGTTTCAGTCACACCTTCAACTTCATCGCTCATACGCATTACGCCGTTAGGGCAGGCGTGCAGTAAATCGATTAAGGTATTTTGCGCATCTTCACTCATGACTTTTGCTGGAGCGTCAATGGCTGCAAGTGTTAGCAACATGTCAGGGTCAGCAATTGCCAGCTCTTCACGAACAATCGCTTGATATTGAGCAATGGCTTGCTCAAGCTTGGCTTTATTTTCGCTTGGCAGCATAAAGTTGATGCTAGCTTCACGGGGGATAGCATTACGTAAAGAGCCGCCAGTGAAGTTAACTAATTCAATTTGTAAATCATCACCATAACTAAATAAGAAACGGGCTAATAATTTATTGGCATTGCCGCGACCTAAATGAATGTTGACGCCTGAATGGCCGCCCTTTAAACCTGAAAGGGTTAAGCTAAAGCTGGCATTGCTTTGCTCAGGTGCTTGCCATGACATAGGAACGCTTAGCTGTGCATCAACACCGCCAGCGCAACCCATGTAGATTTCGCCTTCTTGCTCTGAGTCAGTATTAATTAAAATATCAGCATCAAGGTAACCTGCTTCAAGGCCGAAAGCGCCAGTCATGCCCGCTTCTTCATCAATGGTAAGCAGCACTTCTAATGGACCATGTTTAATGTCGTCAGCGCCAAGAATTGCTAACGCTGAAGCCATACCAATACCGTTATCAGCACCTAAGGTGGTGCCCTTGGCTTTTAGCCATTCGCCATCTACATAGGCTTCAATAGGATCTTTTTCAAAATCATGCACTTTATCGGCATTTTTTTGTGGAACCATATCAATGTGGGCTTGTAATACCACAGTCTTGCGTTCTTCCATTCCAGCATACGCTGGCTTTTTAATGATCAAGTTACCGACTTTATCTTCGACGACAGGCAAACCTTTCGATTTAGCCCATTGCTGGATATGTTCACTAAGTGCTTGTTCAAACTTGGATGGATGCGGAATCGCACAAATTTGTTCAAACCATTGCCATAATGGCTGGGGATATAATTGATTAATGGCGGTCACGAAGACTCCCTAAATGCTATGAATGTGGGAATAGATGCGCTGAAGTTTACCATATTGTCGTTACTAAGTAGTGACCTAGAGCAAGTAGAGAGGCTGGGTTAAATTAATTTTTGTAAATATATTTTAACTCTATCGTAAAGCTAAGCTTATATACTTTAACCACCATTGGTCGTTATGATTTGTGATTCAGCACCTGAAATTACTGATTAGCAAGCAATAATAACAATCTATTTAAAAAGGATGCCCCATGTTTCAAGTCAATATCGTTGATGTAGCAAATGATCAAGCCATTTTTGAAGGCCATGGCTGGGACGCCGTAGTGGTAGTCGCCACCGATTTAGCCGCCATTGCCCAAGATGAAATAAAAATACTCGCCAAGCATGCGAAACAAATCGATCAGCGCATTGGTCAGTCGGCAACATTGTTACTGGCGCCCGGACTTGCGGGTGGCAGACTGATTGTCGCCCCAGTTGTTAATGCCACTAATGAATACAGTGATGTGAGTGTGTTTGCCAAAGCAGCTAGAGAAGGCGTTGTTATTGCTAAGGCTGCGGGAGCAAAACAACCGCTGTTGGTGGTAGAAACCAGCCAAGATAAGCGCTATCAATTTGCTAAACAGGTTGCTGCACTTGCCTGTGGTCAGGAACTATGGCAATCACTGGAGCTGCGAGAAGCCACAGCAATTACCCCAGCATTTAGCGCCATTGGTTTGCTTGGCAGCGACAATTGCAGTGGCCTGCTCAATGCTGTCGAAGCCGGTAAGATTTTGGCAAGGGATCTATGCGGCACTGAGCCAGAAAGAATGGCGGCGCCAGCATTTGCTGATTATTGCGTTGAGGCGCTAAAAGACAGTGGTTTAGCAATCAGAGTCATTGAAGAACGTGAAGAGTTAGAGCGCGATTACCCGCTGCTTTGCGCAGTAGGGAGAGCCTCATTTAATGTGCCTCGGCATCAACCTCGCGTGGTTAAACTGGAATATGTGGCAGAGGGCGCCATTGATCGCACCTACTTGTTTGCTGGTAAAGGAGTTATTTACGATACTGGCGGCGCAGATATTAAAGTCGCCGGTGGCATGGCGGGTATGAGCCGAGATAAAGGCGGCGCTGCAGCGGTGGCAGGCTTAATGAAAACCTTATCTATCTTAAAGCCCAAAGGCATTAGAGTGATAGCAGAGTTAGGTTTGGTGCGAAACAGTATTGGCAGCGATGCCTTTGTTCCTGATGAAATCATTACCAGCCATGGCGGTGTTAGAGTGCGTATTGGTAATACTGATGCCGAAGGGCGCTTAGTGCTGGCAGACTTATTATCTCACTTAAGACTTCAGGCAATGACAGCAATTAAGCCGCAACTATTTTCTGTGGCAACCTTAACCGGCCATGTGGTGCGCTGTTATGGCGGCTATACCGCACTAGTCGAGAACAAAGTGGCACAACAAGCTGGTATGGGTCACACCCTAGCTGGCATTGCTGAGCAATGGGGCGAACCATTTGAGTTATCTAGCTTGCGTCATGATGATTTTGCCAAGGTACATAATATCTCTGGCCAAGGGGAGTTATTGTCATCTAATAACGGCCCTTCTGCCATTACTGCCAGAGGCCATCAATATCCCGCAGCATTTTTAATTAATGCTTCAGGCTTGGGCCAACATGGCACAGGCTCTGCCATGCCATTGCCTTTTGCGCATCTTGATATTGCCGGTAGTGCCACAGAAGGCCATAGTTTGTATGGGAAACCCACAGCCTCGCCTTTGGTAACTTTATTACAAAGCGTTTTGGGCGGCAATGTGTAGTTTGTTTTTTGCTCAACCACTATATATTGTGCTATTTAGTGGTTGATTGTTTGCTAATGAGAACTCTAAATTCTTAGTTTGTCATACAAGTGTGCTTTTATTTCATTTTTTGATTGAAATATAAAATAATTAAATTAATACTTGTAATAAAATTACACTTTGGTATTATTCCTCTCGTTGGACAGCGACGGTGCTTTCCAATTCTAGTTAATCCAGGATGGATATAGTCTCCAAGGAATCGAGTGATGAGTTGTCTCAATGGATTGAGAAAAGTTTGTTCCAAGGAACCGAGCCAAGCAAGACTAGGTTTTCGCAACTTTATTTGGAGTATGATTATGTCTTCTACAGACAGCTATACTATTTATGGACAAGGCACTTGGTTAAATCCAGCTGTTCTGTCTTTTGGCATTTATGCCATGACGTTTAAGGGCTAACCCTCCTTATTCATTGATTTACCGTATCAACCCTTTTTTCTGTCGCCTTTGGGCGGTTTTAGACAACAAGTAAATTGGTTCTCTATTGCCAATTTACTTTTTAAGTTTTATCACTTAATTGTGATGCAGTTTTCCTCTCCCCATACGGAAAACTTTTAACTTGTCTGCCTACTCTTTTGAGTAGGCATTTTTTTTGCCTGAAATTTATCAACCACTGGCTTTTCATTGAGTTAAATTGTCTTTCATACGAATATAAGTGTTTAGTTATCTAACATGGCTATAAACCTTATAAGTACCTATAATCCGAACGAATTAATTCACCTCTGATTTTGACTGTAATTAGCCAGTAGCGGCTATAGCAGCCAATTACACCCCCTTTTCAAGGAACAAGGCTTCATGTTAGAGAAACTGTTTAAACTCAAAGATAATCAAACGAATTTAAAACAAGAAGTTGTCGCGGGTCTCACTACCTTTCTCACCATGGCTTACATTATTTTTGTTAACCCTATGATGTTAGCTGATGCCGGCATGGATCATGGTGCAGTGTTTGTGGCCACTTGTTTAGCCGCGGCAGTGGGCTGTTTAGTGATGGGCTTAGTGGCCAATTACCCCATCGCATTAGCGCCGGGTATGGGGCTTAATGCTTTCTTCACTTATACCGTTGTCGGCGAAATGGGCTATAGCTGGGAAACTGCACTTGGCGCAGTATTTATGTCTGGTATTTGTTTCTTAATTTTATCTTTGGTGAAAATTAGAGAATGGATAGTTAACAGTATTCCAATGAGTCTGCGATTAGGTATTGCCGCGGGTATCGGTTTGTTCTTGGCCTTTATTGGCCTTAAAAGCGCCGGTATTGTGGTGGCAAGTCCGGCAACATTAGTCACTATGGGGGATATCACTTCATTCTCAGCTGTGATGGCTGCGGTGGGGTTTTTCTTGATCATTGCTATGGTACAGCGTGGCTACAAAGCGGCGGTGATATTAAGTATTTTCATTGTCACAGCCATTGCATTGTTAGCTGGTGAAGTGAGTTATAACGGCGTTATGTCGATGCCACCATCGATAGCACCGACATTCATGAAAATGGATTTATCCGCAGTGCTTGAAATCAGTATGATTTCAGTGATATTTGCCTTCTTGTTTGTGGATTTATTTGATACCTCAGGCACCTTGGTTGCAGTCGCGCAGCGTGGCGGATTTTTAGATGAACAAGGGCGTTTACCAAGAGTGAAACGCGCCTTAAGTGCAGACAGCTTAGCCACCATCGCAGGGGCGACGTTAGGAACATCAACGACCACTAGTTATATTGAAAGCACGGCAGGCGTTAGCGCCGGTGGCCGTACTGGCTTAACCGCTGTTGTCGTCGGTTTGTTGTTTATTGCTGCATTATTTTTTGCCCCACTTGCCGGCATGGTACCCGCTTATGCTACCAGTGGCGCCTTGTTTTATGTGGCGATTTTGATGATGTCTGGCTTAGTCAATGTTGAGTGGGAAGACTTAACAGAAGCGGCGCCTGTGGTCATTGTGTGTTTATTGATGCCATTAACCTTTTCAATTGCTAATGCCATAGGGTTTGGTTTTATCTCTTATGCGGTGATTAAACTACTTACTGGCCGTTTTAAAGAGTTAAATCTTGGTATCTTGTTTATTGCGGCACTATTTTTAGCTAAGTTTATTTGGGGTTAACCTTGGCTTTGCTCGCCATAACACCTGCTGAGTAAGCTCATGTGTGGGTTATCAAGCTGTAATTAAGCAGCAATGATAGATTAGTGATTTTTGTTAAGGGTTATGCAATGCATAGCCCTTTTTTATGCTGTATAACAAATAAATATAGTATTTGTTTACTCAATTATGGGCTTTACTATGAATTATTCGCTGAATTAGGTATAAAAATATTTCAGTCAATATTTTTGAGTTTGAAAAGGCAGTCATGACTTACAAGCGGGTCGTCGTAAAATTAGGTACCAGTGTCTTAACTTCGGGCAGTAACAAGCTCGATAAAGCACATATGGTGGAACTGGCCAGACAAATGTCTGTGCTTGTGCGTTCAGGTATTGAAGTTGTATTGTGCACATCTGGCGCAATAGCGGCTGGTCGCGAACATCTGCAATACCCCGTATTGCCCGATACTATGCCCAATAAACAATTATTAGCCGCCGTGGGTCAAAGTCAGCTTATTTTAGCTTGGTCAGAACTGTTCAGTATTTATGGTTTGCACGTGGGGCAATTATTGTTAACCCGCGCCGACTTACATGATCGTGAACGCTATCTAAATGCTCGAGATACACTCAATGCATTGTTAGATAATAATATTGTTCCGATTATTAATGAAAATGATGCCGTTGCCACCAATGAAATTAAAGTGGGCGACAATGACAATTTATCAGCTAGGGCCGCATTATTATGTGATGCTGACTTATTAGTGTTATTGACTGATCAAATCGGCTTATTTGATGCCGATCCACGCAATAACCCCGATGCCAAGTTAATTACTTCAGTGGTCAATATTGATGATAACTTACGCTTGTTAGCGGGTGGCGCAGTTTCAGGTTTAGGCACTGGCGGCATGGCGACTAAGTTAGAAGCGGCCGATGTGGCTAGGCGAGCAGGTGTTGAAGTGGTCATTGCTTCAGGTCATTTGCCTAATGTGATTTCACAAGTAGTCAGTAAAGAATCGGTCGGCACTCATTTTAGTGTCACTAAAAATCCCCTTGAAAGCCGAAAACAATGGATTTTAGCTGGCCCTGCAACAGAAGGGCGGCTGATATTAGATGATGGCGCCTGTAAAGCGGTCGTTGAAAATGGTCGCAGCTTATTGCCTAAAGGGATTGTCAGCGTAGAAGGGCAATTTGAACGTGGCGCAACTGTGTTGATTGCCGATAAATCAGGTCACGTGCTTGCTAAAGGCATGAGCCGTTATTGTGCTAAAGCATTAACGATAATTGCAGGAAAGCACTCCAACGAGATTGAAACATTACTTGGCTATGATTACGGCGTAGCAGCAATACATCGTAATGACATGGTGGTACTAGATAGTGAATAAATTAAAGGACGAAAACATGTCACAGCAGCAATATTTAACCACGCTAGGTAAGCAAGCAAAAGCAGCAAGCTTTGCCCTTGCTAATTTATCGAGCCAAAACAAAAACGCTTTGCTTCGTTGTATTAGCGAGCAACTAACGCTAAATACCGAAGCGATTTTAGCGGCGAACGACCAAGACGTGCAGGCAGCAAGAGCCAATGGTTTAACCGATGCGATGATCGATAGATTATTGCTAGATAGCGAGCGATTAGCTGGCATTATTGCTGATATTGAAAATGTGATTAATCTTGCCGATCCTGTGGGCAGTGAATCAGCTAGCCAGTTATTAGATAACGGTTTACGTTTAACTCAACGCAAAGTGCCACTGGGAGTTGTTGGGGTGATTTACGAAGCACGCCCTAACGTCACTGTTGATATTGCCGTACTAGCACTAAAAACCGGTAATGCAGTGATCCTTCGTGGCGGTAAAGAAACCTTAACCTCAAATAAAGTTTTAAGTGAGGTGATCCGCACAGCGCTGACATTACAAGGTTTACCTGAAGATGCTGTGCAGCTGATTAACTCTACCGATCGCGACTTAGTGACTGGCTTACTGCGCCTTGACCAATATGTGGATATGATTATTCCTCGCGGCGGCCAAACCTTACAACGCCTTTGCGCTGAAAAAGCCACTATTCCGGTGATTTTAGGCGGCATTGGTATTTGTCATTTATACCTTGATAAATCAGCGGATTTATCTCGCAGTGCTGAGGTGATCATTAATGCAAAAGTGCAGCGTCCAACAGTGTGTAATGCCTTAGATACCTTACTGGTTCACGAAGCTGTTGCGGCTGAGTTTTTAGCAGATTTGTTTACGCAGATGTCGGCATTAGGCGTGAGTTTTTATACTTGTGAAAAAACGCAGCAGTTATTTGCAGCAAGTCAGTTTGATATTCATCCTGCAACGGATGAAACCTTCAGTACTGAGTGGTTGTCATTAACACTTGGGGTTAAGATTGTGACTGATATTGACCAAGCGATTACCCATATTCGTCAACACTCTAGCGGTCACTCTGAAGCGATTTTATCTGACGATATTAATGCGACCTGCCACTTTATGAATCAAGTAGACTCAGCAGCGGTATATGTCAATGCCAGCACCCGTTTTACGGATGGCTCGCAATTTGGTTTAGGGGCTGAAGTGGCGGTCAGTACCCAAAAGCTACATGCTCGCGGACCAATGGCTCTTGATGCACTAACGACTTATAAGTGGTTGGCAACTGGTGATTATACTTCTCGCAGCTAAAATAAACTAACCCAAGCCAGATTTGAAGCTGACGATGCTGTGAGTGACAAACTGACTTGATTTGCGCTTAAAACTTAAAAAGCACCTCGGTGCTTTTTTTGTTTTTTTGAGCACTGAAATAGCAGCAGCTTTGAAATGTGCCGCTAGAGGTTATTGTCGCCAGAGGTTATTGCCGTTATAGGATTATTGCAGGTATAGCCCATGGCTGGAAATCGCAGGAGTAGATAAACGTATATAAGTGGTGTAACACCAAATCAAAAAGCTGCTCAGCGTCATAAATATGCTTACAAGCCTAGCTGCTTGAACATACTCCATGATAAGCGGGAAGTACTTTTCTTGTATGCTATTAGTGAAGTAGACCGCAGGAAAAACAAAAATACATATATACATGGCGGGGTATTGGGTTGAGATATCACCGTTGAGATATTCATAAAGCATAATAGCCGCGGTAAGCATTAAGCTATAGCTGCGAATTTTATTTTCTGTGGTGTCACTTAAATTCCATCTCGGCATTCCCATTGCCAATCTCCTCCTTGAAGCATCCTTTGTATCTTGTACACCGTATTAACTGCACACCTTATTAATAGCAACTAACTGCCATGTTGACAATAAAGTTTAAATTTTAATCGTTTAAATATCGTAAAATGCTTTAACCACTGCTACTTATTATGCTTATGGCTGATCTTTAAACTGGATTTTCTCAACAGCTGTGGGATTACCTTTTGCAATATTAACCCCGTTAAAATAAAGCATAGACCAATATAGGTACTGCTGGCGATTTGCTCTTTTAAGATTAGCGCGATAAACCCAACAGACAGCACAGGGGTTAAAAATACAAGCGTGGTGATGTTAGAGGTTTTCTCGGTGCTTTTAAGTGCCATAAGCCATAAAACAAAGGTGATACCCATTTCAAATAGCCCCACATACACTCCAGCAGTTAGCGCTTGCCAACTAAAGTCGCTTATGGGTTGATGGATTAGCATGGCAATAGTCACTAAAGGTAAACCAATTAAAAAGCTAAGTAATAAGCTTACAGTGGCATCGCCGTCATCCTTGGTATTGGTTACCCAATATAAGCACCAAATCACCGTACTGCTTAATACAAAAGCAATCCCTTTAGGGCTATCAAAGTTAAATGCGCTGATATTGCCGCCGGTTGCGATAATGTAAACGCCGCTATAGGCAATCAGCGCGGCAATGACATCAACCTTTGTGAGCTTATGACCCAGCAAAGGGACAGCTAAAATGGGCAATAAAATCGCCCAAGTGTAATTAAGGGATAAGGCTTGTTGAGCTGGAAGCAAATCGTAAGCTTCAAAAAGCACAAAGTAATAAAGAAACGGATTCAGAATACCGCTAAGCAAATAAAATCCTGGGCGACGTTTAAATTGTCGCAGCATTAATGTGTGCTTTCTTTGCCATAGGATAATCACACTCAATGCAATAATAGAGGTGAGCACTGCAACAAATACCAATTGTAAGGGTGTATAAAAACTTAGCGCGACTTTAAATGCAGTCGCGACTGTCGACCAAAGTAAAACGGCAACTAAACCATAGGCATAGGCAAGAGAAGTGTTTGACAAAATCATTCCTAATAATAGTAATTATGCATAATATCCAAGGGGTGGATTAGCAAAGCAAGCAAGTATGGACAGATTGTATGCAATATACAAAATGAGGTCACGGCATATTTACTTAAGATATTTTTAATAATTTTTTTGATCAGCCCTTGTATTTTAGTTAGCTGTCCCAATATATGCAGTAAGGCTGATATGAGAGGCAAAAATTAGGACTTGAAAAATCAATTCCTGACCCCATATCAACAAACATAATCAAATTAGTTACATTAAAATTTTATATTTCGGAGATCCTCATGGGCAAAATTATTGGTATTGACTTAGGCACAACTAACTCTTGTGTGGCTGTCCTTGATGGCGGTACTGCTCGCGTAATCGAGAATGCTGAAGGCGAACGTACAACAGCATCTATCATCGCATATACCGATGACGAAACATTAGTAGGCTCACCTGCTAAGCGTCAAGCAGTTACAAACCCAACAAATACTTTTTTCGCGATTAAGCGTTTAATCGGTCGTCGTTTTAAAGATGACGAAGTTCAACGTGATGTTGACATCATGCCTTTCAAAATCATTGGTACTGACAATGGTGACGCATGGGTTGAAGCTCACGGCAAGAAAATGGCACCACCACAAGTATCTGCTGAAATCTTGAAAAAGATGAAGAAAACAGCTGAAGATTTCTTGGGTGAAGAAGTAACAGAAGCGGTTATTACTGTTCCTGCATACTTTAATGATTCACAACGTCAAGCAACTAAAGATGCTGGTCGTATTGCTGGTCTTGATGTTAAACGTATCATCAACGAGCCAACTGCTGCTGCACTAGCTTACGGTATCGACAAAAAACAAGGCGACAACGTTGTTGCAGTATACGATTTAGGTGGTGGTACTTTTGATATCTCTATCATTGAAATTGATAGCAACGATGGTGACCAAACTTTCGAAGTACTTGCTACTAACGGTGATACTCATTTAGGTGGTGAAGATTTCGATAACCGTCTAATTAACTATTTAGCTGATGAGTTCAAAAAAGAGCAAGGTCTAGACTTACGTAACGACCCGCTAGCAATGCAACGTGTTAAAGAAGCTGCAGAAAAAGCGAAAATTGAACTTTCAAGCACAACACAAACTGAAGTTAACCTGCCTTACATCACTGCTGATGCAACAGGTCCTAAGCATTTAGTGGTTAAAATCACTCGTGCTAAGTTAGAGTCTTTAGTTGACGACTTAATCCAACGTTCTTTAGAGCCATTAAAAGTTGCGCTAGCTGATGCAGACTTATCTGTTTCAGACATCAACGAAGTGATTTTAGTTGGTGGTCAAACTCGTATGCCTAAAGTACAGGCTGCAGTAACTGACTTCTTCGGTAAAGAGCCACGTAAAGACGTTAACCCAGATGAAGCCGTAGCCGTAGGCGCAGCAATTCAAGCTGGTGTACTTTCTGGCGACGTGAAAGACGTATTGCTACTTGACGTTACACCACTATCATTTGGTATCGAAACCATGGGTAGCGTAATGACTAAGCTTATCGAGAAGAACACCACTATCCCGACTAAAGCGAGTCAAACGTTCTCAACTGCTGAAGATAACCAAAGTGCAGTAACAATTCACGTACTTCAAGGTGAGCGTAAGCAAGCTAGCTACAACAAATCTTTAGGTCAATTTAACCTAGAAGGTATTGAGCCAGCTCCACGTGGCATGCCACAAGTTGAAGTATCTTTCGACATCGATGCTGATGGTATCTTAAACGTATCAGCGACTGATAAGAAAACTGGTAAAGCGCAAAACATCACTATTAAAGCTAACTCTGGTCTAAGTGACGAAGAAGTAGAGCAAATGGTTCGTGATGCAGAAGCACACGCTGATGAAGATGCTAAATTCGAAGAGCTAGTGACTGCGCGTAACCAAGCTGATGGCATGGTTCACGCAACTAAGAAGCAAATCGAAGAAGCGGGTGAAGCATTACCAGCTGAAGACAAAGAGAAAATTGAAGCAGCAATGGCTGACGTTGATACCGCGAGTAAAGGTAATGACAAAGAAGCAATTGATACAGCAACTCAAGCATTAATGGAAGCATCTGCTAAATTAATGGAAATTGCTCAAGCGAAAGCACAAGCGCAACAAGGTGAAGCTCCAGCACAAGATGCGCAAGAAGCTAAGCCTGAAGATGACGTTGTTGATGCTGAGTTTGAAGAAGTAAAAGACGACAAAAAGTAAGCTAATTTAGTTAGTTAACTTTCAGGCGGGCGTTGAGAGAAATCTCTAACGCCCGTTCGCACAATACCTGCTTGAGAAAACTGAGATTATGTCAAAGCGAGATTATTACGAAGTTCTAAGTGTCGGACGCGATGCGAGTGAACGAGAAATCAAAAAAGCCTACAAACGTTTAGCGATGAAATTTCATCCAGATCGTAACCCTGGCGATAAAGAAGCTGAAGTTAACTTTAAAGAAGCTAAAGAAGCTTACGAAATCCTAACTGACGCGAATAAGAAAGCGGCCTATGATCAATTTGGTCATGCTGGCGTTGATCCTAATCGTGGCGGCGGTCAAGGTGGCGGCGGTGATTTCGGTGATATCTTTGGCGACGTGTTTGGCGATATCTTTGGCGGCGGTCGTCGTGGCGGTGGACAACGTCAAGCAGCTCGCGGTAGTGACTTACGTTACAACTTAGAGTTATCACTTGAAGAAGCGGTACGTGGTCTTACTAAAGAGTTACGTATTCCTACGTTAGCATCGTGTGATAGCTGTGATGGTAGCGGCGCTAATAAAGGCTCGTCAGCAACCACTTGTGGCACCTGTCATGGCCAAGGCCAAGTACAAATGCGTCAAGGTTTCTTTGCTGTTCAGCAGGCGTGTCCTACCTGTCATGGTCGCGGCAAGATCATTAAAGATCCTTGTAAGAAGTGTCATGGTGAAGGCCGTGTTGAAAAGAGCAAAACCCTATCAGTTAAAATACCTGCGGGTGTCGATACTGGCGATCGCGTTCGCTTAACCGGTGAAGGTGAAGCGGGTGAGTTTGGTGCGCCTCCGGGTGATTTATATGTACAGGTGAGTGTTCGTGAACATAATATTTTTGTTCGTGACGGTAACAACCTGTACTGTGAAGTGCCAATTTCATTCAGCAAAGCTGCATTAGGTGGCGAAATTGAAGTGCCTACACTTGATGGTAAAGTGAACTTGAAAATACCTGCAGAAAGCCAAACTGGCCGTATGTTCCGTTTGCGCGGTAAAGGTGTTAAATCAGTTCGTAGCCACGCCGTTGGTGACTTACTATGTAAAGTCGTCATGGAAACACCAGTTAAACTTAACGAGAAGCAAAAAGAGCTACTGCGTGAGTTTGAAGCGACCTTAACTGGCGAATCAAAGAAGCACAGCCCTAAAGCTGAAGGGTTCTTTGATGGCGTAAAAAAGTTTTTTCACGATTTAAATAGCTAAATTTATTTATTAAATTTAGCTATTAGCGAGTCGATTAAAAGGTTAATTACTGCAAAGTAATTAGCCTTTTTTATTGGCAAGTTTTTAAAGCACTTTGCAGGCTATTAAACAAACACAGCTTAAGACAATGACGTCAGTGTGCGGTAGACTGCATCTCATTGCTTCTTTGGATCACTATTTCGATGTCTTTTTTACAGTTAAACCTCAATCCAAGCCTTATCTCAGCTTTACCTAAGCAGTTAACAGCGGCCACTAAAATTCAAGCGCTGGCCATTCCTGCTGTGTTATCAGGTAAAGATGTATTGGCTTTAGCACAAACAGGGAGCGGTAAAACATACGCCTTTGGTTTGCCTATGCTGCAAGCTATTGATCTAGATAAAGCTGAGCATGTTCAAGCGCTAGTGATTGCGCCGACTCGTGAGCTGGCTAATCAGGTTTATCAAACGCTTAATCAGGTTGCTAAGCCTTTAGGCATTAAGATGCAGCTTTTATGTGGCGGCATTGATGTTGAAGCGCAAGTCACTGATTTGAAAACGCAGCCACAAATCATTATCGCCACCCCAGCAAGGCTAGTGCAGTTTATTAAGCTGGAACATGTGTCTTTATCTGCACTGAAGTTATTAGTACTTGATGAAGCGGACCGATTATTGGATATGGGCTTTTGGGCTGATATTGAAACCATAGTGCAGCAAACGCCGGCTAATAAGCAGACATTATTATTTTCAGCCACCATAGATGACACGGTAGCGAAACAAGTTAGTGCGATTTTGAAACATGACTTGATCCGCATTGAAGCCGATAAAGTCAATTCGGTGGTTGAGCACATTGAAGAGCAGCTTTATTTAGTTAATAAAGGTAGTAAAGCTCAGGCATTAATTGCACTGATTAAGCAACATGGTTGGCAGCAAGTGTTGGTGTTTAGTAATACTAAAGATAGCGCTGATGCACTAACCAAAAAGCTAGTTAAGGCAGGGGTTAATGCTGCAGCGCTACATGGTGACAAAGAGCAAGCCATCCGCACTCAAACCTTAAGTGATTTCAAAACCCATAAGCTTACCGTTCTGGTAGCAACTGACGTATTAGCCCGTGGCATAGACATTGATGCATTACCTGTGATTATTAATGTGGATTTACCCGCAAGCGCAGCAGTGTATGTGCACCGCATTGGCCGCACAGCAAGGGCGGGTGCTAATGGTTTGGCGCTATCGTTAGTGTGTCATGGTGAATCTGATGCACTACAAGCTATCAGAACCTTAACTGAGCGAGCGCTGCCGACACTGTCGTTAGCAGACTTTCCTGTGACGGATAAACCGAGTTCAGGTAACAGTCAACGGCCTAAAAAAGATAAGCAAGCTAATCGCCGCAGCCAGAAAAAACGCAGCATTAAGGACTTTCAAGGCAAAAAAACATCAAGGTGAGATGCAGTTTATAGTGATTGATTAGCACAAGATGACTTACAATAGCGCTAGATAGATTCATTTGTAATCAATTAGTTGAGTGTTAAATAGCGAGAACTCACAAAATAATAAAAGGATAATTATTATGAAAGCCGTTTTAGTGGGGCTATTCGCCACCATGGTTATGTCTGGTTGCGCCATCCATAAATCCCCAACGGGTCGCAGCCAAATGCTGTTATTTGACGAAGCTCAGATGTCGCAAATGGGGGCGCAATCATTCGATGCGATGAAAAAAACGGAAAAAATCAGTACCGATAAACAGCAAACGGCTTATGTTAACTGCGTTGCCAATCGCATCACTGCGGTATTACCCGATCAAAGCTTAAACTGGGAAGTGGTGTTATTTGACTCAGATCAGATCAATGCTTTTGCCCTGCCGGGTGGTCATATTGGGGTGTACACAGGATTACTTAAGGTGGCGAGCGATCAAGACCAATTAGCGACAGTAATAGGTCATGAAGTAGCCCATGTGTTAGCAAGTCATGGTAATGAGCAAGTTTCGCGTTCACAAATGACCAATGCCGGTATGCAAATGGCTGATATCGCGTTAGGTGCTAGCGGCGTTGCTAACAAAGATCTTTATATGGCGGGCTTAGGGCTAGGGGCTCAAGTGGGAATTTTATTACCCTTTGGCCGTGATCAAGAAAGTGAGTCAGATGAGCTAGGGTTGGAGTTAATGGCTAAAGCGGGCTTTAATCCTGCTAAAAGTGTTGTTCTTTGGCAAAATATGGCCAAAGCCGGTGGGGAACAAGGCCCTGAGCTATTTTCAACCCATCCATCTCATTCGACACGTATTGCCGATTTAAAAGCCCTTCAAGCTAAAGTGACACCAGTGTATCAAGCAGCTCTAAAGAAGACGCTTGCCAAGTGTCATTAAGGCTACTGAAAAATAGTCATAATCGAGGTAGATTAGCACCCATCAGCAACGAAAGTGTGGTAAACTGCCCCGCAAATTTTAACCGATGAATTAAGAGTAAATACGATATGTCAGAGTTCAACACAATGGAACAGCAAGCAAGTTACGGTGTAGGTCGTCAAATGGGTGAGCAATTAGCTGCTAACCCTTTCGAAGGCATCGATATCCCTGCTGTACAAGCTGGTCTAGCTGATGCATTCGCTGGTAAAGAAAGTGCTGTAGCGATGGAAGACTTACAAGTTGCTTTCACTGAAATCAGCCGTCGTTTACAAGCTGTTCAAGAAGCTGCTGCTGAAGCTGCATCTGCTGAAGGTGAAAATTTCTTAGCAGAAAATGCTAAACGTGAAGACATTATTGTTACTGAGTCAGGTCTTCAATACGAAGTAATTACTCAAGGCGAAGGCGAAAAGCCAACACTTGAATCAACTATTCGTGCTCATTACCACGGTACATTCATCAATGGTGAAGTATTCGATAGTTCTGTAGCTCGTGGCGAGCCTGCTGAATTCCCAGTTTCTGGTGTTATCGCTGGTTGGACTGAAGCACTTCAGTTAATGCCTGTTGGCACTAAGCTTAAATTATTCGTTCCACAACACTTAGCTTACGGCGAACGTGGTGCTGGCGCTTCAATCCCGCCATTCTCGGCGTTGGTATTTGAAGTCGAATTGTTAGAAATCGTTTAATGAAAAACGCCTAAGTTAACTTAGGCGTTTTTGTATCACTGGGAGAAAGTAGATGACTGCAAAAGTAAGAGTCGCCGTTGTTGGTGCCAGTGGCCGTATGGGTCGCACACTGATTGAAGCTGCAAAGCAACATGAGGTGATATATTTGGGTGCTGCTATTGAGCGAACTGGTTCTACACTAATAGGTGTTGATGCTGGTGAACTTGCTGGTGTTGGTACTATGGATGTCGCGATTACAGATTCATTAGATATAGCATCAGAACATTTTGATGTATTAATTGATTTTACCTCTCCAGAGTCGTCGCTAGTTCACCTTGATTGGTGCGCTAAAAACCATAAGGCGATTGTGATTGGTACTACTGGTTTCAATCATGCTCAAAAAGAGATGATTGGTGCTTATGCTGAGCAAACACCAGTTGTGTTTGCACCGAATATGTCAGTAGGCGTTAACTTAACGCTAAAGCTATTAGAGTTAACGGCAAAAGTAATGGGTGATTATACCGATATCGAAATCACCGAAGGCCATCATCGCTTTAAGAAAGACGCCCCTTCAGGGACGGCATTAAAGATGGGCGAAGTTATCGCTGAAACTTTAGGTCGGGATCTTGAAGAGTGCGCTGTATATGGTCGTGAAGGTATGACAGGCGAACGTGATAGAAATACCATTGGTTTTTCTACTATTCGTGCCGGTGATATTGTTGGCGACCATACGGTGATGTTTGCCGATATTGGTGAGCGAGTTGAAATAACGCATAAAGCCACCAGTCGCATGACCTTTGCAAATGGCGCAATGCGCGCCGCCTATTGGCTATCCGATCAAGATGCTGGTCTTTATGACATGCAGCAAGTATTGGGACTCAATTAATATTTAAAAAAACCACCGTTGGTGGTTTTTTTTTGGGAAAATATTGTTCCCAAAAAAACATAAATCAAGCATAGACGCTTATGCATAATTCATATAGAATCGCCGGAATTTGCCAAATTTTCGTAATTTTGTAAATCTGTAGAAATTAAAAATAAATAATTTCAGTGGTTTGACTCTTATTTTTGGAGGTCACGTTGACACAGTCTGCCTTACTTGTACTCGAAGATGGAACCGTATTCTCTGGCACAGCAATTGGTGCCGATGGACTAACTGTTGGTGAAGTTGTATTTAATACTTCAATGACAGGTTATCAAGAGATTTTAACGGATCCGTCATATTCTCGCCAGATTGTCACTTTGACTTACCCGCACATTGGTAACACCGGAACAAACGATGAAGATACCGAATCTGATTCAGTTCATGCCTGTGGTCTAATCATCCGAGATCTCCCTCTATTAGCTAGCAACTTCCGTAATCAACAATCCTTAAGCGATTATTTAAAAGCGAATAATGTTGTTGGTATCGCTGATATCGATACCCGTAAATTAACTCGTATTTTACGTGAAAAGGGTGCCCAAGCCGGTTGTATTATGGTCGGCGATATCGATGAAGCTAAAGCATTAGCAGCAGCCAAAGCATTCCCTGGTTTGAAAGGCATGGATTTGGCTAAAGAAGTGACCACAGAGTCGACCTACCAATGGCGCAAAGGCACTTGGCGCTTAGTGGGTGGTTTACCGGACGAAACTCCAGCGTCAGAGCTTAAGTTTAAAATTGTTGCTTTTGATTATGGTATCAAGCGCAATATTTTACGCATGCTAGTTGACCGCGGTTGTGATGTTACTGTTGTCCCTGCACAAACACCGGCAGCTGAAGTATTAGCAATGAATCCTGATGGGATTTTCCTATCAAATGGCCCAGGCGACCCAGAGCCATGTGATTATGCGATTACGGCTATCCAAGAAATTTTAAAAACTGAAATCCCAGTATTTGGTATTTGTCTTGGTCACCAATTACTTGCATTAGCATCTGGGGCAAAAACTTTGAAAATGAAGTTTGGTCATCATGGCGCTAACCACCCGGTAAGTAATATTGAAAAAGGTAATGTGATGATCACCAGCCAAAACCACGGTTTTGCTGCTGATGAAGCGACGTTGCCTGCAAACATCAAAGTGACTCACAAATCGTTATTTGATGGGTCTTTGCAAGGTATTCACCTTACTGATAAGCCAGCGTTTAGTTTCCAAGGTCACCCAGAAGCAAGCCCTGGACCGACCGATGCGTCACCACTGTTTGATCACTTTATTGAGTTGATTGAACAATATCGTCAAAACGCTAAATAGTTAGGTCATTCGGAGAATAGATAAGCAATGCCAAAACGTACTGATATTAAAAGTATTCTGATCCTAGGCGCTGGCCCAATTGTGATTGGTCAAGCCTGTGAATTTGACTATTCTGGCGCACAAGCGTGTAAAGCGCTGCGTGAAGAAGGTTATCGAGTTATCTTAGTTAACTCTAACCCTGCAACCATTATGACAGATCCAGAAATGGCTGATGCGACATACATCGAGCCAATTCACTGGGAAGTTGTGCGTAACATTATCGCTAAAGAAAAACCTGATGCGATTTTGCCAACTATGGGTGGCCAAACCGCACTTAACTGTGCACTGCAGCTAGAAGCTGAAGGTGTACTAGAAGAGTTTAACGTTGAAATGATTGGCGCGACAGCTGACGCAATTGATAAAGCTGAAGACCGTAGTCGTTTTGATACAGCAATGAAGTCAATTGGACTTGACTGTCCTCGTGCTGGTATTGCCCATACAATGGAAGAAGCTTACGGTGTTTTAGACCAAGTTGGCTTTCCGTGTATTATTCGTCCATCTTTCACCATGGGTGGCAGTGGCGGTGGTATTGCGTATAACAAAGAAGAGTTTGAAGACATTTGTTCTCAAGGCCTTGAGTTATCGCCAACTAGCGAGCTGCTAATCGATGAGTCACTAATCGGTTGGAAAGAGTACGAAATGGAAGTGGTTCGTGACCGCAATGATAACTGCATCATTGTGTGTGCCATTGAAAACTTCGATGCCATGGGCGTGCATACCGGTGATTCAATCACTGTTGCACCAGCGCAAACACTGACCGATAAAGAATACCAATTAATGCGTAACGCTTCTTTAGCGGTACTGCGTGAAATTGGTGTTGAAACCGGTGGTTCAAACGTTCAGTTTGGTATTTGTCCAAACACTGGCCGTATGGTCATTATTGAAATGAACCCGCGTGTTTCTCGCTCTTCTGCGTTAGCTTCTAAAGCAACCGGTTTCCCGATTGCTAAAATCGCCGCGAAATTAGCGGTAGGTTTCACCTTAGATGAGCTAATGAATGATATTACTGGTGGTCGTACCCCAGCATCATTCGAGCCTGCAATTGATTACGTTGTGACTAAAGTACCGCGCTTTAACTTTGAAAAATTTGCTGGCGCTAATGACCGTTTGACGACGCAAATGAAGTCAGTGGGTGAAGTCATGGCCATTGGCCGTACTTTCCAAGAGTCATTACAAAAAGCATTACGTGGACTTGAAGTTAACCGTAACGGTTTTGACCCGATTGTTGACCTTGCATCGCCTGAAGCAATGCAAACAATTCGTCATGAGTTAAAAGAGCCTGGTTGTGACCGTATTTGGTACATTGCTGATGCCTTCCGCGCTGGTCTAAGTCGTGATGATATCTTCAAGCTAACTAATGTTGATCATTGGTTCTTAGTCCAAATTGAAGATCTTATCGCCCAAGAAGCTAAAGTGGCTGAAGTGGGGATGTCAGGTCTTAACGAAGCCTTCTTACTGCAACTTAAGCGTAAAGGTTTCTCTGATGCACGTTTAGCACACATCTTAGGTGTCAGTGATAGCGAAGTGCGTAAAATTCGTGACCGCTTTGATATGCACCCAGTGTATAAGCGTGTCGATACCTGTGCGGCAGAATTTGCCACAGACACTGCTTACATGTACTCAACTTACGAAGAAGAATGTGAAGCCGCGCCATCAACCCGTGAAAAAATCATGATTCTTGGTGGCGGCCCTAACCGTATTGGTCAAGGTATTGAGTTTGATTACTGTTGTGTTCATGCGGCATTAGCATTGCGTGAAGACGGTTACGAGACCATTATGGTTAACTGTAACCCTGAGACTGTTTCGACCGATTATGACACCTCAGATCGCTTGTACTTTGAGCCAGTGACCTTTGAAGATGTGCTTGAAATCGTTCGTATTGAGAACCCAAAAGGCGTTATCGTACAGTACGGTGGTCAAACACCGCTAAAACTGGCACGTGAACTAGAAGCGGCAGGTGTACCGATTATTGGTACAAGCCCCGATGCCATTGACCGCGCTGAAGACCGTGAGCGTTTCCAGCAAGCGATTCAACGTCTTGAAATGAAGCAACCTGAAAACGATACCGTAACAACGGTTGAAGGTGCGGTACTTTCTGCTGCCCGTATCGGTTACCCGTTAGTGGTTCGTCCATCTTATGTATTAGGTGGACGCGCAATGGAAATCGTTTATGACGAGCAAGACTTACGTCGCTACTTCAATGAAGCAGTAAGCGTATCTAACTCATCACCAGTATTGCTTGACCGTTTCCTCGATAATGCCATTGAAATCGATATCGATGCAGTTTGTGACGGCGAAATCGTGGTTGTGGGTTCTATCATGGAGCACATTGAACAAGCGGGGGTTCACTCAGGTGACTCAGGTTGTTCGTTGCCGCCATACAGCTTAAGCGAAGATGTTCAAAACCGTATGCGTGAGCAAGTGGCTAAATTAGCCATGGAGCTGGGCGTAATTGGTTTGATGAACGTTCAGTTTGCGGTTAAAGATGACGAAATCTACATGATTGAAGTCAATCCTCGTGCTGCGCGTACAGTGCCATTTGTCTCTAAAGCAACCGGTATCCCGCTAGCGAAGATTGCTGCACGTGTAATGGCTGGTCAAAGCTTAGCATCGCAGAACTTCACTAAAGAAGTGATCCCACCATACTTCTCAGTAAAAGAAGTGGTATTGCCGTTTAACAAGTTCCCAGGTGTTGACCCAATGCTTGGCCCTGAAATGCGCTCTACAGGTGAAGTAATGGGTGTGGGTGAAACCTTTGCTGAAGCTTATGCTAAAGCCCAGCTTGGTGCCACAGCTGAAGTACCTAAGTCTGGCCGTGCATTAATTTCTGTGCGTAACAGTGATAAAGCGCGTGTGGCTGAACTTGCAGCTGAACTGATTGAGCTAGGTTATCAAATTGATGCAACTCATGGCACTGCAGTTATTCTAGGTGAAGCAGGTATTAATCCGCGCCTAGTTAACAAGGTACATGAAGGCCGTCCACATATTCTCGACCGTATTAAAAATGGTGAATACACTTACATCATTAATACCACTGAGGGGCGTCAAGCGATTGAAGATTCTCGTCAAATTCGTCGTGGTGCACTGCGTTATAAAGTGAACTACACCACAACATTGAATGCTGCATTTGCTACCTGTATGGCGCATTCAGCAGATGACCGTAATAACGTCAATTCAGTACAAGAATTGCATGAACGAATCGCTAAAAGTTAATAATATTTAATTTAACGTCGATTCGGTTAAAAAGGCTGCAGTCATGCAGCCTTTTTTATTACTATTTTTTGACACTCACTAGTAACTACTCGCAAGCTTATGTAAGCTTAGCTATCATCATTTGCTAGCCCTTCAGCGCGCGAGACTGTTTTGTTGCCACATGTCGCTATAAGTGAATGTGAGCATGACGACTCGACGTTTAATAATATAGATTTTACTGTGTTGATATGCGTGTCGACACGGGGTGCTTTTGTTTTTAAAGGAGACATAAGACATTATGAATACCGTCCCTATGACGATCATCGGAGCTGAACAGCTGCGTAAAGAATTAGATGAATTAAAATTTGTGCGTCGTCCAAGCATTACTGAAGCTATTGCTTCTGCACGTGAATTAGGCGACTTGAAAGAAAATGCTGAATATCATGCAGCCCGTGAAGAACAAGGTATTTGTGAAGCACGTATTCGTGATATTGAAGGCAAGTTATCAAATGCACAAATCATTGATGTGACATCAATGCCAAACAATGGCCGAGTGATTTTTGGCACAACAGTGACCATTGTCAATGTTGATACCGATGCAGAGTCAACTTACCGTATCGTCGGTGATGATGAAGCAAACATTAAAGAAAATCTTATTTCAGTGAATTCACCGATAGCGCGGGGATTAATTGGTAAGAACCTTGATGATGAAGTTGCCATTACCACACCTGGTGGCACCGCAGAATATGAAATTATCGCTGTAGAATACGTTTAATAAGTTACGACTTAAGACTGGTTTGCTATAGCGATAAAAAAACCACTGCATGGCAGTGGTTTTTTTAGGTCATATTCAATACCAGTTAATCAACAATCGACTAATATTAA
This sequence comes from Shewanella sp. 10N.286.51.B8, assembly GCF_041469325.1. Classification (NCBI taxonomy): domain Bacteria; kingdom Pseudomonadati; phylum Pseudomonadota; class Gammaproteobacteria; order Alteromonadales; family Shewanellaceae; genus Shewanella; species Shewanella sp. 10N.286.51.B8. The sequence continues at coordinate 147,906 of NZ_JBFRKG010000007.1, forward strand.
GTAACCCAGATGTTTGACGAAATTATTTTGCTTTTGGAACGGCAATTTTCATTTCAGCAGACTGACGGAAAATAACTAAGGTGTGACCGATAAGCTGTACTTTGGTAGATTGAGTTTCGCGAATAATCGCGTCAACTACAGCATTTTTAAGCTCTCTATCAGAAGAGCCTACTTTCACTTTAATTAGTTCATGATGAGTGAGTGCACTATCAATTTCAGCCAGTACACCTTCGGTCAAACCATTAGCACCAAGCAGCACTACAGGCTTTAAATTATGCGCCAGGCCTTTTAAATGCTGTTTTTGTTTGGTTGTTAAGTTCATTTGTACCAACTTTTTAAATGTTACTGTTGAAAAACGGCTATTCTACCCTTATATAAGCATGATGTAACTCCAAATCGTTACGGAATTTAAATGGCAACGAAGAAACGCTCGGCAAGTTCAAGCCGATGGATGCAAGAACATTTTGATGATCACTATGTAAAACTGTCTCAAAAGCGAGGTTTACGCTCTCGAGCTGCATTCAAGTTGGAAGAAATCCAACAAAAAGACAAATTAATTAAACCTGGTATGACAGTAGTAGACTTAGGCGCAGCGCCTGGCGGTTGGTCTCAAATTGCAGTTAAACTAGTGGGAGAAAAAGGTAAATTAGTCGCATGTGATATTTTACCTATGGACCCCATCGTGGGCGTCGACTTTTTACAGGGCGATTTCCGTGAAGAAAAAGTACTTGATGCTTTACTTGACCGCGTTGGTGAAGATAAAGTTGATGTAGTACTATCAGATATGGCGCCTAATATGAGTGGTTCAGATGGTGTGGATCAACCAAGGGCAATGTATTTAGTAGAATTAGCATTAGATATGTGTCATCAAGTTTTGGCATCTAATGGTAGTTTTGCAGTCAAAGTTTTTCAGGGGGAAGGCTTTGACGAATATATGAAAGCAGTGCGACAAGCTTTTACAACAGTGAAAACACGCAAACCAGATTCATCACGACCACGTTCACGTGAAGTTTATATAGTGGCGACTGGTTACAAGTTATAGTAGTCTAACGATTAATTATCGTGGGTCTTCAAGAGGTCTAACAATTTGAGTGACATGGCAAAAAATTTAATTCTCTGGGTTGTCATCGCCGTCGTGTTGATGTCAGTGTTTCAGGGCTATTCCCCCTCTTCTTCGTCAACGCAGAAGATGGATTATTCCGTATTCTTAGATAGTGTCCGAAACGGCAATATCAATTCGGTAGAAATTAAAAGTGATCAACGTACCATTGAAGGAGTAAGACGCTCTGGAGAGAAGTTCACTACAATCATGCCAATGTATGACCAAGATTTAATCAATGATCTTGATCGTAAAGGGATTTCAATGAAGGGTCAAGAAGCTGAAGAGTCAGGCTTCCTAACCCAAATCTTTATCTCTTGGTTCCCGATGCTGTTATTAATTGGTGTGTGGATATTCTTCATGCGCCAAATGCAAGGCGGTGGCGGTAAAGGCGCGATGTCATTTGGTAAGAGTAAAGCCAAATTGATGAGCGAAGACCAAATTAAAACTACTTTTGGTGATGTTGCAGGTTGTGACGAAGCAAAAGAAGACGTAAAAGAATTGGTTGATTACCTAAAAGAGCCAACCCGTTTCCAAAAGCTTGGTGGCCGCATTCCTACCGGTGTTCTTTTAGTTGGCCCACCGGGTACGGGTAAAACCTTACTTGCAAAAGCCATTGCTGGTGAAGCTAAAGTTCCGTTTTTCACTATTTCTGGTTCTGACTTTGTTGAAATGTTTGTCGGTGTCGGTGCATCACGTGTACGTGACATGTTTGAGCAAGCTAAAAAGTCTGCACCATGTATCATCTTTATCGATGAAATTGATGCTGTAGGTCGCCAACGTGGCGCTGGTGTTGGTGGCGGTCACGATGAGCGTGAGCAAACCTTGAACCAAATGCTGGTTGAAATGGATGGTTTTGAAGGTAACGAAGGTATTATTGTTATTGCTGCGACCAACAGACCAGATGTGTTGGATGCTGCATTGCTACGTCCAGGTCGTTTTGACCGTCAAGTGGTTGTTGGCTTACCGGATGTTCGTGGTCGTGAACAAATTTTAAAAGTTCATATGCGTAAAGTACCGTTAGCAGATGGTGTCAAAGCCAGCGTTATTGCTCGTGGTACCCCAGGGTTCTCAGGTGCTGATTTAGCAAACTTGGTGAATGAAGCTGCGCTATTTGCTGCTCGGGGTAATCGCCGCGTAGTGAGCATGGAAGAGTTTGAAAGTGCTAAAGACAAAATCATGATGGGTGCTGAGCGCCGCACTATGGTGATGTCTGAAGATGAAAAAGAAATGACCGCATACCATGAAGCAGGTCATGCGATTGTTGGTTGTTTAGTGCCTGAGCATGATCCTGTGCATAAGGTTACTATTATTCCACGTGGCCGTGCATTAGGTGTGACTTTCTTCTTACCTGAAGCTGATGCAATTAGTCAAAGTCGCCGTAAACTTGAAAGCCAAATTTCAGTTGCCTACGGCGGACGTTTAGCGGAAGAGATGATCTACGGTACAGAGCGCGTATCGACAGGTGCTTCACAAGACATTAAATATGCAACGTCAATTGCACGTAACATGGTGACCCAGTGGGGCTTCTCTGAAAAATTAGGCCCGGTACTTTATGCTGAAGATGAAAACGAAGTATTCCTAGGACGCAGTATGGGTAAAACCCAACATATGTCCGACGATACCGCCCGTATCATCGATGCCGAAGTAAAACACTTAATTGATTCAAATTACGATCGTGCGCATACTTACTTAAATGACAACATGGATATCCTCCATGCCATGAAAGATGCGTTAATGAAATTTGAAACCATCGATGCCGATCAAATTGATGATTTAATGAATCGTCGCGAAGTTCGTCAGCCAGCCGATTGGGATGCTGATGACTCAATTGATGATAAAGATAAAGGCACGCCTGCAAACACGACAGAGACTAAAGCTGACTCTGAAGCTGCAGACGCAGATAAAGCAGATGATAAATCAGAATCGACACCAGATACTGATGCGCCAGCTAAATAACGCTGAGTTAAATTAACGTAAAAAACCCCGAAAGGGGTTTTTTTATATTTATTGCTTTGTGAACAAAAGTATTTTAATTCAGCTAATAGAGTTAAATATTATCTAACTCATTAAATTGAGTATAAGTGAGGTTGTGTGTTTGAACTTAAATCGGGAGATAAAACCCTCTCGCTAGCCAGTCCGATTGTTATGGCTATCATTAATGTAACCCCAGATTCTTTTTCTGATGGCGGTCAACATGCCACGTTTGAAAGTGCTTGTCAGCAAGTTGATAAAGTCATCAGTCAAGGGGCTAAAATAGTTGATATTGGCGGCGAGTCAACCAGACCAGGTGCTATAGCAGTTACTTTAGAAGAAGAGCTCGCTAGAGTTATTCCTGTCATCGAATATACTGCCCAAAACCATGATGTGTGGATTTCAATCGATACCAGTAAGCCGCAAGTCATGGAAAAAGCAGTTTCTGCTGGCGCCCATATTATTAATGATGTTCGTGCGCTACAAGAGCCCGACGCGCTGGCAATGGCAACTATGCTCGATGTGCCCGTATGTTTAATGCATATGCAAGGGCAACCAAAAGATATGCAAGACTCACCAGAATACGACGATGTTATCCAACAAGTTAATGACTTTTTGTCGCTAAGGGTAGATTATTGTTTAGCAGCAGGTATGTCTCGAGAAAATATCATTTTAGATCCAGGCTTTGGCTTTGGTAAAACTCTTGAGCATAATTATCAGCTGTTAGCCAAGTTACCGGAACTACATAGTTTGCATTTTCCCGTGCTGGTAGGTTTATCAAGAAAAAGCATGATCGGGGATTTATTACAGCGTGATATTAATAATCGCTTAGCGGGTAGTCTTGCTGGGGCGATGATTGCGGCGCAGCAAGGGGCGCAAATTATACGGGTACATGATGTTGAAGAAACCGTGGATGCACTCACTGTGATGTCAGCGACAATGGCAAGTTTACATAACTAACCTTTTCAGTCATTTTAAACATGCATTTTTTGCCTAGGTTACGTTATCAAGTGGTATGAATTCACTTTGAGAGGTACACATGCAGCAAAGACAATTTTTTGGAACTGATGGTATTAGGGGCAAGGTCGGCGCGGGTAAAATGACCCCCGAGCTTGCTCTTAAGCTTGGCTGGGCAGCGGGAAGGGTGCTTTCACGCAGTGGCACCAAGAAAGTGATTATCGGTAAAGACACACGGATTTCGGGTTACCTGTTTGAATCCGTACTGGAAGCCGGCTTATCTGCCGCTGGCTTAAATGTATTATTGGTTGGGCCTATGCCGACGCCAGCTATTGCTTATTTAACCCGAACTTTTAGGGCCGAAGCTGGCATTGTTATTAGTGCCTCCCATAATCCCTATTACGATAATGGTATTAAGTTTTTTTCAGCTGACGGCAGTAAGTTAGATGATGCGCTTGAATTAGAAATAGAGCATGAACTTACCAAAGACTTAGTTTGTGTTGAGTCTCATTTATTGGGCAAAGCGGCAAGAATTGATGATGCAGCAGGGCGCTACATTGAATATTGTAAAGGTCATTTCCCTGCTGAGCTGACTTTAGCTGGGCTTAAAATTGTGGTTGATTGCGCTCACGGCGCAACATATCACATTGCTCCTAGTGTTTTTAAAGAGCTTGGCGCAGAAGTGATCACCATTGGTGATAAACCTAATGGATTAAATATTAATGACAATGTTGGCGCGACATCCATGGCGTCAATATGCGAGCAAGTGCTGCTAGAACAGGCTGATGTCGGCATTGCCTTAGATGGCGATGGTGATAGGATCATGATGGTGGATCATCAAGGTAATGTGATTGATGGCGATCAAATTCTTTATGTGCTTGCCGCTAATGCGCTTAATAATGGCACTTTGAAGGGCGGGGTTGTTGGCACCTTGATGTCAAATCTAGGCTTGGAGTTGGCGCTTAAGAGATTGAATATCCCCTTTATGCGCTCAAAAGTAGGTGACCGTTATGTCATGGCGTTGATGCGTCAACACCACTGGCGTATTGGCGGCGAAAGCTCTGGACATATACTCGATTTAGATCACGGCACGACAGGGGACGGTATCGTGGCGGGAATTTTAGTGTTAGCGGCAATGCAGCAGCAACAATTATCGTTAGCACAGTTGGTTAAACCGCTAAAAATGTTGCCTCAAGTATTAATTAATGTCACTTTTAATAGTGAGACTGATCCATTATCAGCGTCAGCGGTCATCACTACCCTGCAGCATGTAGAGCAGCTATTAGGTAAAACCGGTCGAGTTTTACTTAGAAAATCCGGCACTGAGCCCTTAATAAGGGTGATGGTTGAAGGTGAAGATGTGGCATTGGTCACATCTTTTGCACAACAGATTGCTGATGCAGTGCAACGCGTTAGTAAATCCTAAATGTTATATATTAATTGTTTATTTATTAATACTTAATCGTACCGAGTAAAAAAACAACACTCTGACACGTTATAGTAATTATTCCTAACTTAGGTATTGTAACTTGTTTGGTGGTTCGTTATTATTCACGCCGCTTTGAAAGGAGACAGTAATGGCACTCAGACGTCCTATGGTAGCTGGCAACTGGAAAATGAATGGCAGTTCGGCTTTAGCCCAAGAGTTATTCAGCAAGTTCGCTACAAAGCTCCAAAATGATTCTGCTGAAGTAGTTTTGTGTCCACCTTCAATTTACCTTGAAAGTGTAAGACAACTACTTGAAGCAAATAAGCAAACCTTAGATGGCGCGCTTGTAAGAATGGGCGCACAAAACCTTAGTCAGCATGACTTTGGAGCCTACACTGGTGAAGTTTCCGGTAAAATGCTAAAAGATTCAGGATGTCGATATGTGATTATCGGCCATTCCGAACGCCGTCGTATGTATGGCGAAACAAGTAATATCGTTGCAGAGAAATTTGCTGCAGCACAGAAACATGGTTTAACGCCGATTCTTTGTGTTGGTGAATCTGGTCCAGCTCGTGAAGCAAGACGTACTTTTGAAGTGATTGCCGAAGAGTTAGACATTGTGATTGAAAAGAATGGCACCATGGCTTTTGATAATGCCATTATTGCTTACGAGCCTTTATGGGCTGTAGGTACTGGTAAGAGTGCAACTCCAGAGCAGGCACAAGAAGTCCATGCGTTTATTCGTCAAAGACTTTCTGAAGTGTCGCCGTTCATCGGAGAAAATATTCGTATTTTGTACGGTGGTAGTGTTACGCCTTCAAATGCAGCCGATATTTTTGCACAGCCAGATGTTGATGGTGGACTGATTGGCGGTGCTAGCTTAAACTCTAGCGAGTTTTTAAGTTTATGTTCCATAGCGATGAGCGCTTAATATTATGTATGAAGTTTTAATTGTAGTTTACTTGGTTGTTGCGATTGGTCTTGTTGGCCTAATCCTTCTTCAGCAAGGTAAAGGTGCTGATATGGGGTCTTCTTTTGGTGCTGGTGCATCAGGAACTCTATTTGGCTCAGGCGGTTCAGGTAATTTCCTGACACGTAGCACAGCTGTGCTAGCGATTGGTTTTTTCACTTTAAGCCTAGTATTAGGTAACTTAAGTGCTAACCATTCAAAGCAAGATGATGCATGGAATGATTTAGGTTCTGCAGTAGAGCAAGTTGAACAAGCTCCTACTCAAACTGAAACAAAGATTCCAGACTAAACAACAAATTGAGGCAACATAGTTTTTTGCTTCGATTAAGTCTTGTCTCTATTAGCTAAGTTAAGTTTCCCTCTCTCAAACTTAACCTCAGATTAGCTAATAGAAAATAGTAACAGTTACATATGCGGATGTGGCGGAATTGGTAGACGCGCCATCTTGAGGGGGTGGTGAGCTATGCTCGTGTGGGTTCAAGTCCCACCATCCGCACCAAATTTGATTAATCAAAGTTAATTGGATTAATCATTGCAAGAGAAGACGTAAGTTAATATAATTGCGCAAGTTGACGCGGGGTGGAGCAGTTTGGTAGCTCGTCGGGCTCATAACCCGAAGGTCGTCGGTTCAAATCCGGCCCCCGCAACCAGCTTATTGTCGATTGATTTTACGAAATTGCGTAAAACATTCTTCAATTAAAAGGTTCTATATTAAGACCTCGTCATTACGGGGTTTTTTGTTATATGGAGCTTGGTAACTCCGTGATTATACGGACTTTTTTGGGGCTTATGCCCTTTTTTTCGTTTTTGGGGGTCATTTTTGGCAACATTAGAAACTAAACTGACAGAAATGCTGACAGTACCTGTTGAGGCTATTGGTTTTCAACTTTGGGGTATTGAGTTTGTCCATGCTGGGCGTCATTCAATATTACGTGTATTTATTGATGGTGAAAGTGGTGTCAATATCGAAGATTGTGCCGAAGCCAGCCGTCAAGTTAGTGCTGTTCTAGATGTTGAAGACCCAATCTCGACAGAATACACATTAGAAGTTTCTTCGCCTGGGGTTGATAGACCTTTATTTACTGCAGCGCAATACGCTGCATATATTGGCGAAGATGCAAAAGTACAATTGACGATGCCAGTAGCGGGTAGTCGTAATTTAAAAGGTGTCATCACGGCAATCGAAGGGCAAATGCTAACGATAAACGTAGATGGTGAAGATTTGATAGTGGCTTTAGATAATGTACGCAAAGGCAACATTATTGCGAAGTTTTGATAGTTTCAAGGTGAACGAGGCAAGACATAATGAATAAAGAGATTCTGCTAGTCGCAGAGGCGGTATCAAATGAAAAAGCCGTCCCGCGTGAAAAAATATTCGAAGCGCTAGAAATTGCTCTAGCCACTGCAACTAAGAAAAAGTATGAAGGCGAAATTGAAGTTCGCGTTGCTATCGACCGTAAAACTGGCCACTACGACACTTTCCGTCGTTGGATGGTTGTCGATGATCAAGGTGAAGCTTTAGAAAACCCTTACAGCGAAATCACACTTGAAGCTGCGCGATATGAAAATCCAGAAATTCAACCTGGTGAGTTCATCGAAGATGAAATCGATTCAGTTGTGTTTGACCGTATTACGACGCAAACCGCGAAGCAAGTTATCGTACAAAAAGTACGTGAAGCTGAACGCGCTCAAATCGTTGAACAGTTCATTGAACGTGAAGGCGAGATTGTTACTGGTGTCGTTAAGAAAAGCACCCGTGAAAGCGTTGTTGTTGATCTAGGTAATAATGCTGATGGTGTTATTTACAAAGAAGACATCATTAGCCGTGAATCATTCCGTCCTGGTGACCGTGTACGTGCTTTACTTTATGCAGTTCGCCCAGAAGCTCGCGGTGCGCAGTTATTTTTAACGCGTAGCAAGCCTGAAATGATCATTGAGTTATTCAGAGTAGAAGTACCTGAAATCTTAGATGAAGTGATTGAAATCATGGGTGCAGCACGTGACCCAGGCGCTCGCGCTAAAATCGCCGTGAAAACCAATGACAAACGTATCGATCCTATCGGTGCTTGTGTTGGTATGCGTGGCGCACGTGTTCAAGCTGTTTCAAATGAGTTAAGTGGTGAGCGTGTTGATATCGTTATGTGGGATGACAATCCAGCACAATACGTTATTAACGCAATGGCACCTGCTGATGTTGCTTCAATTATTGTTGATGAAGACAACCACTCAATGGACATTGCTGTTGAAGCAGACAGCCTAGCACAAGCGATTGGTCGTAATGGTCAAAACGTACGTTTAGCGACTCAGTTAACAGGCTGGGAATTAAACGTAATGACTGTTGAAGACCTTAACAAGAAGCATCAGGCTGAAAGCGCTAAAATCGTTAACTTATTTGTTGAAACACTTGAAGTTGACGAAGATTTTGCAACAGTACTTGCAGAAGAAGGCTTTACGTCTTTAGAAGAAATTGTTTACGTACCTGAAACAGAATTATTAGACATTGATGGTTTTGACGAAGACATCGTAACTGCGCTACGCGAACGTGCAAAAGCGGCGATTTCAACTAGAGCATTAGCGTCAGAAGAAGCACTTGATGGTGCTGAACCGGCTGCAGATTTATTAGCGTTAGATGGTTTAGAAAAGCATTTAGCATATGTTCTTGCAAGTAAGGGTGTAATTACCTTAGAAGACTTAGCGGAACAAGGCATTGACGATTTAATTGATATTGAAGAATTGACAGAAGAAAAAGCAGGTGAGCTCATCATGGCTGCCCGTAATATCTGTTGGTTTGGCGAAGAAGCATAAGTCGATCAACAGGGGGATTTAATTGATGGCAGATACAAGTATAGATAAATTGGCCGCGGAAGTGGGCAAAAATGTAGACAGACTGATTGAACAGTTTGCCGACGCAGGGATCAAGAAAACCAAAGCTGATTCAGTTTCAGAAGCTGAAAAGCAAACATTGCTTGATCACTTGAAAAAGCAACACGGTGGCGATCAAGCGCCGCAAAAAATGACATTACAACGCAAAACCGTTTCAACACTCAGTGTTAATGCCGGTGGCGGGCAATCTAAAGACGTTAAAGTTGAAGTACGTAAAAAACGTACTTTTGTTAAACGTGACGATAGCGATGCAGCGAAAGAAGCTGAACTAGCAGCGCAAAAGCAGCAAGAAGCAGAAGCTGCGGCGAAAGCTGCTGCAGAAGCTAAGGCTAAAGCGGACGCAGAAGCGAAAGCGAAAAAAGATGCAGAAGCTAAAGCGAAGAAAGAAGCTGAAGCGGCTAAAGCCAAAGCAGCTAAAGCTGAAGATCCTGAGTCTGCTGCTGCGCAAGTAGAAGCTGATCGCCTTAAAGCGGTTCAAGAAGCGACATTAAAGAAAAAGCAAGAAGAAGAAGCGGCATTAGCTGCTGAAACTGCTCGCAAGTTAGCTGAAGAAAACTCAAAGCGTTGGGCTGAAGAAGAGCGTCAACGTATTGAAGCTGAAAAGAACGGTGATCACCATGTGACTACCTCTAAAGCGGCGCGTGCTGCTGAAGATACTTCAGATGCTAACGATGAAAAACGTGGCCGTCGTGCACGTAACAAGAATGCTAACAAGAAACGTGGTGGCAAAGGCGGTCGTGATAACCGTAGCAATGCTGCACGTAACAAGAGCACTGCTCCTGAATCTATGGCACATGGTTTCAACAAACCTGTTGCTGTGGTTAAAGGCGAAGTACGTATCGGTGAAACAGTATCTGTTGCTGAACTTGCTCAACGTATGTCTCTTAAAGCCACTGAAATCATCAAGCAGATGATGAAAATGGGCTCTATGGTTACCATTAACCAAATCTTAGACCAAGAAACAGCACAAATGGTTGCTGAAGAAATGGGTCATAAGGTTATTCTTCTTCGTGAAAACGAATTAGAGCATCAAGTACTTGGTGATCGTGATGAAGAAAATGTGGTACTAGAGACTCGTGCTCCAGTCGTTACCATCATGGGTCACGTTGACCACGGTAAGACTTCATTACTTGATTACATTCGTCGTGCCAAAGTTGCTGACGGTGAAGCCGGTGGTATTACCCAGCATATTGGTGCATACCATGTAGAAACTGAAAATGGCATGATCACTTTCTTAGATACTCCTGGTCACGCGGCGTTTACGTCAATGCGTGCTCGTGGTGCTAAAGCAACTGATATTGTTATTTTGGTTGTGGCTGCAGACGATGGTGCTATGCCGCAAACTATCGAAGCGATTCAACATGCTAAAGCTGGTAACGTGCCGTTAATCGTTGCAGTGAACAAAATGGATAAGCCAGAAGCTGACCCAGAGCGTGTTAAGAGTGAATTAGCTCAACACGGTGTTATGTCTGAAGATTGGGGCGGCGAACACATGTTCGTAAACGTTTCGGCTAAAGCGGGTACCGGTATTGACGAATTACTTGAAGGCATTTTACTTCAGTCTGAAGTATTAGAGCTTAAAGCTGACCGTTCAGGTATGGCTGCTGGTGTTGTTATTGAATCTAAATTGGATAAAGGTCGTGGCCCAGTTGCTACTGTACTTGTTCAAGAAGGTACTTTACGCCAAGGCGATATCGTTCTATGTGGTCTTGAGTACGGTAAAATCCGTGCAATGAAAGACGAGAACGGTAAAGCAATTACTGAAGCTGGTCCATCAATCCCTGTAGAGATCTTAGGTCTTTCAGGTGTACCTTCAGCTGGTGATGAAGCAACAGTTGTTCGTGATGAGCGTAAAGCACGTGAAGTTGCACTTTATCGTCAAGGTAAATTCCGTGATGTTAAACTAGCACGTCAGCAAAAATCTAAGCTTGAAAACATGTTCGCGAACATGACCGAAGGCGAAGTGCAAGAACTTAACATCGTTCTTAAAGCAGACGTTCAAGGCTCACTTGAAGCAATTTGTGAATCATTAGCTAAACTGTCTACTGATGAAGTTAAAGTTAATATCATCGCTCGTGGCGTTGGTGCATTAACTGAAACTGATGCTACGCTAGCTGCAGCTTCAAATGCCATCATGGTTGGTTTCAACGTGCGTGCAGATGCACAAGCGCGTAAGACTATCGATTCTGAAAGTGTTGATTTACGCTACTACAGCGTTATCTACGACTTGATTGATGAAGTTAAAGCGGCGATGACGGGCATGCTTGCTCCTGAATTCAAGCAACAAATCATTGGTCTGGCAGAAGTTCGTGATGTATTTAAGTCGCCTAAGATTGGTGCAATTGCCGGTTGTATGGTTACCGAAGGTACCATCAAGCGTAGCGCTCCTATCCGTGTACTACGTGACAACGTGGTTATATACGAAGGTGAGCTAGAATCATTACGACGCTTTAAAGATGACGTTGCTGATGTTCGTAACGGCATGGAATGTGGTATCGGTGTGAAGAACTACAATGACGTCCGAGTGGGCGATCAGATTGAAGTCTTCGAGACGGTCGAAGTGGCCCGAACGCTGTAACACAGAAAGGGCGGCGTAAGCCGCCTTTTTTATTTATATAAGGCTATGGTAACAATATTATGGCAAAAGAATTTAGTCGTACTCGTCGAATCGCGCAGCAGCTGCAACAAGAGCTTGCTATGGTGTTACAGCGCGATATGAAAGACCCTCGCATCGGTTTTGTTACAGTAAACGATGTTGATGTGTCACGAGATTTAAGCTATGCAAAAGTATTTGTGACCTTCTTTGAAGAAGATCGTGAATTAGTCGATCAAAAAGTCGAAGCACTTGCTGCAGCAGCTCCTTACATCAGAACACTAATTGCTGGCCGCATGAAGCTACGTGTTATGCCTGAACTACGTTTTGTCTATGACAGTTCATTAGTTGAAGGTATGCGTATGTCTAACTTAGTAAGCCAAGTGATTACGAGTGATAAGGCAAAGCAAGAAAAGTTTGGTTCTGAAGAATCAACTGACGCTGAAGAAAATACAGAAGGAAAAGACTAATGGCTCGTCGTCGCAAAGGGCGTTTTATTGATGGCATAGTGCTATTAGATAAAGGAACTGGCATCAGTTCTAACCATGCTTTGCAACGTGTCAAACGTCTCTACCAAGCTAACAAAGCCGGCCATACTGGCGCTTTGGATCCATTGGCAACCGGGATGCTACCTATTTGTTTAGGTGAAGCAACCAAGTTTTCTCAACATTTACTTGATGCTGATAAGCGTTATTTAGTGACGGCCAAGTTAGGTGAAAGAACTGATACCAGTGATTCTGACGGTGAAGTTGTGCAGATAAGACCTGTCAATTTTACCCAAGAAAAGCTTGAAGTGTCACTTGAACACTTTCGTGGTAAAACCATGCAAGTTCCTTCTATGTATTCGGCATTAAAGTATCAAGGTCAGCCTTTATACAAATATGCACGTGAAGGCATTGAAGTCCCCCGTGAAGCCCGACCAATTAATGTGTTTGAGTTGCTATACGTCGGCTTAGAAGGTGATGAGTTAACCTTAGACATTCATTGTTCTAAAGGTACTTATATTCGCACCATCGTTGATGATTTAGGGGAAATGCTAGGCTGTGGGGCTCATGTCATTATGCTTAGACGTACTCAAGTTGCTGACTATCCATATGAAAAAATGGTGACCTTAGAGCAATTGATGGCGATGGTAGATGAGGCTGAAAAGTCTGAAATACCTTCAAGTGATGTATTAGACCCATTACTATTACCAATGGATACCGCGGTCGCGAACTTTGCTGAAGTAAATTTACCTGAGACCAGTGCTCAGTATATTTTACAAGGCCAACCTGTTCAGGCTGAAGGTGTGCTAGATGATCAACTTCTACGGATCACTTTAGGTGAGTCAAGAAAGTTTATTGGCATTGGCTTTAAAAATGATGATGGCTTACTCGCACCCAAAAGATTAGTGGTTGACCACAGTCAAGAGTAGTGGCTCTAACTTGTTAGTTTAATCTATATCAATCTGTATATTTTACTGTGGCAAGATTGCCGCAGTCGGATATGCAGATTTTTTATTGCGGTAAGCTGCGCTTTCGGTTAATATATCGCGCCCTCAGGCTGAGTTAGTGATCGGCTTGAGATAATTTAATTTTTTCTGGAGATATTTATGTCACTAAGTAATGAACAAAAAGCTAAAATCGTAGCTGAATTCGCACGTTGTGAAAACGACACTGGTTCAACTGAAGTACAAGTAGCTTTATTGACTGCACAGATTAACCATCTACAAGGTCATTTCAAAGAGCACATCCATGATCACCATTCACGTCGTGGTCTACTACGTATGGTTAGCGCACGTCGTAAGCTTACTGCTTACCTTAAGCGTACTGACGTAGCTCGTTATACTGCTCTAATCCAGAAGTTAGGTTTACGTCGTTAATAACGACGTTTAATTTGCTTATTGCTTGCGGTAAGTAGATCAAACCGTAAAAAAGGAGGCTATGCCTCCTTTTTTATTGGCTAAAATAAATGTAGTTTAACTAGCATTCTTGTTTACGCCTGCTCTACCTTTACCTGCTGCTCACCAAAATAGCGCGCTTCAAACTCGTCTTGTGGTAAAGGTTTACTAAATAGAAACCCCTGACCAACTTGGCAATGATGTTGTTGTAGCCATGCCAGCTGCGCTTGGTTTTCAATCCCTTCTGCAACAATATCCAGATTTAGCTGTTGCCCTAGCATTAGAATAGTGGAGGCGATGGCGCCATCATGGGGTAAGTCAGAGACAAAGCAGCGGTCGATTTTCATTGTGGTAATAGGCAAACGGCGTAAATAAGACAAAGATGAATAGCCGGTACCAAAATCATCCACGGCAATACCAAAACCGGCACTTTTAAGTTGTTCGAGTTTAGCGATGGCTTGAGTGATATCATTCATCAGTGATGTTTCGGTTATTTCGATTTCCAATAACTCGGGGCGAATTTGATAACGTAGCGCCAATTGTTTGATATCGGATACCAAGCTTGCATCAGCAAACTGCTGTGAAGCGACATTTACCGCAATGGGAATGACGCGATTGTATTTTTTCTCCCACTCACGGAGCAGCTTACAACTTTGTTCAATAACCCATCTGCCGATGGGAATGATAATGCCAGTTTCTTCAGCGATAGGAATAAACGCCATGGGTGGCACAAGTTTGCCGTCTTTTTGCCAGCGGATTAAGGCTTCACAGCCGACAATTTCATTAGTTTTAAGATCTAATTTGGGCTGAAAATAAAGCCTAAATTCATTTCGCTTAAGCGCATTGTGTAAAGAGGCCTCGGTTTTTAATCTAAGTGCGGCATGTTCGGTCATTTGCTGCTTGAAAAAGGCCCACTGGTTTGAACCCGCAGCTTTAGCGCTATACATGGCAATATCGGTGTGCCGGATAAGATCCTCAGCGCCTTGGCCATCTTCAGGGTATATCGCAATACCAATCGAGGCCGCAGGGTGAATCGTATGCTCATTCAGCTGTATTGGCATATTGAGTTGCTTTAACAGCTGTTCAACGAAATCAGCGGCGTGTTGCGGGGTTTTTATATCATCTGCAACGATAACAAACTCATCACCTCCTAGGCGGGCCACGCTGCCTTTATCAGCGATGCCCGATTCTAAAATTCGGGCTATTCTTACAAGGAATTGATCACCGATAGTATGCCCTAAAGAGTCATTTACATTTTTAAATCTATCGAGGTCAATAAATAACAGTGCGAATTGGCGTTTGTGAACGCGCGCACGTTGTATGGTGACACTTAATGTTTCAAGTAATAGGGTTCTATTGGGCAAATTAGTGAGAGGATCTCGGGTGGCCATTTTTCGTAATTTGTTTTGAGCCTGACTGAACTGCAATAAGATTTGATTTAATTTTGTGGAGACAAGTCCAAGCTCGTCATCTTTATGGGCACAGGTTATGGGAATGAGGTTTTCATCCGGTAATTCAGGATCAATGTTATCAATGGCTTCGCTGATCTGCGCGATTGGCTGAGTGAGGAATCGGTGAAACACAATCGTGAGCACTAAAGTGAGCAATAAGGCTCTGGCTAAGGTGGCGATAAAACTTAACTGAAGTCGGTTAAACAAATTATTGGTCATTGCTTGAATATCGTAATGGATAGATAAGGTGCCAATTTGTTGCTGTTTTTTATCGCCCTCAAAATAGTGCGGTCGATACAAAGGTCGTGAGATTTCCTTTAACTCATCAAAGAGCAAGTAACTCAAACTGTCATAGTAAGTTGGATATCGTTTGGCCTGATGACTTGCTTCAACATACAAGGAATTGTCATCTAAGGTGATGATAGCAGAACGAATATCATCAATTTTTACAATACCTTCTAAGTTTTGCTGGGTCTGTTTGTCATCTAAAGCCCACACCACATTAGATATGGTTTGTTCAACAGAATTGACGAGTTCTTGCTGGGAGGCCTGGATTTGCTGTTTGGTGGTAATAACAACCAGTGCAAGCTCGACAATAAAAATAGCAATAGCAAAAAATAATGCTGTGAACACCACTAAATTTGTTTGCTTCCATGTCAAAGACTTAAACTGTGGCGGCATTATTTTATTTCCATTTGCAATAACGTTGAGCTTACTTTTGTTGGCGGGCTAACAAAATCTTAAATTACCTAAAAAACCTGCTTGTTATTGTTAGGTATTTTCTACCTTTCACTGTAGATAAATTTGTTCAAAAAGTCATTAAGTATAGCGTTTAGCCCAAGGATTAAAGCCTATTTTTCGGCCAGGGCATTGTTATTATCATTTTATATTGCCATGAGATAAGAATTCATATAACCATATCGACCTTAAAAGGCAAAATATAAATTATTTTTTAGACTGATATGGCGATGACCTTTAACTATTATAAAAAATTGAAGTATACTTGTGCGCGTAATTTAAAGGTCAATAATTAAGGAATGGGTCACGTGAATCCAATTGTAAAGAGTTTTGAGTATGGTCAACATACTGTCACCTTAGAAACAGGTGTTATTGCACGTCAAGCTGATGCTGCAGTACTAGCGAGCATGGGCGATACAACTGTCCTTGTTACTGTAGTTGGTAAAAAAGTTGCGGATTTAAGCCGTGATTTCTTCCCACTAACAGTTAACTACCAAGAGAAGACTTACGCTGCTGGTAAGATCCCTGGTGGTTTCTTTAAGCGTGAAGGTCGTCCAAATGAAGACGAAACGCTTATTGCTCGTTTAATCGACCGTCCAATTCGTCCTTTATTTCCTAACGGTTTTAAAAACGAAGTCCAAGTCATTATTACTGTTGTTTCTGTAGACCAACAAATTGAGCCAGACATTGTGGCTATGATTGGTACTTCAGCAGCGCTGGCTATTTCTGGTATTCCATTCAATGGACCATTAGGTGCTGCACGTGTTGGTTATATCAACGGTGAATACTTACTTAACCCATCAGTAGATCAAGTTGCTGAAAGCGACTTAAATCTTGTTGTTGCAGGTACTAAAAGCGCTGTATTGATGGTTGAATCTGAAGCTAAGTCACTTGCTGAAGAAATCATGCTAGGCGCGGTAACTTACGGTCACGATCAACAACAAGTTGTGGTTGATGCGATTGCTGAGTTTAAAGCTGAAGCGGGCAAGCCTACTTGGGATTGGACTGCTCCTGTTCAAGATCAAGACTTAGTTGCTAAAATTAAAGATTTAGCTGAAGTTGGCATGACTGAAGCTTACCAAATTGAAGTTAAGCAAGATCGTTATGCGCAAGTTGGTGTTGTTAAAGCAGCAGCAAAAGCGGCATTAGTTGCTGAAAACGCAGATGTTGATCAACGTGAAGTTGATAACTTACTTGGTAGCTTAGAGAAGAACATTGTTCGTGGTCGTATTATCAGTGGCAAGCCACGTATCGACGGTCGTGAACCAGATATGATTCGCGCATTGAATGTACTTGCTGGTGTACTTCCACGTACTCACGGTAGCTCATTATTCACTCGTGGTGAAACTCAAGCGTTAGTTACTTGTACTTTAGGTACAGAACGTGATGCACAGAAAATTGATAGCATCATGGGCGAGCGTACTAACCGCTTCATGCTTCATTACAACTTCCCTCCATACTCAGTTGGTGAAACTGGCATGGTAGGTTCACCTAAGCGTCGCGAAATCGGTCACGGTAAGCTAGCTTGGCGTGGTATGAATGCCGTTATGCCTTCAGCTGAAGAATTCCCATACAGCATCCGCGTTGTTTCAGAAATTACTGAATCAAACGGCTCAAGCTCTATGGCTTCTGTTTGTGGTACTTCATTAGCATTAATGGATGCGGGTGTACCAATCAAGAGTTCAGTTGCTGGTATCGCAATGGGTCTAGTTAAAGAAGGCGACGACTTTGTTGTTCTTTCTGACATTTTAGGTGATGAAGATCACTTAGGTGACATGGACTTTAAAGTAGCTGGTACCCGTGATGGTATTACTGCTCTGCAGATGGATATCAAGATTGAAGGTATCACTCAAGAGATCATGGATATCGCTCTGCAACAAGCATACGGCGCTCGTGTTCATATTCTTAACGTGATGGACCAAGCAATTGGTGGCGCACGTGAAGATATCTCTGATCACGCTCCACGTATTACGACTATCAAGATTAATCCTGAAAAAATTCGTGACGTTATCGGTAAAGGTGGTGCAACTATTCGTGCACTTACTGAAGAAACCGGTACAACAATTGAATTAGATGACAACGGTACTGTTAAAATTGCTTCTTCAAATGGTGAAGCAACTAAAGAAGCTATCCGTCGCATCGAAGAGATTACTGCTGAAGTTGAAGTCGGCCGTATCTACAAAGGTAAAGTTATCCGTATCGTTGATTTTGGCGCATTCGTTAACATCTTACCTGGTAAAGATGGCTTAGTTCATATTTCTCAAATCAGTGAAGAGCGTGTTGCTAACGTTTCTGACCACCTTGAGATGAACCAAGAAGTTGACGTTAAAGTGATGGAAGTTGACCGTCAAGGTCGTGTAAGACTTTCTATCAAAGAAGCTGTTACTAAAGCAGAACCTGCTGCAGAATAGTTGTTAGATTAACTCAGTTAATCTAATCGATAAAGGAGAGCTAAGGCTCTCCTTTTTTATTGGCAAAATTTAGCCAATGATAAATTTATCTTTAACTGCGTAGCCCTTGGCGCTATTGGTTGATATGATGCAAACTAACTATAGAACCTGATAAGGTATTTAAATGGAACATAAATTACGGACCACTGTGGTAGCATTATGTGTCGGTGCCAGTATGTTATTGTCAGGTTGTGCTTCACTTTCAGGCAATGATAATAGCGCAGCGTCAGGCAAAGTGATGGTTTCTCCCAAAGTGCCTGATTACAAGTTAGAAGTCACTTTAGCTAAGCTCAATGACATTTTAGCCTCTATGGAATTAACCACTGAGCAACGAGCACGCTTTCATTATGACCGTGGTGTTATCTACGATAGTGTTGGCCTACGACTACTAGCTAAAATTGATTTTCACCAAGCGATAAAATTACAACCTAATCTTGCTGATGCATATAATTTCTTAGGGATTTATTACACCCAAGAAGGCGAGTTTGAACCTGCTTATGAGTCTTTTGATGGGGTCTTAGAGTTATCCCCCCAATACGATTATGCTTATCTCAACCGTGGTATTGCTTTGTATTACGGTAAACGCTATGAGTTAGCCACTGAAGATATGCGCACATTTTTGGCCCAAGCACCTGCTGATGGTTATCGTGCTTTGTGGTTATACCTAGTGCAAGTGCCGACAGATCAGCAAGCAGCGCAAGCCGAGCTATTAACTAACCGCCAATCGCTTAACGATCAGGCGTGGTCTTCAGTCATCATTGATTATTACCTTGGTAAGCTGACTAAAGAGCAAGTTTTTGATGCAGCTAAAGTCAACCTGACTCAACCTCAGGAGTATGCTGAGCGTCTGTGTGAAGCCTATTTCTACCTAGCTAAAAAAGCGGTGGAGCAAAAAGATTATCAACTGGCAGCGGATTATTATCGCTTAAGCTTGGCAACAAATATTTAT
Source organism: Shewanella sp. 10N.286.51.B8 (assembly GCF_041469325.1). NCBI lineage: Bacteria > Pseudomonadati > Pseudomonadota > Gammaproteobacteria > Alteromonadales > Shewanellaceae > Shewanella > Shewanella sp. 10N.286.51.B8. Next base: position 167,278 of record NZ_JBFRKG010000007.1, read on the forward strand.
GATTTTGTTGAACATCGTTATGCCAGAATAGAGCTAGCCCAAGCGCTGCAAATACTTGAACAATCTACAGTTGCTAATTAATAATAATTGTTAGCTCAGCACAAAGGCTAATGCATCGGCATTAGCCTTTTGGGTTTTTGAGTTTTTTAAACCATCACCATTTGGGTTTAAGTGAGTTTACCTAGCCAACCTAGATGGGAAACGCTATAATTTGCGCCTTTTTATTATGCTAGGGCAAGTAAACCATGTCAGTTCAAACAGTAGAGGTCGATAAACGTCGTACCTTCGCGATTATTTCGCATCCTGATGCCGGTAAGACCACTATTACTGAGAAAGTACTTTTATTCGGACAAGCAATTCAAACTGCAGGTACCGTTAAAGGTCGTGGCTCTAAACAGCATGCAAAATCTGACTGGATGGAAATGGAAAAAGACCGTGGTATTTCTATTACTACTTCGGTAATGCAATTTCCTTACAGTGATTGCCTAGTAAACCTACTTGATACTCCAGGTCACGAAGACTTCTCTGAAGATACTTACCGTACCTTAACCGCTGTTGACTCATGTCTTATGGTGATCGACGCGGCCAAAGGTGTCGAAGACCGAACCCGTAAACTAATGGAAGTTACCCGTTTACGTGACACACCAATCGTGACATTCATGAATAAATGTGACCGTGATATTCGCGATCCTATGGAAGTGATGGACGAAGTTGAAACTGAGCTAAAAATCGCATGTGCGCCAATCACTTGGCCGATTGGCTGTGGTAAGTCGTTTAAAGGGGTTTATCATATCCATCGCGACGAAGCAATTTTATACCAGTCAGGTTTAGGGCATAAAATTCAAGAAGTGCGTACAGTGAAAGGCCTTGATAATCCTGAACTTGATGTAGCAATTGGTGCTGAACTTGCTGAGTTATTACGTGAAGAATTAGAACTTGTGATCGGTGCATCACATGAGTTCGATTTAGAGGCGTTTCTAGCCGGTAAACTTTCACCTGTCTATTTTGGTACCGCATTAGGTAACTTTGGTGTTGATCATATACTTGACGGTTTAACTGAGTGGGCACCTAAGCCTCAACCTCGCGCCACTGAAGTACGTGATATTCATGCTGAAGAAGAAAAGTTCTCTGGCTTTATCTTCAAAATCCAAGCGAACATGGATCCTAAGCATCGTGACCGCGTCGCATTTATGCGTATTGTGTCTGGTAAGTACGAGAAAGGCATGAAAATGCATCATGTACGTGTCGGTAAAGATGTGCGTATTTCTGATGCGTTAACCTTCGTTGCTGGTGATCGTGAGCAAGTTGAAGAAGCCTACCCAGGTGATATTATCGGTTTACATAACCATGGCACCATTCAAATTGGTGATACTTTCAGCCAAGGTGAAAAAGTTAAGTTTACTGGTATTCCTAACTTTGCCCCTGAAATGTTCCGCCGTATTCGCTTAAAAGATCCGTTAAAGCAAAAGCAATTGCTTAAAGGTCTCGTACAGCTTGCCGAAGAAGGCGCTGTTCAAGTCTTTAGACCGCTAGATACCAACGACTTAATTGTGGGTGCAGTTGGCGTACTGCAGTTTGAAGTGGTTGTTGGACGCCTTAAGAGTGAATATAACGTCGAAGCGATTTATGAAGGCATTAGTGTTTCAACCGCCCGCTGGGTTTACTGTAAAGATGAGCGTAAACTCGAAGAGTTCCGTCGTAAGTGCAGCAGCAATTTAGCCTTAGATGGTGGTAATAACCTAACTTATATTGCACCGACTATGGTAAATCTGAATTTATCCATGGAACGTTACCCTGATGTAGAGTTCGCTAAAACTCGCGAAAACTAATCACTGGGGTGTTTGATGTTAAAAGGCGGTCTAACCGCCTTTTTTATTGGCTGTGATTTAAGCTTGAGGCTAATTTTATTCTATAGTGGCAAGATGAGTAACGTAAAAAGTGCTAAGCAGGTTTGCTGCATTAGCTGTGATTTGCAGTAAAGTTATTTGTTTGAGGGAAGTGATGATAGATACCCATGCCCACCTTGATCTTGTGGATTTTGACCACGATAGAGCTGCTTTGTTTGCAAAGATGCGCGCAAACGGGATCGACAACGTCATTATTCCAGGGGTGAGTGAGTCATCTTGGGCTAAACAGCTAGAGGTTACCAGCGAGTTTGACTGCTATTTTGCCTTAGGTATCCACCCTTGGTATGTACCTGCTGACATTTCTCAAGCAGTGGCGGCGTTAAATAATCTCATCGCTAAACATAGGCCTAATCCAAGGTTTGTTGCCCTGGGGGAATGTGGTTTAGATAAGCTTCGACATTGGTCTAAATCACAGTTGGATTTACTCGAGGCTCAATTAGCATCAGCAATTGATTGGCAATTACCGGTGATTTTACATGCCGTAAAAGCTCATCCACAACTATTAGCCATGTTGAAAAAATACCCTAACCCTAAAGGTGGGGTTATTCATGGCTTTTATGGCGCCCCAGAGTTGGCAAAATCTTATATTGAACTGGGCTATAAACTGGGAATAGGTGGGTTAATCATGAACCCTAGCGCCAAAAAGTTACAAAAAACGGTTACAGAAGTTGATATTAAACACTTCCTAATAGAAACCGACTCTCCCAGCATGGCGCCCTATAATTCACCAGATAAACGAAATACTCCGCTTCAGATAATAAGTTTTGTTGAACAGATAGCAAAATTACAAAAAAAAACCACTGTTTTAATTATGGAACAGTTGGGGTTAAATGCTCGACAACTGTTTGAGCTGTAATTCTTTTTTTTTAAACACCGTGGTTGATGGGCGTTGCTGTGGGATAAGATCCTGAAATTAAACTCTAAAACTATGAACTAATCCACGATTTTCATCCGCTCGTCAGTTATAATCACTAACTGAAAATAGGTGAGTTAACAACAATTATACATATCGTTAACAAATTAAAAAAGGGTCGTGATTAATGGATATACTAATGAGTCTAGTAGGTGTGGTTACCATACTAGCAATCGGTTATGCACTATCAAATAACAGAAAAGCAATTAATGTGCGTACTGTTGGTGGTGCTTTAGCTATTCAAGCATTCTTTGCAGGTTTCGTTTTATACGTACCAGTGGGGAAAGATATCTTACAAGGTATGTCAGATGCCGTATCTAGTGTAATTAGTTATGCACAATCGGGCATTAACTTCGTATTTGGCGATTTAGCTCAATTCAAAGTTGGCTTTATTTTCGCGGTAAATGTTTTACCCGTTATCGTGTTCTTCTCTTCATTAATCGCAGTGCTTTACTACTTAGGCATTATGCAGTGGATCATCCGTCTCATCGGTGGTGGCTTGCAAAAAGCATTAGGTACTAGCCGTACTGAGTCTATGTCAGCGACAGCGAATATTTTCGTTGGTCAAACTGAAGCGCCACTAGTTGTTCGTCCATTTATTGCGACTATGACTAACTCTGAATTATTCGCAATCATGGTTGGTGGTTTAGCATCAATCGCGGGTTCAGTATTAGCCGGTTACGCGCAAATGGGTGTACCAATTGAATACTTAGTTGCTGCATCATTCATGGCGGCTCCTGGTGGTTTGATGATGGCTAAACTAATGCATCCTGAAACTGAAGAAGCTAAAAATGACATGTCAGATCTTCCTGAAGATCCTGATAAACCAGCTAACGTATTAGACGCTGCTGCTGGCGGTGCTTCATCTGGTATGCATTTAGCACTAAACGTGGGTGCAATGTTAATTGCCTTCGTTGGTTTAATTGCAATGGTCAACGGTATCATCGGTGGTGTAACTGGTTGGTTTGGTCTTGAAGGTATTACTTTAGAACTTATTCTTGGTTACATTTTCATGCCTTTAGCATTCTTAATCGGTGTACCTTGGAACGAAGCACTTGTTGCTGGTTCTTTCATCGGTCAAAAGATTGTTGTAAACGAATTCGTTGCTTATCTTAACTTTGCTCCTTACTTACTTGATGCGTCTGCAGAAGGTTTCAAGGTAGTTGCTGAGACTGGCATGATGATGTCTGATAGAACTAAAGCTATCATTTCATTCGCATTATGTGGATTCGCTAACTTATCATCTATTGCTATTCTATTAGGTGGTTTAGGTTCAATGGCGCCTAGTCGTCGTCATGACCTTGCTAAGCTTGGTATCCGTGCTGTTATTGCCGGTTCACTTGCTAACTTAATGAGCGCAACGCTAGCGGGCCTATTCTTAGCGATTTAATATCTGCTATGAGTTAAGCTTGGTTAGTCAAAAGGCCGTTATTATTTATTAATAACGGCCTTTTTTGTATCTAAAAATAGTGGTTATCCTTGCATTGGCATTATGTGGCGCTGCTCACTTATCCGCTATGGCTATGGCTATGGCTATGCTATTAGCTGGATTAGCTGGATTAGCTGGATTAGCTGGTTCAATGGTGCCTAGTGGTCACCATGAGCTTGCTGAGCTTAATATACGTGCCGTTATTGCTAGCTCGCTTGTTAACTTCTTGGGTGCAACATTTACGGGTCAATTTTTAGCGATGTTATCACTACCATGATTTAAACATTACCAATAAAAAGGTCGTTATCATTTAGTAATAACGGCTTTTTTTGTCTTTAAAAACAGCCATTCTCCGTGAATTTTACTTAATCAACTTTTGCTACAGCTGTTTATGGTATGTTGCTTGCTAAGGTTTTATATAACGATATTGGGCCTATTAATAGTTTTATAGATTATTTAATTATTGGTTGTTAGTTAAAGGTAGCGACATTGTTCACATTTTGGGATTAAGTATTCGTATTTTGTCTTTTTTGTATTGAGCTTTTAGCTAGAATAGGTACAATGCGAACGTTTTATAAAAATCGCCACCCACGAAGGTGGTACTAAATATATCAATGGGGTTGATAATGAAAAACGTTAAAACTTTAGCTTTAGCTGCAACTACGATCGCTGCAATGTCTGCACCTGCTATGGCTGCTGACCGCACCGATTTACGTTCTGGTGATTACAGTTGGATGCAGTTCAATGCAATGTATGCTTTTGACGAATTACCAAGTGGTGGTGAAAGTGGTCACGATTACTTAGAAATGGAATTTGGCGGCCGTGCTGGTGTTGTTGATTTATACGGTTACGTTGATGTTTTCAACTTATTTACTCAAGATTCTGGTGATAAAGGTTACGGTGAAAACCGTATGTTCATGAAGTTTGCACCTCGTTTTTCTCTTGATGCAATTACTGGTTTAGACCTTTCAGTTGGTCCTATCCAAGAAGTTTACTTCTCTACTTTATTTAACTGGGGTGGCGGACCAATCGCAGAAGACGTGAATGCATCTTTCTGGGGTTTAGGTGCTGATGTTATGGTTCCATGGTTAGGTAAAACTGGCATGAACATATACGCTCACTACGACATGAATGGTAAAGATTGGAATGGTTACCAATTCTCTATGAACTGGTTCAAGCCAGTAATGAACTTTGATAACGGTACTTTCGTATCTTTCCAAGGTTACGTTGATTACCAGTTCGGTGCAGACGATGATTACGGCAATGAGTTCGTACCTATGTCTAGCAACGGTGGCGCAGCATACTTCGGTTTACATTGGCATTCAGACAACTACGCTCTAGGTTACGGCCTAAAAGCATATAAAGATGTATACCTTCTTGAAGATGGTGCTGGTATCGTAGGTCTAGAAACTACTGGTTTCGCTCACTACCTTACAGCAACTTACAAGTTCTAAGATTGCTTGAAAGTATAGAGCCACACTTGTGTGGCTCTATTTTTTTATTAATTTATGTTAGTATTTACTTAAATATATCGTAGAATTTGCTAAAGTGTATTTAGATAAATATTAAGGTCCAAATAAGTGATATTAGCTTGTCATTAATTTGGATTGATTTGCGCGCTAAAACGGATTTTTCGCGGAATGGATGAAACAATAATCTTTGTTTCACCTCTTCCGGTCTTCAAGGATTCAAGTCGTGGTACTCGTTATCAGATTGAATACTTAGTTCAGTAATTTATGAATTTATTTACTGGCAATGCTCGAAGGCCCGGCCCCATCAACACCCTAATGCCAGCTTAATTGCATTGCCATAACAAGATTAATTTATTTTTTGTTTTGGAGAGCACACATGAGTGATTTAAAAAAAGCAGCACAACTTGGCATTTCATTAATGGATTTAACCACATTAAATGATGATGATACTGACCAAAAGGTCATTGATTTATGTCATAAAGCGAATACTGCTGCTGGACATACCGCTGCAATTTGTATTTACCCTCGTTTTATCCCTATCGCTCGTAAAACCTTAAACGAACTTGATTGTGAAGACATCAAAATCGCCACAGTGACTAACTTCCCACACGGTAATGACGATATTGCTATCGCAGTATTAGAAACCCGTGCCGCTGTAGCTTACGGCGCAGACGAAGTTGATGTGGTATTTCCATACCGCTCATTAATGGCTGGCAACGAAAGCTTAGGTTTTGAGCTAGTCAAAGCGTGTAAAGAAGCCTGTGGCGATCAAGCTATCTTAAAAGTGATTATCGAATCAGGTGAGTTAAAAGATGCAGCGTTAATTCGTAAAGCATCTGAGCTTTCAATTGATGCAGGTGCTGACTTTATCAAAACATCAACCGGTAAAGTACCGGTTAATGCCACACTTGAAGCGGCTGAAATCATGTTAACCGTGATTAGCGAAAAGAACACCAATGTTGGTTTTAAACCAGCCGGTGGTGTACGTGACGCGGCTAAAACTGCCGAGTTTTTAGGTTTAGCTGAACGCATTCTAGGTGCTGACTGGGTTACTCCGGCACACTTTAGATTCGGCGCTTCAAGCTTATTAACTAGCTTACTTCATACTCTTGAGTTAGCCGATGCGCCTGCTGGTGCACAAGGTTACTAATCAAAGTTAGTATTGTACGGTTTTGACATAACGATTTAGCATGCACCGAATGGATCATTTTAGCCCATTCGGTGCCTTATTGTTGTAGCAAGATGGCTCAATAAATTCATCTTGCTGGAGGAAGTAGCATGTTTCTCGCTCAAGAAATTATTCGTAAAAAACGTAATGGTGATGCATTAAGCGCAGCTGAAATTCAATTTTTTGTTGATGGCATTACTCAAAATACCGTTTCAGAAGGCCAAATAGCCGCTTTTGGTATGGCTGTTTATTTTCAAGATATGAACATGGATGAACGTATTGCCTTAACCACAGGTATGCGTGACTCAGGTACTGTATTAAACTGGGATGCACTGTCACTTGACGGCCCCATTATTGATAAGCACAGCACCGGCGGTGTTGGTGATGTCATTAGCCTGATGCTTGGCCCAATGGCGGCGGCATGTGGTGGTTATGTACCGATGATTTCGGGTCGCGGCCTTGGTCATACTGGCGGCACCTTAGATAAATTTGATGCCATTCCTGGTTACCAAACCGAGCCATCAAGTGAGTTGTTTCGCAAAGTAGTTAAAGAAGCTGGCGTTGCCATTATTGGCCAAACCGGTGATTTAGTCCCTGCCGATAAGCGTTTCTATTCAATCCGTGATAATACCGCAACCGTTGAGTCTATCTCGTTAATTACTGCTTCAATTCTTTCTAAAAAGCTCGCAGCTGGGCTAGATGCTTTAGCAATGGACGTCAAAGTCGGTAGCGGCGCATTCATGCCTACTTATGAAGCCTCTGAAGAACTTGCTCGCAGTATTACAGCAGTGGCAAACGGTGCTGGCACTAAAACTACCGCTTTATTAACTGACATGAACCAAGTATTGGCATCATGTGCCGGTAACGCGGTTGAAGTGCGTGAAGCGATTAACTTTTTAACTGGCGCTTACCGTAACCCACGTCTTTACGAAGTCACTATGGGCCTATGTGCTGAAATGCTCGTACTTGGCGGCATTGCGCAAAATGATGCTGACGCACGTACAAAATTAAATACTGTTTTAAATAATGGTAAAGCGGCTGAAATTTTTGGCCGTATGGTATCAGGCCTTGGCGGGCCAGCAGATTTTGTTGAGTCTTATGACAAATATTTGCCACAGGCGAAAATTATTCGTCCTGTGTATGCCAACAAACAGGGTTTTGCTCATAGCATGGATACCCGAGAGTTAGGTTTAGCGGTAGTGACCTTAGGTGGTGGCCGCAGAAAGCCTGGCGACGCATTAGATTATAGCGTTGGATTAACAGAAGTATGTGCATTAGGTGATGAGATATCAGCTGATAAGCCTATCGCCATGGTACATGCTCAATCTGAAGCCGCTTTCGAAGAAGCCTCTGCTGCCGTTCAGCAGGCGATTAACATTGAAGATTCTGCGCCAGAAAAGACGCCTGAAATCTACCGTTATATCCGCGCTTCAGATTTATAATGGAGTAAAAATTATGAAACGTACATTTATTTTAATGTTGGATTCTTTTGGTGTTGGTGCTGCCACTGATGCTGAAAAATTCGGAGATACAGGTTCAGATACCTTTGGTCATATTGCTAAAGCCTGTGCTGAAGGCCGAGCCGATATTGGCCGAAAAGGACCATTAACACTGCCAAACCTGGCAAAGCTCGGTCTAGGCCATTTAGGTTTTGAAAGTACGGGTAAATTCGCCGATGGTTTCGCTGATAATATCGACGTGATTGGCGCTTATGGCCATGCGGATGAATTAAGCTCAGGTAAAGATACGCCTAGTGGACACTGGGAAATGGCTGGCGTGCCAGTATTGTATGAATGGGGTTACTTTTCTGATTTAACCAACTCTTTTCCAAAAGAGCTTACGGATAAAATCCTCAAACGTGCGGGCTTAACCGACTTTTTGGGTAATTGCCATGCTTCAGGTACAACAATTTTAGAAGAACTTGGCGAAGAACACATGCGCAGCGGTAAGCCAATTTTTTATACTTCAGCTGATTCAGTTTTTCAAATTGCCTGTCATGAAGAATCATTTGGTTTAGAAAACCTATACCGTTTGTGCGAAATTACCCGTGAAGAGCTAGAGCCTTACAATATTGGCCGCGTGATTGCGCGTCCATTTGTGGGCTCGGGTCCTGAAGATTTTGCCCGTACAGGTAATCGACATGATTATGCGGTATTACCGCCAGCGCCAACGGTATTAGATAAGCTTAAAGATGCCGGTGGTGAAGTGGTGAGTATTGGTAAAATTGCCGATATTTATGCTAACAGCGGTATTACCCAGAAATTTAAGGCAACAGGTCTTGAAGAGTTATTCGATGCAACCCTTGAGCAAATCAAGCGTGCTGAAGATAACACCATTGTATTTACTAACTTTGTTGACTTTGATTCCCACTACGGACACCGTCGTGATATTGCCGGTTACGCCAAAGCTTTAGAATACTTTGACCAACGTTTGCCAGAGTTATTAGCCTTACTTAACCCTGATGACTTGTTATTACTGACAGCCGATCATGGTTGCGATCCAAGCTGGGTTGGCACCGAGCATACCCGCGAACGTGTTCCTGTGATTGCTTTAGGCGCGGGGTTAGCTGCCGGTTCATTAGGCCGTAGAAACAGTTTTGCCGACATTGGGCAGTCTATTGCGACGTATTTTAAGCTTGAACCTATGGATTATGGCGAATCATTCATTAATTGATGATTCAAATGCTATCTACTAAGGTTAATCTGTTAATAAATATAGTAGAATCACGTCCGGCAGCGAAGGGGATGACTTTGCTGCCCACATATAAAGATATACGATAAAAATATAGGGGTTTTTCCATGGCTACACCACATATTAATGCTGTTGACGGTGCATTTGCTGAAACAGTTTTATTCCCAGGCGATCCATTACGTGCAAAATATATTGCTGAAACATTTTTAGAAAATGTAGAGCAAGTTACTGATGTACGTAACATGCTTGGTTTTACTGGAACATATAAAGGTACTCGCGTATCTGTAATGGGTTCTGGTATGGGTATTCCATCATGTTCTATTTATGCGCATGAGCTTATTTCTGATTACGGCGTTAAAAACCTAATCCGTGTTGGTTCTTGTGGCGCAATTAGCACTGACGTAAAAGTGCGTGATGTGATTATCGGAATGGGCGCTTGTACTGACTCGCAAGCAAACCGTTTACGTTTTAAAGGTCAAGATTTTGCTGCGATTGCAGATTATGACTTAATGAACGCAGTGATCGAATCAGCTAAAACGCACGAAACTAAAGTGCGTGTAGGTAACGTTTTCTCTGCTGATTTATTCTACACTCCAGATCCTTCTATGTTCGATACCATGGAAAAAATGGGTGTACTTGGGGTCGAAATGGAAGCGGCAGGCCTTTACGGTGTTGCACACGAACTTGGCGCTAAAGCATTATGCGTAGTGACAGTTTCTGACCACATCAGAACCGGAGAAAAAACCACTTCTGATGAACGTCAAAATACTTTCAACGAAATGATTATCATGACATTAGATGCAGTAGTTACTCTGTAATTTAACGTTTATTATTTCGTAAAAAAGCGTAACTGATTTATCAGTTACGCTTTTTTTTAATGGTTAACTGGGTTTACTTTTATCATCAAGTCTGAGGTTTTCGGCTTCTAGTATCTCTTGTTTAAAAGTCATATTTTCATCGCTATCAGACTCTGTTATCAGTGATGATTTTGGGTTAGCGCTTTGGTCATCCACATCTGTCGGTTCAGTCCGGCTATCTTCAAGTTGATGCATTTCTTCAGACAAGCTTTTTTGCACTAATTGGCTATTTTTACGTCCTTGTTTGGCGCGAGTTTTACGTCGGTCGAAATCTGCGCGTTTAAACGAAAAGACCCGCGACAGCAGCAAACCAATAATACCTGCAATAATCAGCATAATTTGTTGTTGCTTCATATTTTCTTGATAGTGGCTTTTTAATTCATCAAAGAAAATATGTAAGTTTAACCTCACCTCGATATAGCCTAAGTTATTGTCACCTTGAAGCACGTTTTCAATTAAAGGTGGGTAGGGCGATAACATCTCAGTTAGTACTTTATCATCGGCGTCAAATTCGATGTCTGATACGCTTTGGGCAAACGCCAGCCTTACCCCTTGAGTACTGTACATGTTCACTGACATCACTTTTGGGTCGAGCACGAGCGCATTGGCTAGCCATTGTAGTTGCTCATCATTTTGTAGATGCATTGCTGGGGCTGCGCCATTGGCCACTTGTTGAGCTAATAAGCGCGCCATGATTTGGGTTTGCGAACTCAGCAGTTGCTGACCGTTATTAAGGCTCGACTTCCATAAATGCACTAAAGCAAATAATAAAATTACAGCAATGCTGATTTGAATTAATCTGCTGATTTTTTGGCTTTTTTTAAGACCTTTAACAAAAATCACTTTAATCCTTGGTCATTTTTCTATTTAATTAATACTAATCGAAATAATTCATTGTAGATAGTCGCAATCATTGGGGAAATGCAGTCCATGGAAACTCAGGTAAATATTCAGCCATTAACGTGGTTATTCTCAACATTTGATGCGACGTATAGCCATAATCATGTCACTTTAACTCGTTATTTTGAAGACGAGTATCTTAACAATGTTCAGGTTAAGTACCCTTATCGTTTTAGAGTGGTATTTGAAGCGCAATCTTTTGGGGCCATTAATGACTGGCTGGCAAAGTTAACCCAAGACTGCGCGATTACGCCTTTGATGAGACATAACGATTTACAAGGTTTTGAACTTGCCTCAACCTCAGCTTTAGGGACACTGATGAGTCAATTTCCGCTGCAGGTAAAAGCAGAACTTCTCAATATAACCGCGCCGCTAGCGAGCTTATTTAAACCGGGTCTATTAGTGATGGATATGGACTCCACCGCGATTCAAATAGAATGTATTGATGAATTAGCTGTGATGGCTGGCGTGGGTGAGGCGGTATCAGAAGTCACCGAAAGGGCCATGCAAGGGGAATTAGACTTTGAAGAGAGTTTACGCTTAAGGGTCAGTAAGCTTGCAGGCGCCAATGAGAGTATTATCAGCACTTTATGTGAGCAACTTCCTTTGATGCCAGGGCTTAAAAGCCTAGTGGCAGAGCTAAAGTCTAACGAGTGGAAGTTAGTGTTAGCCTCGGGCGGATTCACCCCATTTGTGGGCTATTTAAAAGATTTACTGGATTTAGATGCCGCTTACGCCAATGAGCTGGTCATTGAAGCGGGTAAGTTAACCGGTGAAGTAACAGGTGATGTGGTTGATGCCCAATATAAAGCCAATGTGATTGATAAGTGCAGTGCCACTTGGCAAATTGCTGCAGGGCAACGGCTGGCCATTGGCGATGGCGCCAACGATATTCCTATGGTTAATGCTGCTGATTTTGGTATTGCCTTCCATGCTAAGCCGAAACTGCTTGCTGCAGCCGATGCGAGTATCAATAACTTGGATTTACGCTGCTTAGTGTATTACTTGCAAGCCTA
>NZ_JBFRKG010000007.1:180375-180507 GCF_041469325.1 Shewanella sp. 10N.286.51.B8
AAGCCTAAAAACACTGCAAGCATAATGTTAAATGACGGTTTAACCTAAGTGACTAAAAGCTGCCGATACCAGTATCAATAACTTGGATTTACGCTGCTTTGTTTATTACTTTGTGTATTACTTGCAAGCCTA
>NZ_JBFRKG010000007.1:181300-273450 GCF_041469325.1 Shewanella sp. 10N.286.51.B8
AAGCCTAAAAACACTGCAAGGGTAAAGAGCTGCAAGCATCAATGGCATCGACTCTTAGCTGTTTAGATATTGGCTGAGAGCACTTTTAAATGGTTCACTTTAAGTGAGCCATTTTTTATCTTGATTAGGCTCATTACTCTAATTAACTTGTAATTAACATTTACACTGATTACCGTATTGAGTTCATACACTCAAAATAGTCATATTCATTCCCATGCAGCAGTCACATTTTATTCCCTATCGAAATGGTCGCCTTCATATTCGGCATATCAAAGCAAACCCTAGCTTGGCTAAAGGCATGCCAATTTTGATGTTACATGGCGCAATGTCAAATGGACGGGTATTTTACAGTGCCTCGGGCAAAGGCTTAGGTTGCTATCTTGCTAGGCAAGGTTTTGATGTGTATATACTCGATACGGCAGGCAGAGGCTTAAGTGAGCCTAAAATCAGCGCGGCCTATTCCTTAGGTCAAACCGAAGTGATTTTAGAGCAGCTGCCCCTTGCCAATGAGTTTATTTTATCGCATTCATCAGCAAGTAAAGTGCATTGGTGCGCGCACTCATGGGGCGGGGTATTAATGGCGAGCTGTTATGTTCGCTTAGCTAAGGTGCGCACTCAAGTGGCTTCATTTGTCACCTTTGGTAGTAAAAGAACCATCAAAATTAAATCTCTGCGTAAAACCATGATGGTGGATTTATTTTGGAATCGGTTGGCGCCATTTTTGTCAAAAGTGGATGGCTATTTAGCGGCAGATAAATATCGAATGGGTATGGACAATGAAAGCCGGCAATCATTAAGGCAAACCATAGATTGGGTAAAAGGTGATTGGGTAGATTGCCATGATAACTTTGATTATGCCGCTGCAGCTAGGCAGGTGACTTGGCCGCCTTGTTGGTTTTTAGCCGCTAAAAAGGACCGCGTGTTAGGTAACCCTTCAGATGTGCAAGATATGATGGGTGAGTGTCAGATGGTGGCAGCTGAGTATACTTTACTGGCTAAACATCGCGGCTTTAAGCGGGACTACACCCATGCAGGCATGTTAACCGACAAATCCGCAGTAGATGATCATTTCCCGTTAGTGAAAAGCTGGTATGACAGTTTGGCTAAGTAGCAACTTAAAAATAAACTGCAGCGATAAGCGCTAGCTGAAGTAATACAAACCAAGTGATTGCAATATATACTCTATTAGCGCTGTCGAGATTAGTGTATCAATTTGGTTTAGCATTAGCGCACTTTTGGTTTAGCATTAGCGCACTTAGGCTAGGAGCCTTCAAGTTTTGAGCAACTCAGGTTTTGAGTCATTCAGGTTTTGAGTCATTCAGGTTTTGAGTCATTCAGATTTGGGGTATTTAGACTTGGTGTAACTCTGGATATCTCATTTCAACTTCAGCACTAATCTCTAACAGTTCTCCGGCTCCTAAAACCCGCCATAACTGGGCTTCAAGCTGTTTTGCTCTGTGGGAAGCATGGGTGGCAATATATTCCATTTCGCGGCGAATATAGCTCATGTCTGGCTTTTCAGTTGCGCCATAATAAACTCGTAATGCCACAAAGCGGCCAACAGTTTTAGCGTGACGCACAAAGGCAATTTGAGCATCTCGGCTAGCGAAGTCGTTGACTAACTGAGATTGAATGTTAATTGCTCCTCTACCTTGACGAGACACCTGCAGGAATATCTCTATATATTTCAGGCCATCAATGGGCTTCATTGCTCGAACTGGATTAATAATTAGCTGCTTAAACTGGCTTTCATTAAATAATGGCGTCAAATTATAATTTAATGGTTTAGTGGAGCCAGCGGCAAATAGATGGCTAATAGCATCAGTTTTAACGCCGATCCCTAAGCATGATAGTTGCGCCGATTTTTGCGTTTTTTCTACAAAAAAGGGCACATTAGCCAGCTGTCTTAGGAGTAAGTTTTTCATGCCATCGGCTAGCTCTTTTAACTCGCCTTCACTATCTGATAATTGCTCAAGTTTATCCCGATTATGATTAATGAGTTTATTGATAAACTCAACTCCAGCATGGGGTTCGTGACCAATGTTGGCCGACAAATGCAGGGTTTGGTCATGATTACGGCTGCGGATCAATCGATATGGCAAGTTTGACAGTGATGTCTTGCCTGCAATTTGCTGCAGTTTAGGGAAACTAAGTAACACATCTGTAGGCTTTTTGAGGTTAAGATTATCTTCTAAAGCAAGCTGCAGCCCACGGGTGGATATATCATGGCTTATCCCACGGGTTTTATGGTTGTTGTGCTCAATATCTACCAAGGTTTTAAAGGCATAGCGCGCTTCTCGTCGTCGCTCGCTAAAGGGCATTGATAGACGTTTTATGCTGTTTTGTTTGAGCTTAGTTTGGTTAAACTTTTTAAGCTTATTGACGTTATCACTTGGGTTAAACCAGGTTTGATAATCGGATTGAACCTGCTCATTGGTTAAATCGATTAACTGCAGCACGTAGCTAAAGCCTGCCAGTTGTTGCTCTACTAGCGCTGAGTAGTGGGTTTCATCCCCTGGTAGCGTCGAGGTTTTATAATTCAGTTTATGGTCAATGCTTTGTTGGCTTACTTTGAACACTCGCCAACTAGTTTTGCTTGCGCCAAAGCCAAGGAATAACCCTAAGGCATCATGTTGCTTTAACTCATAAAGCGAGGCTGAAAAGTATTGGATTGTGTCGTTTGCTTGGTAGGTGAAGCAAAAAAATAAACTATGGTCACTGTCTTGTGGGTGCTTAATGAGATTGACTAAGCGATTATTGGTCAGTAAACCGGGTAGCTGATTAATCTCTTGCTCATCTTGAAAATATTGTAATGAAGCTTGGTTGCCTTGACTTAATAGCAAATGGCTAATGGTCGGTTTACCGTCATTTAAACTGATATAAATGGGGAGGTGAGCTAATAGTGGTAAATAATGGCGTTCAAACCCAAGCCCGGTTGCATTGACAATCAAATCGTTTACATCCACTTTATAGCGAAAGCGGTAACTGCGGATCAGCTGGGTTAATAAGTTATCGAGCTCGTTACTTTCTCCAATACGGCATAGGCGCAATATGGCACTATCATCTTTGTGTTGTATATCGACGATTTTATAGTCGATGCCTTTTTGGAGATCGTCAAAAAAATACTCTTCGTTTAATTCAAGTAATTTAATACGCAGCGGCTTATCTTGATCAAAGCGAATGTCAGCAGGTAAGCGAACTCTCGCGCCACCGACAGATAAATCTAAGCTGGCGCCATTAACTTCGGGGCCACCTGTTTGTGAGGCTGAAATACGAATACTGTAATTCATTCGCTCTTCGCTACGATTAAAATAGCTGCCTAAAACCACCCCAGGCACAATTAACTGGGAGGTTTGTGCTACGGGTTGCTGATTGTTTTGGCGGGCTTTTTCTTTGCGTAATTTGTGCTGGTTGAGTACATGCTCATAAACGCCAACGATATACTTATTGCGATACAGCTGCAGTGCCTCTAGCAAGGAAAGCTTTGCTGGCTCATCGAGAAAATGACGTAGTTTTCCAACCTGAACCTCTTCACATTCAAGATCGCTTTTATCACGTAAATCAATGATCCGAGTACAAATCACCGCAATGCGATTTAATTCCATTTTCAATAAAAATCGAGTCGAGTTTGATTCGTCAGCCGTAAACATTTCAAAGGCATCCTTAAAATCAGGTTCCATTAAAAGTGGCTTTAATTGCTCTATAAGCTGACTGTGCTCTTCTAAACTCATGGCTTCTTTTCTATTGAGGGCTCAGATAAAGGTGATAATTGCAGGCTCGACTGGTAATCTTATCGGCTAGCATCAGGCTTACTTTATACAAAATTAGTCTAGGTGTCTGTTAAAGCTAAGGTAATAATGCGATTTTGGCGCCATTAGCTTAACAATTGAGCTGTGTAAATTTAATAAATTAATAAGTGCTTAAATCCCATAAGCAGCAATCTGACAAAAGTGATCTATGGCAAAAAATAAAACAGCGTATGTGTGTAATGAGTGCGGACAAGATTTTCCTCGCTGGCAAGGACAGTGCAATGCCTGCCAAGAGTGGAATACCATATCAGAAGTGCGCATTTCTGCGGTTAAATCGTCGACCAATTCGGTAGCTGGTTATGCAGGCTCTGTCGGCGGCGGCTCAAAAAAACTTCATGAAGTGGAAGAGTTTGAAGCCCAAAAAATGCTTACCGGCATTGGTGAACTTGATAGGGTCTTATGCGGTGGCTTAACCACAGGCTCAGTGAATATTATTTCAGGCGATCCTGGTGCAGGTAAAACTACTTTACTGTCCGATTTAATTGCCCGCATGTCACAAGTTATGCCTTCATTATATTGTACTGCTGAAGAGTCACTATCGCAGTTCAAAAATCGTGTTAACCGCTTAAAGCTCAGTTATAACGAAGAGAACCTATATTTAATGGCTGAAACCAGCGTTGAGGCGATTATTGCTGAGCTGGACGCTAAACAGGTAAAGTTTGCTGTTATCGACTCAATCCAAGCGGTGGTGTCTGAAAGCGCCAATGGCAGCCCTGGCTCGCCTTCACAAGTCAAAAGCTGCGCGCAGGCATTAACCCAGTATTGTAAGCAAAATAATGTCACCATGTTTTTAGTGGCGCACGTTAATAAAAACAATGAAACTGCCGGCCCGCAAACGCTTATTCACATTGTCGATTGTCTGACCCATATTGAATGCAATGACGGCCAAATTAGAACTCTAAGAGCCAATAAAAACCGTTTTGGTGATGTGGATACCGTGGGCATTTTTAAGATGACCGAGCGCGGTATGATAAGTGTTGATAATCCCAGTGAGATATTTCTCTCTGGCTCCACCACTGAATCACCTGGCGCGGCCATTACCTGTATCCGTAAAGGCAACCGTAACTTATTGCTAGAAATTCAATGTCTAACCACTGAGACTGAAGGCGAGTTTCCGCAGCGAGTTTGTGTGGGGTTAAACATGAACCGGATTAAAATGCTCACGGGGATATTACGCAAGCATACTCGCACCAAGATTTATCATGATACTTATTTTAATTTGGTGGGTGGTTTGAAGATTGATGAATCAGAAACCTGTATTGATTTAGCCTTGGTGACGGCTTTACTCAGCAGTTTAAATGACTTTGTGGTGCCCAGAACCACCTGCATTATGGGAGAGCTAAGTTTAAATGGTGATGTTAGGCCGATTGATAGTGGTGTGCCGAGAGTAAAAGAAGCGGTGCAACATGGTTTTACCGAGGTGTATATTCCCCATCGTAACTACCATAAATCAATGGAAGGGCTAGGCGCTAAAATCCATCCGATTAAAACCGTTCATGAGTTATTAGAACTGATTAACTAAATTGATTAACTAAATGGATTAACAAAACTTGTTAAGCATTAAAAAAGGAGCCTGTGGCTCCTTTTTTGTATTTACTTTATGACTCGAATCAAGCGACTAAATCAGTAAGTGTCCGCAAAGGGCGATAACCGGTAATGTCACTAAGGTACGCAAAATGAAAATCACAAACAACTCGAAGAAGTTAACTGGGATTTTACTGCCAATAAGTAATGCACCGACTTCACTCATATAAATTAATTGGGTTACTGATAGGGCTGCAATCACAAAGCGAGTTAAATCTGACTCAATTGAGCTGGCTAAAATTGAAGGCAAGAACATATCAGCAAAGCCAACCACAATCGTTGTCGATGCAACATCGGCTTCTGGTATTTGCAGTAATTCGAGCAGTGGAATAAATGGCATACCTAGATAATTAAAAATCGGCGTATTTTCAGCTAATACCAATGCGATGGTACCAATGGCCATAACCACAGGAATAATACCAAACACCATATCAACCACGTTCTTAACGCCTTCAGTTAATAGCTGTTTAACCCCACCAGCGCGCGAAGCTTTATTCATCGCTTGCTCAAAGCCCCAAGACATTACGCCATGACCTTGTGGGATCATTTCATCATCTGGGTGACGTGGGGTGTTGTCGATATATAAATCTTTTTTCCATGATAGCGGTGGTAATTTAGGCACTATGATAGCGGCAACAAAACCAGCGAGACAAACGGTTAAGTAAAATGGCACAAATAAATGCTCAAGTTTGACTTGAGAAATAACCACTAAACTAAAAGTAATAGATACTGCTGAGAAGGTAGTACCAATTACGGCCGCCTCACGCTCGGTATAAAGACGGGTTTCATACTGCTTGTTGGTCATTAAAATACCAACACTGCCATCACCTAACCATGATGCCATACAGTCAATGGCACTTCTTCCTGGAAGGTTGAAGATTGGACGCATTAATTTGGTCAGCATGGTACCGAAAAATTCTAATAGACCGAAGTTAAGCAGTAACGGCAGCAGCATGCCTGCAAAAATGAACACTGACAGTAGTACTGGTAATAGGTCATTGAGTACCAAGGCTCCGGTATCAGCTGAGTAAATCACTTCTGAACCGATCTCTAAGTAGGTTAATACAATGAATATTGCCCCTAAGACGCGTACTAATAACCAAAATGGTGAAACATTCAGCAGCGAATGCAAAAACGGGCTCTTACGAACTAACTTTGGGTTTATTAGTTTAGTAAGCACCGACACGATTGCCATAAAGACTACGATACAGGTTACGATTAAAGGTAATATATCGGCGAATTGGTTTTGTACAAATTTTGATACGATAGCAATCGGAATGGTGATTGAGCCGTCGTAGCTAATAGGTGTCATAAACAATAACAATCCGATAAGTGACGGAATGATAAAGGTAAGTATTGTTTTGAGATTATATTTTGGTTTTTCTTGAGTCACTTTGTCTATGCCTTACCAATTAACTAAATAATCATGGTTGAGTTAATCAAACCGTCTTATGGGAAATGCTGTATGTCCATTCATAGGATATCTAAGCGAGGCAAGGTTACCTGCTTATCTATTCTAAGTAAAACTATTCACTAAAACGAATAGTTATGGGCTTTTTATGCTTATCTATATTGTATCGTTTCCCAACCGAATTGCACGGATTATTTTGTTTGTAATCATGGTGTTATGCAGTTGTTGTTACTGTGGTGTTTTGTTATTACAATGGGTGAGTGGATCGTTGTAAGGTTGTTTGGGTCGTGCCCTCTATATTGACGTGGTTAATTGACTGAATACTAAACATTAGATGTCGATAGCGTTTTTATCAAAGGCGATTAAGTATGATAGAGCCTAATTTACAAGGAACAAGATACGCTGTGATAATAAGTAAAACGGAAAAAATTGCTCGATTAGCTTACCTGTTTGGTTTATTAGGTTTGATAGGGCTTTTTATCGGCATAGGTTTATCTGTGTTTATTGAGCATATGCAGCATGGTGATAAGTATAGTTTACTGCAATTTTCAATCAGTGAACTGGGGACTTACAACCGCTCTTCTTCTGCCTTATTGATTAATGGCGGGCTATTTTTTGGTAGCTTAAGCCTGACGATGAGTGCTTTATTTGGCCTACAAATAAACCGTACCATTACTGGTCGGTTATTTTGGCTGGCTCTTATCGTGACTTTTCTTGCCCTAGCTGCCACAGGGCTGTTTCCCCTTAATGTTTACCATTTACATATTCAAGCCGTGTCTATTTTTATTTACTTTGGCTTAATCAGTGCGCTACTGGGACTGGTTAACGGGATCATTATGCGCCAAGCCCAATATATGCTGCCATTGGTGTTTGCTGGTTTGATTGCGGTGATCCACGGCGCGATTTTAACTTGGCCATATTGGGGGGGGAGTTTAGGTGAGAACCCGCTCTCTGAAGGACTACTATTTCAAGCCATTGTGTCGCAGTCTCCTAAGCCACAAACTTGGTGGTTATCCATCTTATTTTGGCTAAGCATCATAACTACATGGCTGTGGGTTTTGAGCATTTGCCGCTGCTATTTTCTGCCCCAGGGGCAAAGTAAAGCAGATAAGCCTAAGCCAAAGGTATGACTCTTGGGCAATTGTAAGTAAGAGCCTTGTAAGTAAGAGCCTTGTAAGTAAGAGCCTTGTCAGTAGGAGACTTGTTATAAGAGCCTTGTAAGTAAAAAGACTTGTAAGCAAAGAGGCTAAAGCTTACAGCGTTATTCACTGCCTTGCATTAGCCCCGATTACTAAGGTGTTAACTAGATTTTTTGTAAACCAGCGCCGCCGAACCAATAGCCATTACAGGATTTTGTGTTAGCAAACTCGCGAGTTTTCATCGCCATATCATCTTGAGTCTCATCACTGTTTGCTAAGCGCTTTGTGAGTTCATCTGCAAGCTCAATACAGGCTAATTGGCTAGGTGATACTCTAAAGTAGTTCACCCCCATTTGCTGCATTTGCATCATTTCAGCGGTTAAATCAACAAATGAAGCCGATTGAGTTTGGATGCCATTTAATCTCAGTAAATCCTGATGCTCTTGAGTTTGCACCAAAATCCCCTTTGGGTGTTGCTGACAAATGGTCTCACAATTGTCTTTACTCAAATTAAAGTGTTTGGCAGTAAAGCAGCGCGCTGAATGCGCCAGTGGCATATAACCATGGCCCATGACTTCCACTTCAAATTGCGGCGTGTTTTCGCCCTCACCAATCACGGTTTTAAGCCATGACTTTGATAATTCAAATGGCATAGCAAAGCGTTGCATACCCATTTTATGCAAAATATCTAAGCTGGCTCTATTGTAGTTATTAATGGTTGGGCCACAAATGAACGGCAGTTTGGCCTCAGAGGCCAATTGCACGCCTGCCATATCATTGGCTTCAATAATAAACTCGCCATTATCGATATACTTTTTAAGTTCGCCAAGCTCAGATTGTGCCTCGATTAATGCCATGGTTGAAAGTACCACATTTTTGCCAGACTGCTTGAGCATAGTGGCAATGTCGAAGTAATCTTTAAATTTCATTAATCGACGCCTGCTGCAGACGGTTTCACCTAAATAAATAGTATCAACCTGGCTTTGTGCTGCCCGATGATAAAATTGTTCCGTGGTGTCTTTGTCCCAGCAATAGCTAATGGCGCCCAGTGAGATTTTCATATTGTTATTTACTGCCATTGACGCTCGTACGCTCCTAATGTGGTGACTTGTCCTTCAGACACCTTGGCTAAGGTATGATTCCATCTGGCTTGCTCTTTAAAGGCGCTAGGATTGTTTTGATAGCTATCAATCGCTTCTCGCCAAACCCGCGTTACTTGCTCTACATATGCAGGGCTGCGTTGACGGCCTTCTATTTTTAGCGATTTGATCCCAGCTTGGGCAAGTTGAGGTAATAGGCTTAAGGTATTTAAGCTGGTGGGCGACTCTAACAGGTAATCGGCTTTGGTATCCGCTTCGGCAATGTAGCGGCCTTTACAGACCACGGGGTAGCCAAGTTGTTGGTCAATACCTGTGGTATCAATCAGCACGTCATTTAGCCTAGTTAGGCATTGGTTGCCTTGCTCTTGCCATCTCACATCTTTTGCTGGCGAGCAAGACCCGCCTGTATTAGGTGATTGGCCAGTGACATAAGACGATAAATGACAACGTCCTTCAGCCATAATACACAAGCTACCAAAGGCAAATACTTCTAACTCTACCGAGCTGCATTTGGCTAGGTCACGCACTTGCTTCATTGATAACACTCTAGGTAATACCGCGCGTTCAATATTAAAATTTTGCTGATAGAAATCGAGTGCGGCTTGATTGGTGGCCGAAGCTTGCACTGAAAGGTGCAATGGCAAATGTGGATAACGGTTGCTGGCATAATGAAGCAGGGATATATCAGCGGTAATAAGTGCATCCATTTGCAGCTGGGCGGCTAAATCTATTGCCTGATACCAGCGGCTTTCCTCTCCAGGTTTTGGATAAGTATTTAAGGTTAAAAATACTTTTCTGCCTTGGGCATGGGCAAGCTTGGTGGCTTGTTTTAGTTGTTCTGGGGTGAAGTTTAAACCTGCAAATGAACGGGCATTAGTATCATCCTTTAAACCTAGATAAACGGCGTCAGCGCCCGCTCTAAAAGCGGCTTTTAATGAGGCTAAATTTCCTGCAGGGCACAAGAGTTCCATATTCTCTCTCTCAAATTTCGATTGAAAGTGAGTGTAAAGTTGAATGACATCACATGATTTGATTTGAAACAGGTTTCAATTGATAAAATGTGAGTAAACTAGCTTAAATTGGAATCTTGTCAGTGTAGGAGTATGAATGTCTTTCGGTTTTTCAGGAAAGGTTGCTAAAAATTTGCTTAATATCGCCCCTAAAGTCGCCACCCAGTCTCTTGCTGTTGTCCCTGAAAAGGTAAAGTTGGATATTCTGGCTAAGATGTTGTCACTTTCGTTAAGTGAACAAATTAAATTTGGTGAGTTAGATTTTCTGCAAGGTAAGTGGGTTGCTATTTGTGTGCAAGACATCGCGCTCAACTTTGAAATTAGTTACGATCAACAGTTATTATTACGTCCTTTGACGCAAGCCGATGTAACTTTTACTGCCAATGTGCCTGAGTTATTACTGGTTGCTGCGGCCAAAGAAGATCCTGACACGTTATTTTTTCAACGTAAGCTGCGTATTGAAGGCGATACCGAACTCGGCCTTGAAGTGAAAAACTTATTGCTCGGTATTGAGCTTGATACGTTACCAGCAGCGGTAAAGCTTAGCATTGAAAAGTTAGCTATTACGCTACAAACGTTACAAGGCTATGCTAATGAGCAGGCAGCCGCAACGGCGTAATATTCAGTCATAATGACTCAGATGATGAGCGTTAGACATGGGATGAATATAAACATCAAAAAAGGCGCTAATTAGCGCCTTTTTTGTCATGTAGTTTAAGGGTTAAACCTTACCTGTAATGACTTCATATTTATATTGCAGCTCAGCTGGGGTTTCTGCGTGGCTGGGATCAGGATCAATGCAATCAATTGGGCAAACTGACACACAGGTCGGCTTTGCATAATGACCCACACACTCGGTACATAGCGCAGGATCAATTTCATAGATCTCTTCACCCATGGTGATAGCCTCATTAGGGCACTCAGGCTCACACATGTCGCAGTTAATGCAGCTATCGTCGATTAGTAATGCCATTTAGTTGATATACCTTATAAAATTCATCTGTAACAATTGCTTATGTATATTCCATATAATGGTAAAAATTACCCGGTCCCGACTTTCAATGATTCATCCAGCGGATTTTCATGCACTTAACCATGAATAATGACCTGAATGAAGACAAAGACTTAATAAGCGTTGAATGACTGCGCTGATCTATCGCGTTTTAACACGCTATAAATCTTTCAATCGTTGATTATATCACACAGAGATAGCCCGCCTAGGGTTAAGCGAGAAATTCACCGTCTAGCTCATGTTTTGCAGTGGAGGTTATCGCGACCACTGCTGATTCAATGAAAGGATTCATTTTTGAAGGGTTTGACCCTCTATTTCAGATTATGAAGTGAATGAGAACGCTACTATTATGTAGCAATTATCATTTAGCTACTATGATTTAACTAAGCCCTCAGAACCACTTTTTGCTGACTTATCGAGAATAAAAAAATGGAAGATAAAAGCCCAACCCAGCAACAGTATGATGATGTTTTATCATTTTCAGATCGATTACATCAATCAGGGTGCGCGCCATACTCAGTGGCGAAATATACCCAGTCTTATGCGGCTCATCACCAGATAGATATCGCCATTGATGTTACCCCAACTAAAATTGTGACCATTTTCGAGCAACCCACTCAGAAAATGGTGATGCAAACTAAAAATCCACCGTCAGTCAATTTACGCAATTTGGTGGCAACCCTAAAGGCAATACACTCAAAAGAAAACTATCAAGGGGTGCCGAGTTACTCGAATTTTACTTTAGGCATTGCCAACCTATTACTGCCGCCTTGCTATTTGATGCTGGTGGGGAGCACGTATCTTGCGGCAATGATTTCGGTTTTTTTAGGGTTAATCGCCTGGTTAGCTCAACTAATGTGCATCGGGCAGCGAGCAATGCTGGTAGAGTTCATTGTGGCGTTTATTGCCAGTTTTGTGGTGGGGATATTGGCCGCTCAATTTCCTGAGTTACCGGTGTTAGCTTTATGCATCTCATCCATTGTACTGTTTATTCCAGGACTCACTGTCACCAATGGTTTAGCCAGTCTTGCCTTAAATGACTTTCGCTCAGGCATAGAGTTATTGGCCCAAAGTAGTTTGGTGGTAATAAAAATATTCATTGGCGTGGTGATGGGCTTAGGCTTATCAAGCTTGCTTGTGGGTCATGTAGCCGCTGCGCCATTTATTAATGAAATCCCTTTAGGTTTGCATATTCTGGCGTTAATTGGCATATCGGTTGCGATTGGACTGATTTTTAATGCCAGTTGGCAAGACATTATTATTGGCCTGCCCGCTGCTGCAGTTGGCATGTGGGGGCCACATTGGTTTACCTCTGATTGGGTTATCGGCACTTGGATTAGCACCATGATTATCACTCTTTATGGGCTGTTAGCCGGTAAAGCACGTAAAGTGCCTGCGTTAGTGTATATTATCCAAGGGGTGATCATTTTAGTGCCAGGAAGCCGGATCATCGTTGGTGCCAGTGAGTCATTCTTTGCCACTGCAATATTGCCTATCCCCAGTATTGGTATGTCAGCATTATTGATGTTTTGTTCGATTATGGCAGGGCAGATCATGGTTTATTCTATTTTCAATGACCGCTTTTTGTTTAACCATAAACGCAACTAATCGATATTAATTGAGAAAAACTAAACACATGAAAAAAGCGCCTAATGGCGCTTTTTCGTTGTCATGTTTTATCGACGTTTTTTGATTATCGATTAGACTGTCACATCGCGACGAATTGCTCTGCCAGGCTTAGCATCCATAAGCAATTGTCCCTTATCAATAATCGATTGGCCATTGACTAGTACATGCTGCATACCCACTGAAAGCTTATTGGGCTCAGTAAATGAGGCCATATCTTTAAAGCTATTGAGATCAAATACCACTATGTCAGCATCTTTACCCACTTGCATACGGCCTTTGTTACGCATTTGCGGCACAGCATCTTCGATGATATGACACGCATTGAGGCTGGTGCGCTTCATTGCCTCGACTAAATTGACTTCTTTATACTCAACCACGTATTTATTTACAAAGCGGGCAAAACACCCGACCGAGCGGGGGTGAGCAAAAGCATCGTTAGGCAATGGCCATACATCACCTTCAATCAATTTACCTTTGCTGTCCATCCACGGCATGGCATCAGAGGCAATAGCGGCGTTAGGAAACAACACCGAACGCTTCATCATGCGTAAGTCTTCTTTACTGTCGTCAGGCTTTAAGAAGTGAATAACGATTACTTCACCAGGGTTGGTTTTTCGTAGTTCATCGATTTTGGTTTGGGTCATAGGTACGCCATTGGCTTCCATGTAACTTGCATCGGGAACGCCAAAGCGGTCAATCCATTCTGGGCCAGCAAATAAGGCCGCGCCCACAGGTGTTGAGCCTGCGCCATAGGGGTAAGCTTCAGTGGTAATCGGCAAACCAGAATCAACAGCTTCTTGCACTAGGTCGGCGCAATCATCAATGTCTCGCACCGAGGTACTGTTGAGGTGACAAATATGCATATGTGCCCCAGTGGTGGCGGCTAAACTGATTAACTCTTGATAGGCTTCAAAGCTTGATCTGGGCTCCATGCCGTTGGCATAACGTACATGGGTGAAGGTCGGTACATCAAAACTTTTGGCCAGTTTAGCTAAGCCGTAATACTCTTTATGGCCATAGGCGGGAGCATAACCGCCATTAATACCAATCCCTAAACCACCTTCTTTTAAGCCTTGTTCAACATCAGACAATATCGTATTTAGCTGTGCGTCGGTGGCGAGATCATTTTGCCAATTTTTTAAACTAAAGGCATTCTGAAACCAAGTAATGGTGCCATCTGCGGGCGAAATTTCACTTTCAATTGCCATAATGCGGGCATAGGTCCAAGCTACTGAGGCGCCGTAGTTAATTGGGCGACCTTCTTTAGCTGTGTCATCATAATACTTACCAATGGGTAATAGGCCTGATTCCAACTCAAGGGCGGTGGTGACACCATCGAAGGCTTGAGCTCTGGCTGCGGGTAATTGTTGTCCATGGGCGTGAAGGTCGATAAAGCCAGGGGCAACCACAAGCCCGCTGGCATCAATGACTTTTTTACCTGTGAGCTTTTCTGTCGATATAGCGGCAATTTTGTCGTCTTTAATGCCTACATTGCGTACGGCATCTAAACCCGTTTCGGCATCAATGACACGGCCATTAGTAATCACTACATCAAACGGGCCTGTTTGATTTGGCATTAACTGTGGCTTTTGTGGACCCTTGTTAGTTTCTGCTGTGGCAGTCGATGAAAGTGTTATTGCAGCGGCGCCAATAGCCAGTTTTTTCATGGTATCGCGCTTGGTTTGATCAACTTCAGCGGTTAATTTGTCATCTTGATTTAACTCGGACATCATTTACTCCTTTCTCGCCAGTATCCTTGATTATCATGCTATTAATTATCAGCCAAGCATTTACAGCTTGTCATTAACAGCTTTAGTGGGCCGTTTACTGCATAGTCGTTTTATATTTAAACCACTAAGCTAGCTAACTTTTCACGCATTATTTTTTCGTCCATGCCACCTTTGGGGGCAATAAAGACTAAACGGGTTGCTCTTGCTTCATCGTGTTCCCACGGCTCGCCAACAGTGACATTGGCGCGTTGGCCAGTACATTGAAATATACAGCGATGATCAGGTCGATCAGATAAATTTAAAATACCTTTCATGCGGTAGGCATCGACTGAAAACTGCTGTAATAGCGGATAGAGGCTTTGCAAAGACAGCGGCTTGTCGGTTTCGAAGCTAAAAGTATCAAAGCTGTGGGTTACATGGTCATGATGGTTGCATTGGCTGTGGTCATGGTCTGCACCTTGGTGCTGACAAGTATGCTCATGGCTAAGTTTTACTAACCGCTCAGGTACATCAAATAAAATCGGTAGTGCGACGTTTCCAAACTCCATTTCAACCAGTTTGGCAAAAGGGGCTTGGGTTTGGCACCATGCTTTAACTTTTTCCAGCTGCTCAGTTGCCACTAAATCAACTTTATTAACTAACACGATATCGGCGACTTGTATTTGTTGCTCTGACAAGCTGGCCATTGAACCTTCTAAACTTAAAATATTCTCAGCATCGATAGTGGTGATAATCGCGTTCAATGGCGCGTGTGCTTGTAGTTCAGGATCTTCAAATTGCAATGCCACTTCTTTAGGTTCGGCAATACCTGAGGTTTCAACAATAATATGATCAGGGCGCTCTTCAAGTGCCAGTATGCGCATCACTGAGACCACTAAACCTTCGGCAAGATTGCAACACACACAGCCATTTTCGAGGCTAATCATATTGTCGCTTTGGGATTTTACTAGCTCTGCATCGACATTAATTGAACCAAAGTCATTTACGATAACGGCCATACGCATGCCATCGGCATTGGTTAGGATATGGTTTAACAGGGTGGTTTTCCCGGCACCTAAAAAACCCGCTAAAATGGTCACAGGAATAGGTTTTTTATTCATTGACGTTTCTCTATATGATTTACTTTTTAACGAAAAAGCTCGGTATTACCCGAGCTTTATGATTATAGGCATAATGGTTATGCAACCACTGGATTACGAACTGCTAAGCCAGGATTTACATCTAAATGCAATTCACCATTTTCGATAATAGGTGTACCATTTACGATCACATGATGCATCCCTTCTGAGAGTGCATTAGGCGCATCAAAGGTCGCTAGCACTTTGATTTCGTCAAGTTTAAATAAGACTAAATCAGCATCTTTACCCACTTGAATACGGCCTTTGTTTTTCATTTGAGGAACACTGTTTTCTAATATTCGACACGCATTTAAGCTCGTACGCTCCATCGCTTCGAGTAGTGTAACTGCTTTGTATTCATTGAGGTATTTACTGATAAAGCGAGTAAAACAAGCAAGCGATCTTGGATGAGCAATAGCATCACTTGGTAATGGCCATACATTACCTTCGATTAATTGCCCCTTAGGATTCATCCATGGCATTGCATCGGATGCAATGGCTGCGCCTGGAAATAATACTGAGCGGTCCATTTTATGGCGATCGGATTTACTTTCATCAGGTTTTAAAAAGTGCATTACTACCACTGTACCTGGCGCATTTGCTTGAAGCTCAGTGACTTTTTCTTGTGTTAAGGCTTTACCATTTGCTTCCATGTAGCTTGCACTTGGCACTCCCCAGCGCTCTAGCCAGTCATCACCGCGGAAAACTTCTGCGCCGATCACTGATGAACCAGCACCGTAAGGATAAGCTTCTGTTGTCACCGATAAGCCTGCATCAACCGCATCTTGAACTAAATCAGCACAATCTTCGATATCTTGCACTGAGGTACTGTTAAGGTGACAAATATGCATGTGTGCACCGGTGGTTGCCGATAAACTGATCAGTTCTTGGTAGGCTTCAAAGCTTGATTTAGGCTCTGCGCTATTTAAGTAACGCACGTGGGTATAAGTAGGCATTTCATAGCGTTTAGCTAGCTTTGCTAATTCGTAGTACTCTTTATGGCCATAACCTGGTGCATAGCCAGCGTTAATACCAATGCCCAAACCTCCCTCTTTAAGGCCTTGCTCAACATAGTTTAAAATGGATTTAAGCTCATCTTTTGTCGCAAGGGTGTTTTGCCAGTTATTTTTAGAAAATGCTTGTTGAAACCAAACAATCGTACCGTCTGCTGGTGGCATTGTGGGCTCTTTTGCCGTGATACGAGCATAAGTCCATGCAACAGAGGCGCCGTAGTTAATAGGGCGGCCCTCTTTGGCTGTGTCATCATAGAATTTAGCAATAGGTAGCAACCCCGACTCCATTTCAAGAGCGGTGGTTACACCATCAAATGCTTGTGCTCGTGCAGCCGGAAGCTGTTGACCATGCGCGTGCATATCAATAAAGCCCGGCGCAACCACTAAGCCTGTGGCATCAATGACTTTTTTGCCTTGTAATTTATCTGTTGAAATGGCGGCAATACGATTGCCTTTAAGGCCGACGTTACGAATGGCATCTAATTTAGTTTCAGGGTCAATGACCCGGCCATTTTCAATAACAATATCAAATGGGCCCTTTTCATTGGCCATTAGCTTAATTTGCTGCTCAGTGAGTTTGTCTGATGCGGCTTGCAAAACTGAGGCAAATGGAAGCGCTGCAGTACTAACAGCCCCCGCCGCAAGCTTAGTTAGCGTAGTACGTTTTGACTGGTCGACATTGTTAGTGGTTAAATCATTTAGCTTGGTATCGTCTTTCATTTTTTATCCTCATTTATTCATGCAATAAAAATAGTAAAAACTGGCAACATGTGAAACGGCAAGCACCATAAAAGCTACTTTAAACAGCTTTGCTCTAAATTTGGATAATGTAAAGCACACTTTGATACTTTTGTTGCGCAAGCGTGTCTTTGGGTGCGAATAATAAATATCTCAGGGCTTAGGGTTACGGCTTTGTTAGCTTCGGTTGCTCGTATCGCTTTGAGTTTGTTGCTGATGTTGCGTTAATGATAAAATTTTGCCGCTGTAAAACTTATTACTGATATTAATTAATAGCATAGATTAGAGGAACTCACATTTGAAGGATCTAACCCTTCAAGTTTTGACCAACCTTGGCCAATAATAAATAAATGATAGGTGATAACTGACTAAATGATAGGTCATGAGTTTTTATATGTAGTAGGCTGGATCTTGAGTGGTCGATAGAGTTGGGTAGGTGATAGAGTTGAGTAGGTGATAGAAGTTGAGTAGGTGATAGATGTTGAGTGGGCGATAGAGTTGGGTAGGTGATAGAGTTGAGTAGGTGATAGAGTTGAGTAGGTGATAGAAGTTGAGTAGGTGATAGAAGTTGAGTGAAAGGTAGAGATTGAGTGAAAGGTAGAGATTGAGTCAAAGTGGTGGCTTGTATTGCATTGGCGGGTAAACACTTTCTCAACAGTCACAGTTATGGCCTAAAAGGCAATAACTGCAACAGCTGAAAACGGATAACCATCCCCTGGTTAGACTGACTTATGTAGCAGGTCTAGGTAACGGGTTCAATCGCTTGATGTGGATTGCGGCTATCTTGCCCTTGAGGCAGATTGCGCATTAAAATTGCTTTATCCAGCTCGACTTCTGCCGGCACAGCTAAGAATACAAAGTGCCCTGAACCTAACCCGGCTTCTACTGATTCACCTTTGCGATTAACTAATTCTGAAATGGTTAAGGTGATATTGCCTTGCGGGGTCATCAATTCAACACTGTCACCGACAGAGAACTTGTTCTTAACGTCAATTTCAGCTGCGCCGGCATCATTGCGTTTACCGGTAAATTCACCAACAAATTGTTGGGTATCACTGATTGAGTAGCCGTAATCATAGTTCTGGTATTCGTCATGAACGTGACGACGTAAGAAGCCTTCGGTATAACCACGATGCGCCAAGCCTTCAAGGTTATGCATTAGCGTGCGGTCAAAATCTTTACCTGCCACAGCATCCTCAATGGCTTGACGATATAACTGTGCGGTTCTCGCTACGTAATAAAAAGATTTAGTACGGCCTTCAATTTTTAATGAGTCGACACCCATTTTGGTTAAACGCTCAACGTGTTGAATGGCACGTAAATCTTTTGAGTTCATAATATAAGTACCATGCTCATCTTCATAAGCAGGCATATATTCGCCTGGGCGTCCTGGTTCTTGCAATAACACCACTTCACTTGATGGCTGACCTGCGCCCAATGTTGGCGGCGTCTCTAACTGCACACCATGTTGGTCAACAAGCCCTTGTGGGTTTACCGCAATAATGTCACCGGTTTCAGTTTGCTTGGCTTCATGGACATCGTACTTCCAACGACAAGCATTGGTGCAAGTGCCTTGGTTAGGGTCGCGCTTATTGATGTAACCAGAGAGTAAGCAACGGCCTGAGTAAGCCATACATAATGCGCCATGGACAAATACTTCTAATTCAATATCAGGGCATTGCTGACGAATTTCTTCAATTTCATCTAACGACAATTCTCGAGATAAAATAACGCGTTTAATACCTTGTTGCTGCCAAAACTTCACCGAAGCCCAGTTAATGGCATTGGCTTGTACTGATAAATGCACTACTTGATCGGGAAAGGCTTCTCTCACCATCATGATAAGGCCTGGATCTGACATGATTATGGCGTCAGGTTTCATCGCCACGACAGGTTCCATATCACGAATGTAGGTTTTTAGCTTGGCATTGTGGGGCGCAATGTTGCTGACCACATATAATTTTTTATTGAGCGCATGGGCTTCCTGGATCCCCATGGCGAGGTTTTCCATTTTGAAGTCATTATTACGAACTCGAAGGCTATAACGAGGCTGACCGGCATATACAGCATCTGCACCGTAGGCAAATGCGTAGCGCATATTTTTAAGGGTTCCAGCTGGAGACAATAGCTCTGGTCTAAACATAATAACTCTCAAATTGATGAAAACTCGCACACAGCGCGGGGGCGGCATTTTACTGAAGTATGGCTGCTGAATGCAAATTTTTCCTCTGTGATTGCGGTTACAGTCAAATTTGATCATCTTTAATGGAATAAAATCCCCATAGTCGTTCTTTTTCTTTATTCAAATAAGCCACATAACTGGTACAATTGCTTACAAAGCGATAATAATAATACAACGGGCTGAATTGATGACGACTGAACACCAACTCCTAGTGGGTTTACTGAAAAAGCTTAAAGATGACGCATTGGTACTGCCAACGCTTCCTGAAGTTGCCATGAGAGTGCAAGAGGTGGTATCAAACCCTAATAGCAGCTTGAAGCAAGTGGGTGATATTATTGGCCAAGATGCGGCGATTTCGGCGCGCATTATTAAGGTGGCAAATAGTGCATTGTATAGCCGTGGTAAAAAAGCTGAAAATATCAGTGCTGCCGTTAATCGAATTGGCTTAGTGCAGATTAAAACCATTGTCACTTCAGTGGCGTTAGAGCAACTTTTTATCTCAACCAATGAAATGGTATGGGAGGTGATGGATGAAGTATGGCAAACCTCCATTGAAGTGACAGCAGCGGCAGGGGCATTACTTGCAATTTATAATAAGCGCAACCCCAGTAAAAGGTTAGATGCTGAAACATTGACCTTGGCTGGCTTAGTGCACAATATTGGCGCGCTACCTGTGTTATCAGAAGCTGAAACAAGGCCTGATACCTTTACCAGTATTGAACAATTACGCGGTCTCGTACGTAAAATGCAAGGGCCAATAGGTCGAGCTATTTTAAAAACGTGGGACTTTGCCCCTGAAGTGATGGAAGTGGTTGAGCGCTGGGCTGATTTGCATTACATCTCTGAGCAGGTCACTTATTTAGACTTTATTCGCTCAGCGGCCTATTACTCTGGTGAGTTAAGAGCAGGTCCCGAGCTTGAGCAGCGGTTAGCATTATTTGCCACAAGAGGCTTACCAGTTACCCCTGAAGATTTAGAGAGTGATGAGTTTTTAGATGTTTATCATTCGATAAAACAGAGTTATCAATAAGCATAAATTCAAGCCCGATGGCTATTGAGTTAACGCTAATAAGGCTAACGCTAATAAAGCAAGATAATAGAGGCACTCGGTTGTGTTAACTGTTGAAATAATGATCATTGTGTTTATTGGCTTAGTTTTGCTGCTCGGTATTGTACTGGGTGGCTATTTTCAGCAAGGGCGCTTTATTAATGAGTTAACCCAAACCCTTGATGTCAATAGTAGCAATAAACTACCGTTAAGTTTCAAACATACCCCTCGGGCTTTTAAACCCCTTATTCGCAATCTAAATCAACTACACAAAAATAATCCTGTTAATCTTGATCGTGACAAACTAACAGGACTGTCCAATCGAGTGGGCTTTAAACGCAAAATGTTTGCCAAAATGCCAGCGACCGAAGGTATGTTGATTTTGGTCGATATTCAACAGTTTAGATTTGTGAATGACTTATTTGGCTTTGTTTTTGGCGATCAATTATTGCAAGCATTTGCAGTGAGGATTAAAGGCTTAACTACCCCCCCTGCGTTTGTATCGCGAATGAATGGTAATGAGTTTTTGCTTTTTTATCCCAATTCATTATTGAGCCAGGATTTACAGGATATGAAGCAGCATTTACAACGACCATTTGAAATTGCTCAAACGCCAATCTGTATTAAAGTTCAACTAGGTGTATTGGAGTTAAATAAACACCATGCTGATGTCAGTTTAATGCTAAGAAGGCTGGATTTAGCCCTTAAAAAAGCTAAGCGCAGCAGTGGCTCTGTTGCTTTTTATAATCAAGATGATGATAAAGCCCAATATCGTGAATTATTAATTATCAATAGCTTACCAAAAGGTTTAAAGCAGAATCAATTGTACATGGTATATCAACCAAAGCTGGACATGAACTCAGGTGCTTGTCATCAAGTTGAAGCACTCATTCGTTGGAAACATGCTGGTCTTGGTGACATTTCTCCTTCGGAGTTTATTCCATTAGCTGAGCATACTGGCATTATCGATTTAGTTAGCCATTGGGCGCTGGATGAAGTGTTAAAACAACAGGTTAAGTGGATTAACAAAGGTTTAAATATCAAAGTGGCAGTGAATTTGTCCACCAAAGATTTAGAGAATAAACAGCTTCCGATCATCATAAGCAGTAAGTTGCTGCAATATAAAGTGCCTGCGCAAAACTTGACCATAGAAATTACTGAAAGCGCCTTGATGATTGATTTGAACAGCACCATAGAAACGCTAAATACCCTCAGAGACATCGGCGTCTCCATCGCCATTGATGATTTTGGCACCGGCCACTCTTCTCTTGCTTACCTGCGCCATCTTCCAGTGGATGAGGTAAAGATTGATAAAGCATTTTTGGACGATTTTAATTGTGATTTACAAGCTAACAAAATTGTCAAAACCAGCATAGATTTAGCTAGTAGCTTAGGGTTTAATGTCACGGTTGAAGGGGTCGAAACAAAGGCGGTATTTGATACCTTGATTGGATTTGGCGCCAATACCATCCAAGGGGATTATTTTAGTAAACCCCTTCGGCCTAGTGAGTTAGAGCATTGTTTAGCTCAGTTAACTTATCCGGTTAGCGCGACGTAATTTATTGCTAAATAGCTAATCTTGACCAAATTGTGATCGTAACTGTGCGATCAGCTCAACTGGCATCGGCGCCATTTGTCGTTGTTGATTCATACAAACCATTTCTATGGTCGCTGTCACAGCAGGCTTGTTAGCATTAGGTCGCCAAATTTCCTGTTGCCACACAGTACGATATTTACTTTCAAAATAATATCGAGTGCGTACATCAACAATATCTGCAAACTCAACCCCATCATGACAAAGCATATCGGTGCGATACACTGCAAATCCCAATTGTTGTAGCTGCCATAAGCTATTTAGTACATCGGCCCCAATAACATGCTCTCTGGCTCTTTCGAAATACTTTAAAAAGTTAGGATGATACACAACCCCAGAAAAGTCGGTGTCTTCATAATAGATTTGCACCGGAAAGTGAAATATTGGGCTATATGCTATTGTTTTTGTGCTCATTCGCTACTCAGTTAGGCTGATTTGGTTATTAAGGTAAAACGGATGCTTATTGTCACCTATTTAAACCACTTTAAACAGACTCTTGCTGTTGATATACCTAAGTTACATACTGCTCAGACCTGCAACGATATTGCATTGTGAGTAGCTTTAAGCATCACAGTCAAACTGATGCTTAATTTTTAGCTGACCTTTTGCTGCATAGACAATGGCAGTAATTGTGTTTCCCCAGTAAGCATTTGGTAAGCGCTTTGCGCGTTGACCGCTGGGCTGAAGATATAACCTTGGCCTACATGACATTGATACTGAATTAACTTTAATAATTGCAGCTCGGTTTCAATACCTTCGGCAACAATTTGCATATTCAAGTCCTTACCGAGATTAATAATGTTTTTAAGTACATTACCAGCCGCTTTGTTATCGATAAAGTTATCGATAAAGCCTTTATCAATCTTTAAGGTATCTAGCGGGAAATGGGTCAGGTAATTCAATGAAGAATAGCCTTTGCCAAAGTCATCTAAACTAATCCTGATATGCAGTTGATGCAGCTGGTTAAGTACTTTTTCAGCGACTTCCACGTTTTCAATTAATAATGATTCGGTAATCTCGAGCTCCAGTTTCTCGGCAGGAAAACCTGTTTCAACTAAAATCGCTTCAATTTGCTGGCAAATATCCGGCTGTGATAGTTGCACTGGCGAAATATTGACTGAAATATTGCCACTTAATAGCCCTTGCTGATGCCATTGATTGCCGGTTATGCAGGCTTGTCTTAATACCCAGTAGCCGATCTCAATAATTTGACCGTTACTTTCAGCTTCTGGAATAAAGCGATTAGGCGGGATCATGCCTTCTTTAGGGTGAAACCAACGCAGTAATGCTTCAAAGGAGCTGATCTCACCGCTGACTAAACAGACTTTCGGTTGATAAAATAACTCAAATTCACCATTCTCTAATGCCAGTTGCAGTTGCTGTTTGATAGTGATTTTTTCTTGCAGGGCGATGGAGAGCGCCTCATTAAAAAAGTATGCACTATTACGGCCTGCATGCTTGGCGGCATACATTGCCGTGTCGGCGTGCTTTAGCAAGGTCTTAGCATCTTGGCCATCTTCAGGGTAACAGGCGACCCCAATACTCGCTGAAGTACTGATCCAATGCTGTTGTACCTGGTAACCGCAATTAATGGTTGCTCTTATCCGTTCAACAATAGTCACTAATTGAGCCAACTCACCAGGATTTCGAATGATAATGGCAAATTCATCGCCACCTAATCGAGCTAATAAGTCATCCCTTTTTATATTGGCTTTTAAACGCTGACTGACCTGAATAATAAGCTCGTCACCAATGTCATGGCCCATGGTGTCATTCACTTCTTTGAAATAATCAAGGTCGATAAAAACAATGGCTGCGTGAGTATTTTTAATGCTAATGGACGCTTCAAGTTTGCTATTAAATTGGAAGCGATTCGATAACCCCGTTAACGCATCAAAGTTCGCTCTTTTTCTAAGTTCAGTAATTTTTTGATGGCGAGTTAATAGGTATAAAAACAGTAATAAGGCACATATTATCAGCAAGCTAATAATGGCGTAATGCCACCAAGCTTGGTTTATTTTAAAAGCAAATATGGCTTGATGAGGGCTCCATAGGCCGTCGCTATTACTCCCTTGTACGATGAAGTTATATTCACCGGCACTGAGGTTAGTATATGTGGCAGTGTTGGTGTTACCGACATAGGTCCACTCTTTATCAAACCCTTGCAGCATATAGCGATACTGGTTTTTAGTGGGGGCACTGAAGTCTAATGAGGCAAAGGTAAACTGGACCATATTTTTTTGATAATCTAGGCTTAACTTAGCGAGCTGATTATTACTATTAGGGCCAATATATTCTTGGTTAGCAACAAGTGCCGAAGTAATATGCACTTGAGGCTGAAAGTCATTTCTTGTTAGCTGCTGGGTGTCAATTTTAAAGGCACCATGATTAGTGCCAATAAGTAACTCGTGGTTTCTTATTGCTATTGCACCATCTGAAAATGAACTGTCTTTTTGAGTGATGGCACTGGGGTATTGGGTGATTTTATTGGTTTTTGTATCCATGTGCGCAAATTTAGCTTGCGAGGTGATCCATAAATTTCCTTTACCATCACCCACCACGCCCTTGAGGGTATTGCTGGTAAACCCATGCTCTTTGGTGAAGTACTGGATGTTTAATTCATCACTCCATTTCTCGCCAATCTCAATTTTAGCCAGCCCTAACCCTTGAGTGGCAACCCAAATAATATTATCTTCATCTTGGTAAATTTTGACGGTGCGAATATTTTCAACCTCACTGCCTAGAGGCAAGTGTTTCACTTCATCAGTTTCAGGGTTAATTCGGAAAATAGCATTGGTTGTGGCCATCCATAATTCGCCGTTATGAATGATTTTCTTATCAAAGGCAAAGTTACCTCCAGAGCGATATGCATTATCGTAGTGCTCGAAATAGCGCTTTAAAATGCCTTTATCAGGATTGAACAGTATTAAACCCACGTCTAAATAACCGCTTATCCAAACATTGCCTTTGTTGTCAGGTATGGCGAGGTAAAACTCATTACTGGGGAATCCATGGGGGTTGTCAGGGCTATTACTAAAATGCCTTAAAGTATCATTATCAATATTATACTGTGATAAGCCATTGGCACCCGCTATCCATAAATTGTTTTGTTCATCAACAATGGTGCTATAGGGTTCATTGATCACAGCATCTGTTATTGGCGCTATGGTAATTGTTTCTGTGCCAGCGTTAATCTTATCGATACCTTTATCAGTGGCTATCCATATATTATTTTGTTTATCGGTATCAAACCAATAAACGAAATTACCTGATAACTCGGGTTTAAAAGGGTGAGGGCGATATAATCGAGAGCCTTGTTTAAAGCTTGAGTAGCGCGATACACCATTGCCAGTGCCGAACCAAATACCGTTTGAATAATCGATTAAGATGCTTGCAACGTAATCATCAGCAAGTGAATTATCATTATAATCTTGATGTTTGATATGGCTGAAGGTCATGGTATCGAGTTGTAATCTTGTGGCACCATGATCGTGCGCAATCAACAGGGTATTGTTATCTTCAGCGGTAATGTAAAAAATTTGATTTGAAGCGAGCTGCTGGGAGGAGGGATTATCCCCTTGATGTTGAAATACCTCAGTAGCCAGTGTTTCAGGGTTAAACTTGATTAAGCCACTTTGATAAGTGCCAATCCACACAAGGCCATCTTCAGCCTGATACACGGTCGATAAGCTTCCGTCAAAGATCTCTTGGGTGCGCTTATCGTTAAAATTGACTAATTCCAGTTTCTGCTTCAGCCGATTTACCTTGGCCAAGCCAAAGTCTGAGGTTACCCAAATGTTATGGTTACTATCGTAAAAAAAGCCTGCGATAGAGGTATCATATGCTTTATCCGTTTCAACTTCATAGAGGAAGTAGGGGGTAAAGGTTTGAGTGTCTATATTATAGTGACTGACACCAGAGCCGGTGCCAAACCATAGATCGTTATTATCATCTTCAAATATATCTATTATCCAACTGGAACCTAAGCCATTACTTGATGATTTCATATCATGAATAATAATCTGATTATCTGTGGTTAACTGATTTAGACCATCTTCGGTTGCTATCCATATATCACCATTTGTATCCTCGTGGATTTTAGTGACGTAATTGTTTGATATATGGTGTTTATCATTTAATGAAAATTGGAAATTGGTGAAGTTAACCCCATCATAGCGACTGGCACCCGCATCGGTACCAAACCAGATAAAGCCATTTTTTTGTTGATAAAGGGTAGTAATACTCGAAGAAGGTAGACCGTCACTGATGGTCAGGGTTTCTAATCGAAATTGTTCGCCATAGCTTTGAGGCGTAAAAAAAACAGTGACGCAGGCGCAAGTGATTAACAATACAAACTGCTTTAACGCTCCAAACATCGACTAGCCTCAATTATTATTATTTTTTATTAATGAAGTTCGCTAGTAATTCTACATAAATTTAGAAGTGATGTAATGCGGATAAACAGCACAATATGGGAAGTGAGCACTGTGACCATATAGGAAAGCCTAGTTAGTTGTTTATATTGGTATTTTAAAACATACTAGCCAGCTTATATATGTGTATATATTTGTTTACACGAAGCCGAAGAGTGATGAAAAATGTGACAGTTAAAGTAGCAAGTCATGGTTAATCGCGATATGGCTGCCAGTGACATCAAGCAGTGACTTTGCTGTTAAAGGCGCAACGCTGATCACTTGGGTATTACAGCCATATTTTTGTGCTACTTTGGCAAGCAATAAATCAAAGTCACCATCGCCAGACAATAAAATTACCTTATCGACATGCTCGGCAATATCAAGAATATCTATGGTAATTCCTACATCCCAGTCGCCTTTGGCGCTGCCATCACTGCGCTGAATATAAGGTTTGAGTTTGACTTCAAAACCTATGTGTTTTAATGCATCTTGAAACTTTCTCTGACCGTCGTCTGCAGGGGCAATGGCATAAGCAATAGCATGTTCAATGTGATATTGCTGACTCAGTAATTTATATAAAGCGCGGTAATTGAATGAGCGCCCAAAAGCTTGTTTACAGGTGTAATAAATGTTTTGTACATCAACAAAAATAGCCACTTTTTCCATTTTTACACCTGTATTAAAGTCATTAAGTTAAGGTCGTTGTTTTTGCGCCTCAATAGCATCATTGAGTTGTTGTTCAACATACCCGGGTGAATGCGTTGCCCCTGAAATGAGTCGATACATGGCAGGAATAACTAATAAGGTCACTAGAGTAGCAAATGCCATCCCAAAGAACACTACTGTACCCACAGCTATTCGACTTTCCGAGCCTGCACCTGTTGACATAATGAGTGGAATTGCGCCGATTAGAGTGGTAAAAGCAGTCATTAAAATCGGTCTTAAACGACGAGCTGAGGCGTCGATAATGGCTTGCTCTATTTCAAGGCCTTTATCTCGCAGCTGGTTGGCAAACTCAACAATCAAAATACCATTCTTAGTCACCATACCAATGAGCATTATCATGCCTATCTGGCTATAAATATTTAACCCCTGACCGGTTAAATAAAGCCCTAAGAAGCCGCCAAAGATCCCCATTGGTACGGTAAACATCACCACTAATGGGTTGATGAAACTCTCGAACTGCGCCGCCAGAACTAAATAGGCAACCAATAGCGCTAAACCAAATACGATAAATACGCTGCTCTGGTTTTCTTTAAAATCCTTCGACTCACCGGTATAGGACACATTTATATCACTGGGGAGCATCTCAATGGCTTTTTGGTCCAGAAAATCTAATGCTTCACCGAGTGTATAACCCGCGCCTAAATTCGCCTTTAAGGTTATCGATTTTTGTTTATTTAAATGGCTTAGTTTTTGCGCTGAAGCCACTTCATCAATCTTGGTAATGGTATCAAGGGTGATAAGTTCACCGGTTTTAGTGCGCATATATATCTGACTCAAATCAGCCACGCTATTAAAACTATTTTCATCACCACGTAAGTAAACATCGTATTCTTCACCGCGTTCGATGAAGGTGGTTTCACTTTTGCCGCCCAGCATAATTTCTAAGGTGTCGGCTACTTCTGAGACACTGACGCCCAGCTCTGCAGCGCGTTGCCTATCAACACTCACC
Organism: Shewanella sp. 10N.286.51.B8; assembly: GCF_041469325.1. NCBI lineage: Bacteria > Pseudomonadati > Pseudomonadota > Gammaproteobacteria > Alteromonadales > Shewanellaceae > Shewanella > Shewanella sp. 10N.286.51.B8. Next base: position 209,508 of record NZ_JBFRKG010000007.1, read on the forward strand.
AGTAATTCGGGGGTGGTTTCTGCATAATCAAGATCAGCGCCTTCTAGAAGTGGGCTATGATCCGCTTCAAGTTGCAGTGCCTGTGCCCATTTAAATAGCTCCTGATAATTAGAACCACCTAACACAAATTGTACCGGCTCACTGGATTGGCCTCTAAAGCCAGGCAACATTGGCCGAACCATAACGTCAGCAATGCCATCAAGTGCTTTAGCGATAATGCCTAAAGATTGCTGGGCATTAATATCACGGTCTTGCCACTCTTCTAATTGGATAATCACAAAGCCGGTCTGGTCGCCTGCGCGGCCACCAAAAGCAGGCGCTTGAATACTAAATGACTTAATAACACCATCGCCTAACATGGGCAGTAGTCGCTGCTCGACAATATCCATGTTGGCCGCCATGCGGTTATAGCTGGTGCCTTCAGCGCCTTTAACAAAAGCAAACACGACACCGCGATCTTCTTGTGGTGCTAGCTGTGCTGGTACTTGGTTGAGTAACCAGCCACTACCAATCACACAAGCAATAATGATAATAGGCGCGATATAGCGGTATTTCACCGCTTTTGAAACCAGCTTACGGTATTGCTGCTCTAGGCGCTCAAAAAGGTCATCAACCCACAGATTAAATCGATTAGGTTTGACGTTAGCCTTAAGTAATTTACTACCAAGTACTGGGGTTAAGGTTAGGGCAATGAGTGATGAAAACAGCACTGATACAGCCAACATGACTGAGAATTCAGTAAATAGCAGCCCCACCATGCCCTCCATAAAGGAGATAGGTAAAAATACCATGACCAGTACCGCTGTGGTTGCCATTACAGCAAAACCAACCTCACGGGCACCTTTGTACGCGGCAAGTATCGGTGGCTCACCTTTTTCGAGGTGATGGAAAATATTTTCTACTACTACAATGGCGTCATCGACCACTAAACCAATGGCGAGGATCAGTGCCATTAAGGTTAACAAGTTGATTGAAAAGCCAAAGCTATTGGCCGCAATAAAAGCAGAAATTAATGATACCGGAACCGTCACCGCAGGGATCAATGTGGCTCTCACTTGGCCAATAAAAATGTATAGCACCAGTATCACTAAAATAGCAGTGATAATAATAGTGTTATACACCTCATCAATAGAACGAGATATAAACACGGTAGAGTCATAATCTACCGCGAGGGCTGTGCCATCAGGAAGAAACTGTTGAATGTTATCAACCTCTTGATGAACCAATTTAGCGACATCCAAAGGGTTAGCATCTGATTGGGCAATAATGCCTAAACTAAGGTTAGGAACACCATTACTTTTAAAGGTTGAGTTTTCATTCTCTGCACCGATAAATACATCAGCGACGTCTTTTAGATAAATAGGACTGCCATCTTCTGCAGTACGTACAACCAAATAATCAAAATCATCTGGATTATTATAAAGTCTGGCCGTTCTCACAGTCATAACAGTGGTGTCATTACGGACCTCACCACCTGGGGTTTCAACATTTTCAGTATTTAAAGCAGAGACGATATCATTGGCTGACACGTTACGCCCGGCCATAAGTTCAGGCTTTAACTGAACGTACATGACTTTATATAATCCACCAGTGATTGAAATAGAACTCACTCCGGAAATTAAGTTAAATCTGTCCTCTAGCACCCGTTGGGAGTAATCAGTTAACTGGGTCCTATCCATCGTCGATGAGCTTAAATTGACATAGATTGCCGGCTCGCCAGAGCCATTGTCTTTAGAGACCACAGGATCGTTAGCTTCATCAGGTAAGCGTCTTTGAGCGCGTGCGACAGCATCGCGAACATCACTTACCCCTTCGGTTAAATTCCAGCCTAATAAGAAGGTTACAGTAATGCGCGACATGCCATTGCGGGTTACTGAGGTAATTTCATCAACACCACTGATACCGGTTAATTCATCTTCAATGGTGGTGGTGATCTGGCTTTCCATAATGGTTGCCGAGGCGCCATCATAGGTGGTCATTACAGTTACCACAGGGCTTTCTACATCAGGCATTTCTCTGATTGAAAGCTTAGACAGTGATACCAGTCCAAATACCCCTAAAAGCAGGCTCAGTACGATGGCGACAACAGGGCGTTTTACCGAAACGTCAGAAAGCCACATTAACTTTTCTCCAATTCAGTGGTTAGCATTGCGCTGTCATCTTCTTTAGCGATTTTCTCAGTGGTTGAGTTGGTTTCTAAAATATCGACACTGACACCATCACGCATATTGACAAGTCCCTGAACCACCACATTGTCGCCAATTTTAAGGCCATTTGAGATCAACACTTCATTATCAATACGGGCACCAAGAATGACTTCAGTACGTTTAGCAATGTTGTTCTTTCCAATCAAATAGACAAAGCGTTTAGTACCTGAGTATTCAATAGCCTGTACAGGAATGACTGGCTCAGCAATCGCAGGAAAGTTAAGTGTCGCCGCCATCATCATTCCCGGCTTGAGTTGACTATTGGAGTTATCAAACTGCACTCTAACTCGTAAATTTAAGGTGTCTTGATTAATGCGGGAATCAATGGCGGTAATCTCGCCGCTAAAGACTTGTTCAGGCCAGGCTTTACTTTGTGCCGCTACAGGCATACCAATGGATAACATAGATAAATAATGCTCAGGCACTTGCAGGTCGAGTCTCATACTAGAAAGGTCGTCAAATGCCAGTAACTCGGTGCCGACAGCAATCATTTTACCTACACTGAAATCAACTAAGCCAGCGGTGCCAGAAAAAGGCGCATTTAATGAATGGTAATCAAGTTCTGCTTGGGCAGCGGCTAAACGCGCCTGAGCTATATCTACACTGGCTTGTTGGGCATCGATTTCAGTTTGGGTAATGGCATTACTTTTAACTAATTTTTGGAACTCTTTGAGCTTTCTTTTTTCATCAGCAAGGTAAGCCGCGGCTTCTGCTGTTGCCGCTTTGGCTTTGGCGTCGTCTAATTGAACAATGATTTGCCCAGCTTGAATATCTTGATTGGACTGAATATTAATTTGACCGATTTGCCCAGCCACTTGCGAAGAGATATACACTGATTGTTCAGCGTCGAGCTTACCAATCAAAGACAGTGATTGAGATAATTCATGTTGCTCTACAAGCCCTGTAACAACCGGAATAGATTTTTTGGCAGGGCCTTTTTGAGACGGCGTAGCTTTATTGGCTTGTGAAAAATCACTATAGATGACTGCGGCAGCAACTAAGCTGCAAATGACAATAAGGGGAAGTAATTTTTTCATAATAGAACTCGATGACTCGTTGCTGAATTGCGGTCTATATTAATAAATAATTAGCCATATAAGCGTAAATGAATGTAAAGCAAAGAAGATAAGAGTGTAACTGAACATTCCGATAACAAGCTCATCAACAGTTCGTTGCAACTATAGGCGATTAGCTGATCATTTTGTAATGAATAGATAACATTAGCTTGGCTTATGTTGTTGGTGACTTTTGGTGTTCGACATTGTTACTGTGACAATTTGCTAGCTTATGATATTAACAACCTGCGGCTTAGTTATTCTTCTCATTAAAATAGCTCATTAAGCTAAATGCACTTAAATAAAAAAGCCACTTAGGTAATACCTAAATGGCTTTTTTTACTCGCAGCTTATAGGGCTATTAGTCGAAGTTTTTTTCATGCTCACTATTAGCGGGTTCAATACCCATAAAGTATTCATAACCTTTATCGGTTAAGCTTTTTTTGGAGGTGGCGTTCGCTTGGTTATTGGTATTAACCTGTTTAGGCTTCATTTTTATAACTTGTTTTTTACTGTCTTTGTTTGGCAAGCTGACTAGGTCATTTTGTCGAGACATATTATTGAAGTTATAGTTAAAAACGCCGTTTCCTTGAATGAACTCAACACTCGATTTATCTTGAGACTGGTATGATGCCAAAATGCCATGTTGCCCTAATGGCACCTCATGAAATAATTCTCGGCCTGTACCGATTTTTACCCCATCAATAAACCAATCAGCAGCGACATTACTCACTAAGGTGATCATGGCTGATTTTAACCCTAGCTTTTCATTAATGAGCGAATCAATTTTACTGTTATAAGAAGGTTTGAAGGCCATCTTGATCTTGTAGTTTAAATTACCACTCATGTTCATGCTGGCATCAATAACATCGTATGAAAGCAACACGCTACGATCATTTAAGAATGGATCCGTTTTAATGGTATTAGTGACAATGTAATTTTCAGAATCTTTAAGACAGTCGTTTATTGATTGGAATTTAGAACATAACGTCGAACCGTCTAAATCAACAGTTTGGACAGTATCTGGTTTTGATACATCAGCGATTAGACGTTTGGTAATATCACTTTTTAAGGCGGCTAACTGCTCATCTTTATCGGTACGTTTAGTATTAATGGCATCGTACTCGGCCATAATAGTCTTGTACTCTCTACGAAGTGATTTGCCGTCAATATCATATTTGGTTTCTAACTGGTCAATTTTAAGCACCAGTTTTTCGATATCTTGGTAATAAGCATTAATGTTTGAGCGCGATAAAATTTTAGCCGGTAGTTTTGAGATAACGTGATCATACTCAGTTTTCTTACTCTTTATTTCAACACTGAGAGCATGATAATCAGATTCTTTTTTCTTATGAGTCGATAACTTGTCATTGGCAGAAATAAGTAAGCTGTCAATGTTGTATTTTTGCTCAATTTCTTCAAGTGCTTTAGTTTCACTGCTGGTAATAATTTCTAAACCAAATGAGCTGCTTGCATAAAAGCATAAAAACATAAATGTTATTCGACTATATCTCACTGATTTCTCCGTTTTTTCTTAATTTTTTTGGTGTATAGCAATTGCGCCATAACAAATGGTCAACAGTAAAACAATCCGTCAATAATTTTATATTACTGAAGTTGGTATGTCTTTACAAATAGATTGTTGTTTTTGAGTATTTTTTACAACATCGCCACAGCTCACGAAAATTAATTCATCTAGGCCATTTTTATACACTAAGGGATAAGTTGTAAATGATTTTTAAGCTGTTGTTAATTAGTAAAAATAGTCCATATGGATGATGAGTTTGGCAAGGGGCGGATAAACATGAATATAACGGCGCCGCTGCAATATGGTTTGGCGAGTTGTTAATATTTCAATTGTTTTTGGATATGAATTAATGGTGTCATTTTTATGACATTAATCAACAAAACTGCAGCTTTAACCTGTTTAGTGAATTTTTTAGTCATGAGATATAAAAATGCTCCTTTAGACTATTTACTTAAATATGGGTAAATAGTCATAAGGAGCATTTATTAACTTGCATCACCATTGATAGATATCGGCAGTGACGCGATTGTTATTTTGCAATACGTTTGTATTTCAAGCGGTGCGGCTCAATGGCTTCTGCACCTAAGTTTTCTTTCAGCCAAGTGGTATATTCACTGTAGTTACCTTCATAGAAGTTCACTTGGCCTTCATCACGGTAATCAAGAATATGGGTAGCGATTCTGTCTAGGAACCAACGGTCATGGGAAATAACCATGGCACAACCTGGGAACTCTAATAAAGCTTCCTCTAATGCACGGAGTGTTTCAACGTCCAAGTCATTGGTTGGCTCATCGAGTAATAACACGTTGCCGCCAGCTTGCAGTAGTTTGGCTAAATGAACCCGGTTACGCTCACCACCTGAAAGAGTGCCAATGATTTTTTGCTGATCGCCACCACGGAAATTAAAGCGGCCTACGTATGCGCGACTCGGGATCTCAGTATTGTTGATCCGCATGATATCTTGACCGTCTGAAATCTCTTGCCAAACTGTGTTCTTATCATTCATTGAATCGCGGAACTGTTCAACTGAGGCTATTTGCACTGATTCGCCGACTTCAATGCTGCCGCTATCCGGTTGCTCTGCACCTGAAATCATCTTAAATAAGGTTGACTTACCTGCACCGTTAGCGCCGATGATACCAACAATCGCGCCTTTTGGCACAGCGAAGGTGAGGTTATCAATTAATACACGGTCGCCATAAGATTTTGTTAGGTTATTAACCTCAATAACCTTGTCGCCTAAACGAGGCCCCGGCGGGATGAATAACTCATTTGTTTCATTACGCTTTTGGTAGTCATTGGTGTTCAATTCTTCAAAGCGAGCCATACGGGCTTTGCCTTTAGATTGACGACCTTTAGCACCTTGACGTACCCATTCTAATTCTTTTTGAATGGTTTTTTGGCGGGCGCTTTCAGTGGCAGACTCTTGTTGCAGGCGGGCATCTTTTTGCTCAAGCCATGATGAATAGTTGCCTTCCCACGGTATACCTTCACCGCGGTCTAGCTCTAAAATCCAACCTGCGGCATTATCCAAGAAATATCTATCATGGGTAATCGCTACAACGGTGCCAGTGTAATCTTGTAAGAAGCGCTCAAGCCAAGCTACTGATTCAGCATCCAAGTGGTTGGTAGGTTCATCAAGGAGCAACATGTCAGGTTTTTCAAGTAACAAACGACAAATGGCCACACGGCGACGTTCACCACCAGAAAGCACTGCGATTTTTTCATCCCAATCCGGCAAGCGCAGTGCATTAGCTGCGCGCTCTAATACCATATCAAGATTATGGGCATCTTGAGATTGAATAATGGCTTCAAGTTGACCTTGCTCTTTTGCAAGCGCATCAAAGTCAGCATCAGGTTCTGCGTAAAGTGCATACACTTCATCTAAACGTGTAAGGGCATTTTTAGCTTCGCTTACGGCTTCTTCGATAGCCTCACGGACGGTTTGAGATTCATCCAGCTTAGGTTCTTGAGGAAGGTAGCCGATTTTTAAATCTTGCATCGGGCGAGCTTCACCTTCGATTTCAGTATCTAACCCTGCCATGATTCTAAGCAGAGTAGATTTACCTGAACCGTTTAAACCCAGTACACCAATCTTGGCGCCAGGAAAAAAACTAAGGGAAATATCTTTAAGGATTTGTTTTTTAGGTGGAACAATCTTGCCCACTCTAAGCATGCTATATACAAACTGAGCCATATTTATATCTCTTTGACTAAGATTCGGACTAGGAAATTTAATTAATTCTACTTCAATCTCGCCGTAACTGAAAATCGAACTTTTGTCATTGAAGGTTTATTCCACACCGATACGTCAAAAAACTACTTAACAAAAACAACCGAATAAAGTAATAATCGTCTACAACATAGTTGTAACAACCCGATTTGTGGATAGAAAGAGGGACAATCACTGATTGTTGGTGATATCAGGTTAATTTTTCAAAATATGTTAAGGGATTAAAGTGAGCACGATACAAAGGAAGGCTTTAAAGAGAATATTACTGTGTAATTCGTTGTTTTCTGTTTCAATATTCTGCTTGTGTAGTCAAGTTAATGCCCAAGAACACCAAGCAAAAGAATACAGGTCTTTATTCATTGAAAAAGACCAACCAACCGCTGTTTTCACCATTAGCAGCAAAGATGAAAGTTCAGTTAAATCCTTTTATTCAGCAGCAGTAAATCAATCATATTCAAATGAAGTTAATCAACTTAAATATGAGCCATCAGGTTTAGTCATAAGCTCTATCACTGCAGGAAAAGACATTAGAAGTATTAGTGGGCCTGATTTACAAGAAGGTGAAACTCTTATCACAGATACTGAGCTAATAGATAAAGACTGGTGGGGAGCATTAACTGAAATTTCTACGGTATTAGTCATTGGCGAGGTACTTTACCTGACCAGTGAAGAAAGTATGGAAGGAGATTTTGATTACGAAATTGAAGGCAATGCAGGGCAATATTTTGCAGATAGAATTGTGACAACTGATGCTTGGAAACTTGATGACAACAAGGTAGGCATGAATTGGGGGCATACCTATGCTGGTGCACTGTATTATCAAGCGTTCCGTAATTATAACTTTAATTATTATGAATCTTTGGCGGGTAATTTTATAGCATCGGCAGTCTGGGAAGTCTTTGCTGAATATAAAGAAGTGGTAAGTGTGAATGATCAAATCGTTACAACATTTGGTGGTGCAGTATTGGGTGAAAGCTTATTTCAAATATCTGAAATGTTAGATTCAAAACAAGGTTGGGTCCCAACGGCTTTTAGTAGTGTTTTTAATCCGGCTAAAACCATTAAAGGTTGGTTTGGTTATGATAACCCACAACGGTTTAATCGAACATACGCCAAGGATATGTTCAACATCTATACAGGTGCAATGTACTCCAGCAAAAAGCAGGCTGATATTTCTACTACTTCTTTAATATTGGGATTAGAGGCGAGTATTGATAGTGTTCAAGGTAAATATGATGCTTTATCTGCGACACCTAGCCAGGTCGATTTAAACATGGAACTGGGGATTTCTAACGAAGGAATTGAAGATTGGCAAATGGATTCTTCGATTTTTTTAGGTGGCTGGACGAGCGATGTTAATACCATATTAGATTCTGAAAATAGACGCCAGACTTGGTTTATTGGCCCATCCATGGGGCTGGAATATAGCAGTCTGGGTCAAGATGAAGAGGAAGATTTTTACGCAGCAATCAATGTGATTGGTGTATCTGCTGGAACGCAATGGTTTGTTGATGATGTTTCGATAAGTATCAGAGGCGACCTGTTTGGTGATTTTAGTATGGTGAAACCCTTTGCAACAAAAGATTATCGCCAAAATGGAGGCCATTTTTGGGGGACAAAATCGGTGCTTTGGGAAGGTGGCTATGGATATGCTTTAGGCCATACAGCCAAATTAGCACTAGAGGCGAATTATAAAGAATTGTTGCTCGGGGTTAAGTTTCAAAGTCAACGCTGGGACTCTATAGATGATAATGAGTTTAATCGAAGCAGTGATTGGAATCCAAACGTCAGTGACCTAGATTTTAAAGATGCACGTGATAGGTATGAAGTTTATCTCGATGTTCCTTTAACGAATACTATGAGTATCAGTATTCACCATGAACGTATCGATCGAAGTGGCACATTAACCGGAATTGAAAACTTGGCCATTGCCAATCGAAATGATGAAACAGAAAGTCGCAGTAGTATTCACTTTACTTATCAATATTAGCCGATAAATCATTGCCTGTATCATAGATTAGACTATCTAGTTTTTGTGATAAATTGAGCTGTAGAGCTTAAATATTTTGCTGATTAATATTTTAGAAAAGAGTTTTCTTAAAATTGTCACAAGGTTATGAAACTAAGAGTTAATTTGGATTTTTCTATGAAATACAATTACTGAAAGCTGCTGCAGCTGAAAATTTATAGATGGCAAATGGTACTCATAATGAATTGCAAGTAATTTCATGTTTCAAATGCTGGGATTGTGATCAATTGCGCTGTATCATACCGCGCAACCCTACTATAAGAATTAACAGCTGGAGTGAGCAATGCTAAAGAAAGCTATGAATATCGCAGATTATGATCCACAACTATTTGCAGCAATTGAAGATGAGACTCGTCGCCAAGAAGAGCACATTGAATTAATCGCATCAGAAAACTATACCAGCCCACGTGTTCTTGAAGCTCAAGGTTCACAGCTAACTAACAAGTATGCAGAAGGTTACCCTGGTAAGCGTTATTACGGTGGTTGTGAGCATGTGGATATTGCAGAAGAGTTAGCTATTTCTCGTGCAAAAGAATTATTCGGCGCTACATACGCTAACGTACAACCACATTCTGGTTCTCAAGCAAACTCAGCTGTTTTCATGGCACTGCTTCAAGGCGGTGATACTGTTTTAGGTATGAGTTTAGCCCATGGTGGTCACTTGACTCATGGTTCTCACGTTAGCTTTTCTGGCAAGTTATACAATGCGGTACAGTACGGCATTGATGAAGTAACAGGTAAAATTGACTACGCAGAAGTTGAGCGTTTAGCCGTTGAGCATAAACCCAAAATGATCATTGCTGGTTTTTCTGCTTACTCTGGGATCATAGATTGGGGCAAATTCCGCGAAATCGCTGATAAAGTAGGTGCTTACTTATTTGTTGATATGGCGCACGTTGCCGGTCTTGTGGCTGCGGGTATCTACCCGAATCCGCTACCACACGCACACGTTGTGACAACCACTACCCATAAAACCCTAGCGGGCCCTCGTGGTGGTTTGATTTTATCTGCCATTAACGATGAAGCTATCTATAAAAAACTAAACTCTGCAGTATTCCCTGGTGGCCAAGGTGGCCCATTAATGCACGTTATTGCAGCCAAAGCGGTAGCATTTAAAGAAGCATTAGACCCTGAATTTACCACTTATCAAGAGCAAGTGGTTGCTAATGCGAAAGTGATGGCGAAAACCTTCATTGAGCGTGGCTACAATGTTGTTTCTGGTGGCACCGATAACCATTTATTCTTACTTGATTTAATCAACAAGGATATCACTGGTAAAGACGCAGATGCTGCGCTAGGTCATGCAAATATCACAGTTAACAAAAACTCAGTACCAAATGATCCACGTTCACCGTTTGTGACGTCTGGTTTACGTATTGGCTCTCCTGCTATTACCCGCCGCGGTTTCACTGAAACTGAATCTGTAGAGTTAACTAACTGGATGTGTGATGTGTTAGATGACATCACTAACGAAGCTACTATTGAGCGCGTTAAAAACCAAGTGCTTGAATTATGCGCTAAGTTCCCAGTTTACGGTTAATGTCAACCGAGATTGATTAACATAAACAATGATCTATTTAACTAACGCGGATAATCTTTTCGATAAGGTTAACCTTGTAAAGTAAATAGGATAAACTTCAATGGTCGTAAGTACTCAGTGCTTACGGCCATTTTGTTTTTTATTTCAGGAGCGGATATGCATTGCCCATTTTGTAGCGCGACAGATACGAAAGTTATTGATTCAAGACTCGTGGCTGAAGGCCATCAAGTGCGCCGTCGCCGGGAATGTACTGAGTGTCATGAACGCTTCACCACTTTTGAAGGCGCCGAATTAGTCATGCCGCGGGTGATCAAGCAAGATGGCACTCGCCAACCATTTGATGAAGATAAGCTGCGTGGCGGCATGCTTCGGGCTGTTGAAAAACGCCCAGTTTCAATCGATCAAATTGAGCAAGCGTTAAGTAAGATTAAGTCCACTCTTAGAGCAACAGGTGAGCGTGAAATTGATTCGGCCATGATTGGTAATTTGATGATGGATCAATTGATGATCCTAGATAAAGTTGCCTATATCCGTTTTGCTTCAGTTTATCGCGCCTTTGAAGATGTTTCCCAATTCGGTGAAGCCATCGCCAAGCTGCAAAAATAATCTAGCTTATTTTTATTGCCGTCTTTAATTAATTGCAGTCTTACATTTGTTGGTATTGGCACTTTGTATTCTTGCCAATGATTAACCTTATTTAGCAGTTCTGAATTTTAATGACTGCTTTTTAGTTTCTAGAAGGTCTTTATGTCTCAGTGGTCAAAATGTGATATTGAAATGATGAGCCTTGCTATTTCATTAGCTGAAAAAGGCCGTTATACCACACGTCCAAATCCTAATGTGGGTTGTGTGATTGTCGCCAATGGCGAGATCATTGGTCAAGGCTATCATATTAAAGCGGGTGGCCCCCACGCCGAAATTCACGCCTTAAAAGATGTCGAAAATCGACAATTACAACAGCTACTCCCTCAAGCTACAGCCTATGTCACCCTTGAACCCTGCAGTCATTATGGCAAAACCCCGCCATGTGCTAAGGCATTAATTGCAGCCAAAGTGAAGCGAGTGGTGATTGCGCAAATGGATGCGAATCCGCAAGTGGCGGGTAATGGCGTTAGCATGCTTGAAGCGGCAGGTATTAAAGTTGATGTGGGTTTGCTAACAGCTGCGGCAAGCCAACTTAATATCGGCTTTATGAAACGCATGACTACGGGATTACCTGAAATCACCATTAAGCTGGCAGCCAGTTTGGATGGTAAAACCGCGCTATCGAATGGGGTATCAAAGTGGATAACCGGCCCCGAAGCCAGAGCCGATGTGCAAAAGCTGCGCGCCCGTCATTGCGCGCTAGTGACTGGCGTTGAAACTGTGTTAGCTGACGACCCCTCTTTGAATGTGCGCTACGAGCAATTGGCTAGTGTACAAAACAGCCTTGCTGAGTCTGACCTTCAACAGCCTTTAAGAGTGGTGCTTGATAGTAAAGCAAGGCTGACTGCCGACTATAAAATGTTTACTATTGAAACGCCGATTTTGCTGGTGTCTTGTGTCGACTATCCAGCAGAAGTAAAACAAGATTTTAAGTCCCATGTTAGCTTTATCACAATAGCGGCTAATAACGATGGACGAGTTGATTTGCATGCTTTATTTACACACTTAGGCCAGCATTGTAACTCAGTATTAGTCGAGGCTGGTGCCAGCGTTGCTGGTAGTGTTATTCAAAGTAAATTAGCTGATACACTTTATTTGTACCAAGCAATGAAAATATTAGGCAGTCATGGACGCAATTTGATGCAATTAGACGACTATCAAACTATGGATCAGATTCCTGATGTACAATTAACGGATTGTCGCAGAATTGGTACAGACCAACGACTGATTTTAAAGCTTAATTCGCCAGCGAATTAACTAATGCAATTTTGTCTATCGGTCGATGCTAAGCGTGGCCCAAAAGATAACAAGTGAGTAAATATGTTTACTGGGATTATTGAAGCACTAGGTACATTAAGAAAAGTTGAGCGTAAAGGCGATGATATTCGTTTGACTGTAGCCAGTGGCAAGCTCGACTTAACCGATGTAAAACTGGGTGACAGTATTGCCACTAATGGGGTGTGTTTAACCGTAGTACAATGTTTAGCAGATGGTTATGTTGCAGATATTTCTGCTGAAACCGTTGCCTTAACCGGATTTGCTAAATATAACGTCGGTCAAAAAGTAAACCTTGAAAAAGCGGTGACCCCAACGACCCGATTAGGCGGCCATATGGTTAGCGGTCATGTGGATGGTATTGCCACAGTGGAGCAGCGCCTTGTGCGTGGCCAAGCCATTGAGTTTTGGCTGGCAGCTCCCGCTGAGTTATCTCGTTATATTGCTCATAAAGGTTCGATCACCATTGATGGCGTTAGCTTAACGGTAAATGAAGTTGATCAGCACAGATTCAGATTAACCATAGTGCCTCACACTGCAGCTGAAACCACCTTATTAGCTTTACAAGCGGGTCATAGCGTCAACATCGAAGTTGACCTTATTGCACGTTATCTTGAACGCTTAATGAAAGTAGAACAAAAGCCAGCCACTGAAAGTGGTGTCACAATGGAATTGTTGGCAAGTGCTGGATTTATGCGATAACTGATTATTACTGGTAAATATTATTACCGGAGCATATTTACTCTATATCGCTGATATAGACAAAACAATATAAAGGTCTTAGCAATGGCATTACATAGTATAGAAGAGATCATCGAAGACATTCGTCAAGGTAAGATGGTTATCTTGATGGACGATGAAGACAGAGAGAACGAAGGTGATCTTATCATGGCGGCCGATAAGGTGACGCCAGAGGCCATTAATTTTATGGCGACCTTTGGCCGTGGACTGATTTGCCAAACCATGACTAAAGAGCGTTGCCAGCAACTGAACTTGCCGTTAATGGTTACCAACAATAATGCTCAGTTCTCAACAAATTTTACCGTTTCCATTGAAGCGGCAACGGGGGTCACAACGGGCATTTCAGCCCATGATCGCGCTGTAACCGTTCAAGCGGCTGTTGCTAAAGATGCTAAAGCATCAGATTTAGTTCAGCCTGGTCATATTTTTCCACTTATGGCACAAGATGGCGGGGTGTTAATTCGCGCCGGTCACACAGAAGCGGGTTGTGATTTAGCCCGTCTTGCAGGCTGCGAGCCATCTGGCGTGATAGTTGAAATTCTTAATGATGATGGCACTATGGCCCGTTGTCCAGATCTTGAAATCTTTAGTGAAAAGCACGGTATTAAAATGGGCACCATTGCCGATTTAATTGAATACCGCAACACCAAAGAAACCACGGTTGTGCGTGAAGCTGAATGTAAATTGCCAACGCGTTTTGGTGAGTTCAATATGGTGACTTTCAGAGACACCATCGATAATCAGCTACACTATGCCTTATTGAAAGGTGACGTTGAAGAAAACTGCCTAGTACGGGTACATTTACAAAATACCTTTAATGACTTATTCCACTCTGAACGCGATCAAAAACGTAGCTGGCCACTTGAAAACGCCATGGAGCGTATTGCATCAGATGGTGGTGTATTAGTACTGTTGGCGAATCACGAGCATTCAAGTGACATGCTCGCCAAGGTCAAAGCCTTTGAAGCGGAAGATAACGGTCAAGCGCCTACAGCTGCTAAATGGCAAGGAACCTCGCGCCAAGTCGGTGTTGGCTCGCAAATTCTTTCAAATTTAGGTGTGAGCAAAATGCGTTTATTAAGTTCACCCAAGCGTTATCACTCTCTATCAGGGTTCGGTTTAGAAGTAACTGATTATATTGCAGAATAATTCACTAACTTAGTGAAGTTAACATTTATCAATAATTGCACAGGACTCAGGGCATTTGGCTGTGGTATTATACCGCCACTTTTGCCCAGAGCCGGGTGCTTTAGCTAATTTAGGTAAGATAATGATCGTAGTTGAAGGTAATATCGAAGCAAAAAATGCCAAAGTGGCGATCGTAGTATCGCGTTTCAATAGTTTTCTTGTTGAGAGTCTGCTTGATGGCGCATTAGACACACTAAAACGTTTAGGTCAGGTAAATGACGACAACATTACTGTTGTTCGTGTTCCTGGCGCTGTTGAATTACCACTTGCTGCACGTCGAATTGCTGCTAGTGGAAAGTTTGACGGTATTGTTGCACTTGGTGCAGTAATTCGTGGTGGTACTCCGCATTTTGATTTAGTTGCTGGTGAATGTAACAAGGGTCTTGCTCAAGTCGCTTTAGAGTATGATATCCCAGTTTCATTTGGCGTTTTAACCACTGATACCATCGAGCAAGCAATTGAACGCTCTGGTACTAAAGCTGGTAACAAGGGCACTGAAGCTGCACTTGGTTTACTAGAAATGGTTAACGTTCTGCAAGAATTAGAACAACAGTTAGTATAGTAGTAGGAAAAGTAATGAAGCCTTCAGAGCGCCGCAAGGCACGCCGTTTAGCTGTTCAAGCTATTTATTCATGGCAGTTAAGCAAGAACAATGTTGCTGATGTTGAACATGAATTTTTAACTGAACAAAACATTAACGGTGTTGATGTAGCTTATTTTCGTGAATTGCTATCAGGTGTAGCCACGAAAGCAACTCAACTTGATGATCTGCTAAAGCCTCATTTAGATCGTGATATTGAAGATGTATCACCCGTTGAGAAAGCCATTGTGCGTTTAGCAGCTTATGAATTAACTTATCGTAAAGATGTGCCATATAAAGTGGCCATTAACGAAGGTATCGAATTAGCGAAAGCGTTTGGTGCTGACGATAGTCATAAGTTTGTCAATGGTATGCTAGATAAGCTTGTTACTCGTAAGTAATGAATGAAAACGGTATCTTCGGATACCGTTTTTGTATGTAACGCTTTTTTCTACAAAATAATAGGTGGGCGGTTATCCGCACCAGATTATATCGTGAAAGAATTCCAACTTATCGAACAATTTTTCCGTGATAAAGGTCAGCAACGTCGAGATGTGCATTTAGGCATTGGCGATGACTGTGCATTAGTCCAACCGGCGGAAAACACATCTATTGCCATATCTTGCGACACCCTAGTCGAGAATGTCCATTTTTTACCGACAATGCCAGCTTATGAGCTTGGCTATAAATCTGTAGCGGTAAATTTATCCGATCTTGCTGCCATGGGCGCAGATCCGGCGTGGATGACGTTAGCGCTAACCTTGCCAGATGTTGATAATGAGTGGTTAGCGCAATTTAGCCAAGGGCTATTTGAAGCGGCTGAATATTACAGTGTTAGTCTGATCGGTGGTGATACCACCCGCGGGCCTCGCTGCATCAATATTACTATTCATGGTCAAGTGCCAACCGGTAAAGCATTAACCCGTAGTGGCGCGAAAGTTGGTGACTGGGTGTATGTTACTGGCACTTTGGGTGACTCTGCCCTTGGGCTTGATATCCTGTTGGGCAAAAAAGAAGTCGCACATCAACATAAAGAATTTTTAATTAACCGTCACTATCATCCAACGCCTAGAATACTAGCGGGTCAAGCGCTACGCTCTTTAGCAACCAGTGCCATTGATTTATCTGACGGTTTATTTTCTGATATTCAGCACGTTTTAAAGGCATCTAATGTGGGTGCGATTATTGATGTGAATGAATTACCGCTATCGGAATCATTACAAGCATCATTGAGCCCTAATGAAGCAACTAGTTATGCGTTAACTGGTGGCGAAGATTATGAGTTGATGTTTACTGTACCAGAATCTCAACGTGGCGCTTTGGATATTGCACTGATCCACGCTGGGGTTAAATTTATTAAAGTAGGTCAAATTTGTGCCGGCGAAAAGTTACGCTTAGTGGCTGATGGCAAACCTTTTGAGCTAGAAAAAAATAGTTTTGAGCATTTCTAATGAAGTTTATTTCAACCGATCCAGCCGTTAAGAAATTAACCTTAACAAACCCTGTACACTTTTTAGCATTAGGTTTTGGCAGTGGTTTAGCCGCCAAAGCCCCGGGCACCTTTGGTACCCTTGCCGCAGTGCCGATTGTGTACTTGATGAGCTTTTTAAGCCTATCGGCTTTTATTTTTATCACGCTAATTAGCTGCCTTGTTGGTATTTATATTTGTGATAAAGCCGCTAAAGATATGGGCGTTCATGATCATGGCGCAATTGTGTGGGATGAAGTCGCAGGCTTAATGATCACCATGATTGCCGCCCCTGCTGGGGTAATTTGGTTAGTGGTTGGTTTTGCGTTATTTCGTTTTTTCGATATTTTAAAACCGTGGCCAATTCGTTGGCTCGACGCTAAAGTGCATGGCGGTTTTGGGATCATGATTGATGATGTATTAGCGGGGATTTTCTCGTTAATTTGTTTACAGTTGTTGGCTTATTATATTTAACCAATGATACTTTAATCTCTTTAAAGCTAATCCCATTAAACGTTAAGCCCACTTCATAGTGGGCTTTTTAATGGGCGATGATTAATGGATGATGCTTAAAGCTGCAAGATTATTGCAATAGCTCTCTAGCATTCGCTAAGGTATTTTCAGTTATCACATCACCCGCGAGTAGTCTTGCTAGCTCATTGACTCGCTCTTGTTTATCCAATGACTTCATATTCGTCTCAGTGCCGCCACTTTTGGTGAATTTATTCACTAGCATATGTTGGTGACCATTACCTGCAACTTGCGGTAAATGCGTCACACAGAGCACCTGAGTTGATTGACCTAAGCTGCGTAGCATTCTTCCCACAACTGCTGCAGTAGGTCCTGAAATACCTACATCCACTTCATCGAATATCAAGGTTGGTGTTGATACCTTTTTAGCGGTGATAACCTGAATACCAAGCCCAATACGTGACAATTCGCCACCAGAAGCTACTTTGGCAATGGGCTGCATCGGTTGACCGGGGTTGGTGGTAACCAAGAATTCAACTTGATCACAACCAGAAACTGATTGTAGTTCTGGGTTAAAATTCACCTCAATGCAGAATCTGCCTTTGGGCATATTTAACTCTTGAATCGATTGGGTGACTAACTTATTAAGCTCTTTAGCATAGCGGTTACGGCTATGGCTGAGTTTTTGGGCGCTAATTACGTAAGCTTTTTTGCTTTCATCTACTTGCTGCTGAATTTCATCAAGCCTTGTGGCATCGTTATTAAGCTCGCTAAGTTCAGCTTTTAAAGCTTGGTGATGCTCAAACAGTTGCTCAGAGCTCACATGGTGTTTTCTTGATAATTGCATCGCCTTTGAAATGCGCTGCTCAAGGTAAGCAAAGTGTTCAGGATCGAGTTCTATTCGGCTTAAATAGTCCTGAACTTCGCTGCTGCTTTCCTGCACTTGAATTAACGCTTCATTGAGCATTTGAGCAATATTACTTAGTTGTGGGTCAAACTCAGTTAGGTTCTCAGCTAAGCCCACGACCCGATTAAGTAAAGATTCAATATTGGCTTCATCGTCATCACACAGTAATTGCAGGCTGGATTGGCAGGTATCAATTAACTCTGTGCCGTTAGCAAGGCGTTTATGCTCTTGCTCAATCTCAATAAATTCACCGGCTTTAAGATCAAACTCATCAAGCTCTTCAACTTGATATTGCACTAGCTGTTTTCTGGCTATACGCTCTTGCTGATTTTGTTGTAATTGTTTCAGTTCATTTTCGATTAACTTACAGCGTTGATAGCTTTTGCTTACCCCGTCAAGCAATAATTTATGGTTGGCGTAGCTATCAAGAAGGGTCAGTTGATGCTCGCTTTTTAACATTGCATGATGCGCGTGTTGGCCGTGAATACCGACAAATAATTGCCCTAGAGATTTAAGCTGGGCTAACGGAACTGGATTACCATTTATATAGGCACGTGAGCGGCCATCGGCATTAATTGTTCTTCTTAAGATACATTCGTCTTCGACATCAAGGTCATTGTCCTCTAGCCAGCGCTTAGCAAATGGCACATCATCTAAGCTAAAGCGGGCACTCACTTCGGCTTTGGTTGCACCTGGTCTAACGCTATTGGCATCTGAGCGATTACCAAGGCATAAGCCCAGGGCATCAATAGCAATGGATTTACCAGCACCGGTCTCACCAGTAATGCTGGTCATGCCAGCTTTAAAGTCGAGTTCTAGAAAACGTACAATTGCGAAATTATTAATGCTTAATTGGCACAGCATAATCAATCCTTGTGTGAATAACCATCAAACCACTGTATCTGCATACAGTTTACACTGTTTTTATATACAGTAAAGTGCTGTATAAAAAAATGGTGCTGATTTTTTATACGAGGATTAAACCAAGGCGCTTAAGATTTTTTCAATAATGGGCAAACTAATAAAGGTGGCTGTAGTGCTGATCAATATGCACTTGGCACTTGATAAGGCATAGATTTGGTAACGCTGTGCCAGTAAGTAAACACTTGCTGCTGTCGGCAGTGCCGCCAGAATGACGCCCATAAAAACTAGCTCAGACTCCACCTTAAAATAGCTTAATAAAACATAGGCAAGTAACGGCTGGACAATGAGTTTTAAACTATTCAGCAAGCTCATTTCAAGGGCGATATTATGTTTTTTAGGCCCAGCTTTTGCGCCGCGATGCATGGCTTTAGCTAACACCATGCCAATGGCAAATAAGGCGCAGGGGCTAGAGGTGTTTCCGATTAACCGAAACATCATGCTGATACTGTCAGGTAGGTTTATTTTGAGCGCTGATACCAATACCCCTAGGGCGCAACCAATAACGATGGGGTTGGTGATTAATGCGTTGAGCATAATCATAATAGGATGACGTTGTTGGGTTTTATTCACCGCAAGTTCCATGCTCACCAGTGCAAATGCGAACATGATAATGGACAGTAGACTGGCAATGGCTGCGGTGGCGATGGCTTGATTGTTATCAGGATACAAGCTCATCATTAAAGGGATCCCAATAAAGGCGGTATTACCAAAACTGGTGTTTAGGCCTCTAATTGCAGCTAGCGCGGGCTGTTTATTGTCTGCAAGGGTTGAGATGATCACTGTAATACAATATGTGCCCGCCATAGCGAGGCCAAAGGCGAATATAAATCCCCATTGCAGAATATCGTTAATGTCAGTTTCGGCCAGTGCAATAAATAAAATAGCAGGGAAGGCGATATAGTAGACGTATTTATTTAGCGCCGAGTCACTATCTTGGGGGAGTAATTTAAGTTTCTGGACACTAAAGCCAATAACCATGATGCCAAAAACAGCGATAAGTGGGGTTAGGATACTAGGCAAGCTTGATTCCTTTTTAGGGCCTTGAATGACATATCAATAATGTGGGCGTTGGATATCTTACTTTAATGGCGCCAATAAGATATTAGATAAAGGTAAGGTATGAGATGAATCTAAGCTATTCAAATAAGTTAAGTTTTTAAATTAAACTAAGATAAGAAAAACTGCATAGATCTGATACGACAAGGAGGATGTAAATGTTGCCCATCAGGTTGGCATTAGAGTATAAAGCTATCTGTTAGCGGTATCTTTAATAAGGGCATGATGACAGGCCCTTATTAAAGAGTGCTATTGCTACTTAAAGAGTGCTATTGCTACTTTAAAAGTATCATTGCTGCAGACTGATGCCGATATTAGACACGCCAGCATCAATGATTTCTTTGCGTAATTCCTTAATGAATTCAGGTGTGATTTTTGTTGTTTCTTCAATCACATCTAATAACATTCCTTGTAAGTGCTTCTCTTCTTGCATTACAGGATGGTTAAATACGAACTCTTCTACAACATCTTCATTCATGACGTCTTCAAGTTCTTCAATGCTAATGGCTTCAATATAGTTGGCCACTGTACTTGATGATAATTTACTGACGTTGGTAATATCTTCTTCGATTTTAGCTTGTATGCCACCGAGTAAAGTCGATAACGCTACAGCAGCATCCATTGCAGGATAAACACCGTAGGCTTCAAAATCTGCAGGCTCAGGGGTATTTTCATCTAAACGCTGTAAGTGAATATCGTAATTAAACTTAAGCTTTTTATCGTATTGTGATTGCCAAAGTAAATCCAATACTGTGCTTAATACTTTAGGCTCGCCAAACTCACACACTTCGGAGAAAAGGGCGTAATTGGGCAGCATGCGCTGACATAGCGCGGTCGCAAAAAGTTGCTTTTGAGGTAATGACAGCGCTTTTAAACGCTTAAAAAAACCGGGTTTATTGCTCATAGGGAACATCCGCTGATAACTGTGATATCACTTGATTTGCTGCTGATTCTACCTTAGTTAGCTCGTCAAGTAACTCAAGTATTTCAGGTTCTAAGTCTTCGATGTTGGTTTTGTGCTTTAACGCAGACTCTAATTCTTGGCAAAGTTTTTGGGTGTTGGGCACCCCACAATAACAACTCGCTCCATGAAGTTTATGCACGGTTTGCAGCATAAGCGAACTATTGCTGCTTTTTAATGCCGTTTCTATGTCGCTGACACTTTCAGGCAGTGAGTCCACCAACATTTGCAGCATCTCTAATGCTAAATCCGGTTTTTGATTGGTTTGTGCTAAGCACAGCTCCCAATTAAGGGTATGCATATCAAAGTGGGTAAATTTAGGTTTATTTATCCAGCGATCAATCACCCCTTTTAATGCCGCTTCATCAATGGGTTTTGGCAGATAACCGTCCATGCCGCTACCTAAAATTAATTCTCGCTCTTCAGCGATAGCGTGGGCTGTTACCGCAATAATAGGTGTATTGCGGTTAAGTGAGTCTTGGCGGATAAGTTTGGTTGCTGTAACCCCATCAGTGCCGGGCATTTGAATGTCCATAAAGATAACATCGAAGGCTTGTTTTTGGGCATAGCTCACGGCTTCATCACCGTTATTGACAGAGATGACATTAACCACCAACTCTTTCAGTAGGGTATCGATTAGCTTTAAGTTAGCAAGGTTGTCATCAACAGCAAGTACGCTCAAATTCTTGCGCTCATACACAGTCGCGGGTAGTGACTCGGTTAATAGCGCTGTTTGAGTGGGTGGATGAATTAAGTGGTTAGCCAACTCGTAGTCACTCACTGGCATACTGAGTAAAATATCGCTATTAGGCCTCAATGCTTGGTTTAATATTTTTTGCTGCTCGATGCAATCATGAAGCAAGACTAAACATGAGGTCTTTTCCCTCGCCATGCTTAAACAGCTTAATAACTGCTCTTTATCACTAAAGCCATGGCAGTTAAGCAGAATATAATCGTAATGCACTTTGCTTGATGAAAGCGTTGACTCTAAATGGCTAATTTGGCCAACAGTGGTTAAATGTAGCCCCCACGCTTCAAAGCGGCGATTGAGCATATCGCGGCTTAGCTCTCTTGATTCAAATAACAACAGGGTTTTATTACGTAAAGAGTCCAAATGCAGCACTTCACCAATATGAAACTGGCTTAATTCCAATGGCAGCATGAACCAAAATGTTGAGCCTTGATTTGGAATTGAGGTAAAGCCAATTTGGCCGCCCATTTGGTTAATCAAACGTTTGGTGATCACTAAGCCCAAGCCGGTACCACCAAAGCGGCGTGAAATAGACGAGTCTGCTTGGCCAAAGGCCTGGAACAGATATTCTTGCTGACTTTCATCAATACCAATACCGGTATCAATTACTTCACAGCGCAGGGTGATATTTTCATCTTTTTGGCCTACAAGATGAATTTTCAAAATAACGCTACCTTGATCGGTAAACTTAATCGCATTGCCCAATAGGTTCGTCATGATTTGTGCAACCCGCATCGCATCACCGCTGACACTTTCAGGCACGTTGTCGTCAATATCAATAATCAGTTCGATGTTTTTTTCTTGAGCGCTGCCGGCCACAATGCTGACGGTTTCAGAAATGGTTTCCCGCAGGGCGAATGGCATTTTCTCTAAGACCATTTTACCGGCTTCTAATTTGGAGAAATCCAGAATGTCATTAATGATCCCCAGTAAGTTACTGGCGCTTCGTTCAATGGTTTTTATGTAATCTAACTGACTTGAGTGCAGCGGCGTTTTAATTAACTGCCGAGAAAATCCAATCACACCGTTTAGTGGTGTTCTTAATTCATGGGACATATTTGCTAAGAACTCTGATTTAATGCGACTGGCTTCAAGGGCGCGCTTTTTGGCTAAATCAAGCTCGACGTTTTGGATTTCAATTTGTTCAAGGGTTTCCCGTAAATCAGAGGTCGCTTGGTCAATGTTTTGCTGCATTTCATCGTGATATTCTGACAATGAACTAGCCATGGCATTAATGCCGCGCTTAAGTAAATCTAGCTCGCCGATTAATTGTCCATCAAGACGGGTGTCTAACTTACCTTCACGAATTTTTGCTACTACTCTTACCATTTCAGTAATGGGGTAGTTAACATGCTTAACCAAACGGAATGTGAAAAACAGATTCAGCTGCACCCCAATTAATACAATGACAAATGCGGCAATGGCGGCACGGTGTTGCTCAAGTAAGGCATTTTCTTTATTGAGTAATATTGAGATATACCCCAATATTTGTTGCCCTTCAGCATTGGTGATAATTTTTCTTGGGCCGTTGGCGGGCGAAATTGTCACCCCTTGCGGGTTAGTTTGTTGATTAACGCCGGTATAAGACATAATCGGCACCCGTATCACCATGGTGTCGTCGATGGTTTCATACTGAGTCGAAATTAAAGACTTTAACGCTGCTGTATAGCGCATACTCTCAAAATCTTTATGGTAGTGAGATGTTACAAATAATTGATTTTCATCATCAAAAATAGCAATTGAGTGAATAAGGGCAGAGTTGTTTAATTGCGATGTTGCCAGTAAACGTTTGCTGGCTTCTCTGTCTTCAGTGACCAGTCCGAACTCGCTGGCAATGGCCAAAGGCTCGACAATACTTCTACCTTGATTGATTAAGGTCTCTTCGAGTTCATAAAAACGGTTTATGGTGAAGTAACTTCCAAGTAGAATACCCACCATGACCGTTGGCGCTAACGCAAGTACCAGTACCCAAGAGCGAAGACTGTATTTGGTCATGTTGTTAGCATTTTTCATCGTGAAGACATTATTCCTAAAGACTTTTTATCTATGATGAGGACTAGACTGCCAGAAACAGAGCCGTCTTGACTAGTCATTTATTCAATACCTGAGGCCAAAATGGCACAATTTTTTAAAGCAAAACCAAACAAAACTAAACAACTGTCGGCCAAGTTGACTTTAACGGTATCACAACTTGATCATCTCGGTGCAGGTATTGCTCAACATGACGGCAAAGTGGTATTTATTCCTGGGGCTCTGCCCGGTGAAACGGTAACCGCGCAATTAATTGAACAAAAGAAAAAGTACGCTAAAGCTAAGCTGCTTAAAATTCAAATCGCAACCGATAAAAGAGTCGCGGCGCAATGCCCTCATTATCAGCAATGTGGTGGCTGCGACTTACAACATATGAGCATTGATGCGCAGCGTGAATATAAGCAAGATGCACTACAAAATTTAATGGGTAAGTTAGCGGTCAATATTGATGACAAGATCATGACTTCAATGATAACCGGTGAGCAATGGCATTATCGTCGTCGCGCACGGCTAGCTACGTTATTTGATAAAAAGACGAAGCATTTACAATTAGGCTTTCGAGCTGCCAATAGCAATAATATCGTTGATATTAAGCAGTGCGATGTATTGGCTGTAGCATTGTCGGCATTGATTGAACCCTTCTCAAACGTGCTTAATCAGTTACAAGCTAAAATGACACTCGGTCACCTTGAACTCACTGAAGCTGAAAATGGCATATTTGCAGTACTTAGAATCACCAAAGCATTGAAAACCGATGATGAGCAGCGCCTGAAAGCGTTTGCTTTGGAGCATCAAATACAGTTGTTAGTGCAAGATAATGATGGCGAACTGCGTTCGCTAGTCAGTGACGATCATATTGAATTACCCAAATATTTGTTAGCTAACGGCCAAGTCGAATGTCGATTTAGCCCGGGAAATTTTGTGCAGGTCAATGCTGATATTAACCAGCGTATGGTCGCACAGGCCATCGAGTGGCTAGATCCACAACAAGATGAACGAATTTTGGATTTATTTTGTGGGGTAGGTAATTTTAGTTTGCCCCTTGCTACCCAAGCCGCTGATGTTATTGGTGTTGAAGGCGTACCTGAAATGGTTACGCAGGCGAAACAAAATGCTGCTGATAACAACTTAACCAACCTGAGTTTTTTTCACGCTGATTTAAGTGCGGATTTATCTCAAGCCTCTTGGCTGGGTAAAATTGATAAACTATTGCTCGATCCTGCCAGAGCGGGGGCGTATGAAAGTTTGCAATGGTTATCTAAAATGAAGCCTAAAAAAGTGGTGTATGTGTCATGTAATCCGGCAAGTTTAGCCAGAGACAGCCAAGTATTAATCGAACAAGGCTATCAGCTTAAAAAACTAACCATGTTGGATATGTTTCCACAAACTCATCATATCGAAGCGATGGCATTGTTTGAAATCAAATAACTTGCTGCGCTGGCGTGGCAAACCAGTAAAATCAACTGTTTTTACTGCCAACTCAAACAGAAATACTGTTTGAAGATGACATTTTTTAAATTGATTAATATTAATTTGACATAAATAACTGAATGCTCAAGATGAAAGCATTAGAGTAAATAACACATCAACACAGATTCAGTTATTTGTACGCGTAAAAGTCAGTACCAATAAGGAAGTTAATTATGGTCTCAGTTCGAGAAGCACATTTTAATCTAGCCGATTTTAATATCGACGAATGGGTTATGCGTTATATCGATAACGCCGAAGAAGCCCTATTGTTACGGGATCTGATCCTGTATCTAGATATGTTGCCAACGAAATCTCCCGATGTACATCGGGCCTTGCTTGAGCGCGCCCGTGAAATGGTGGAAATTCTAGCGCCATTGAATATGGATATCGAGACCTTACAAGCTTCATTATTATTTATTGCTCATGATGCCGGTATTTTATCAATTGAAACAATTGAAGAAAAATATGGCGCTAGCTTAAGCAAGCTAGTGGCAAGCGTGGTGACCATGGAGGCTATTGGCGCCTTAAAAGTCAGTCCTGACTCTCGAACCGCCGAGCCGCAAATCGATAATATTCGTAAAATGTTATTGGCCATGGTCGAAGATGTACGCGCGGTAGTGGTTAAGCTTGCTGAGCGGGTAGCGCTACTTCGTGAAGTTAAAAATGCCGATGAAGAAACCCGAGTATTGTTGGCAAGAGAAGTGGTCGATATCTACGGCCCGCTTGCCAACCGTTTAGGAATTGGGCAATTAAAGTGGGAATTAGAAGATATCTCGTTTCGCTACCTGCACCCGACAGTTTACAAAGATATTGCCAAACAGTTAGATGGTAAACGTGTCGACAGAGAAGTGTTTATCGATAAGTTTGTTACCCAGCTGCAACAGCGTCTGGATAATGACCAAATTCGCGCGAAAGTCTATGGCCGCCCGAAACACATCTATAGCATCTGGCGTAAGATGAAAGGCAAAGACTTGAAGTTTGATGAGCTGTTTGATGTGCGCGCGGTGCGTATTGTCACAGAACGTCTCCAAGATTGTTATGGTGCTTTAGGTGTCGTGCATACCCTTTGGCATCATATTCCCCGTGAGTTTGATGATTATGTGGCCAACCCTAAACCCAATGGTTACCAATCAATTCATACCGTGGTCGTTGGCCCTGAAGGTAAAACGGTAGAGATTCAAATTCGTACTGAAGCGATGCATCAGGACTCAGAACTTGGGGTCGCAGCCCATTGGAAGTACAAAGAAGGCTCTGCTGGTGGCAAGCAAAGTGGCTATGAAGAAAAAATTAATTGGCTACGTAAAATTTTGCTGTGGCAAGAAGATGTTGCTGAAACCGGAAACCTGGTTGATGAAGTCCGCAGCCAAGTATTTGAGGACAGAGTCTATGTGTTTACCCCTAATGGCGAAGTGGTTGATTTACCATTAGGCTCCACCGTGCTCGATTTTGCTTACTACATTCATTCCCATGTGGGCCATAAATGTATTGGCGCCAAAGTCGATGGCCGTATTGTGCCCTTTACTTATCAAGTTGAAACCGGTGAGCGTATTGAAATCATTACCTCAAAGCATCCTAATCCGAAGCGCGATTGGTTAAATCCAAATTTAGGCTACATCAAGTCGTCTCGCTCTCGCTCGAAAATTCAGCATTGGTTCAAGCAGCAAGACCGCGATAAAAACATGGTGGCAGGGAAAGAATTACTTGAGGCTGAACTTAACCGTGTCTCACTTCATTTAAAAGATGCCAAAGTTGCGGTTGAGCGCTTTAATATGAACTCCATGGATGACATGTTAGCGGCTATTGGTGGCGGTGATTTACGCTTAAACCAAGTGGTGAATTACATTGAAACCAGTTTACGCAAAACTGAAGTGACCGAACAAGAGATTGTTGAAGAGCTCATTAAACGCTCGAATCCGAAACCAGCCCGTAAAGGCAAAGGTCAGGTAGAAGTAAATGGTGTTGGTAATTTATTAAGCCATATTGCCAGCTGCTGTAAACCTGTACCGGGTGATGAAATTTTTGGTTATATCACCATGGGCCGCGGCGTGTCAGTGCACCGCAGTGACTGCTCACAGGTTAAAGAGCTAATGCGCGCCCATCCAGAGCGCAGTGTCGAAGTGGTGTGGGGAGAAAACTATTCTGGCGGTTATCGGATTAAAGTACGGGTGATAGCTCATGATCGCAGTGGTTTACTGCGAGATGTCACCACAGTACTGGCGGCTGAAAAGTCCAATGTAATGGCAATGAGTTCAACCTCTGATGAAAAAAACCAAACCGCTACCGTTGAGCTAGAACTTGAACTGTATAACCTCGATGGCTTGTCACGGATATTATCAAAATTAGGCCAAGTTGAAGGTGTGACCGAAGCCAGACGATTATAGTATTAAATCCCAACGGCGCACTTTAGTGTCAAAAGATAAGGTGATAAATCGAAAGGTTTGTCACCTTTATTTTAACTTATCAGCCAGTTTAGGCCATATCATTGAGAAATAGACCATGTCAGCAAATACCCTAAAGCAAGCTAACGATATTATGCAGCCTTTATTAACAATTATGGAAAAACTGCGGGATCCTGAAACGGGTTGCCCTTGGGATAAACAGCAAAGCTTCGAGACTATTGTTCCTTTTACCCTTGAAGAAGCTTATGAGGTTGCCGATGCCATCGAGCAAGCTGATTTAGATTCGCTGCCAGATGAGCTGGGTGATTTGTTGTTTCAGGTGGTGTTTTACTGTCAGCTCGGTAAAGAACAAGGCTTATTTGATTTTGCCACTGTGGTGAATAAAATTTGCGACAAATTAACCAGAAGACATCCCCATGTGTTTAGCGGCGACAACCTTGGCACTAGCGCTGAACAAGTCAAACTTGTTTGGGATGAAATTAAGCAGCAAGAAAGGCTCGCGAAAAGCCAACACTCGATACTTGATGACATTCCAGTAGCAATGCCAGCACTGAACCGAGCGATAAAAATTCAAAAGCGGGTTGCAAAGGTGGGCTTTGATTGGGCTGATTTAGCCCCTGTGGTGGCAAAGGTTCATGAAGAAATCGATGAGGTCATGGCAGAGGCGCAGCACTTAGAAGCCAATAAAGACGAATATTACCCCAAGGTGGTTGATGAAATGGGCGACTTATTATTTGCTGTTGCCAATATGGCAAGACACTTAGGGGTTGAGCCAGAGCAGGCATTAAGGCTTGCTAATCAGAAGTTTGAACGTCGCTTTAAAGGGGTAGAGCAATATGCTGCACAAAGTGGCAAGGCGTTTGAACAGCACTCACTTGAAGAGCTCGATAGCTATTGGGATCAAGTTAAAATGGCAGAGAAAAGTCAGCAGCTTAGTAAAGATTAATCTGCGCACTTGGCAAACATTAGGATGATATTGAATTCAACGCTATGAAAATTAGGGTTAAATTATGACCATGATTTAACTTTGGCTTAATATCAATTTTATGCGTTTATTGTTTGTTGTTAGCGCGCTATTTTGGTAGAATGTCGCCCCGTCCTAGTGCTTTCTTACAAGCACGTTATTTTCAATCTCACATTCTCAGGTTCAGCATGACTACAAGGTATATCTTCGTTACTGGTGGCGTTGTTTCATCACTAGGTAAAGGCATTGCAGCAGCTTCATTAGCAGCAATTTTAGAGGCGCGTGGCCTCAATGTAACCATTATGAAACTTGACCCATACATTAACGTTGACCCTGGCACCATGAGCCCGACTCAGCATGGTGAAGTATTCGTTACTGAAGATGGTGCTGAAACCGATTTAGACTTAGGTCATTACGAGCGTTTCATTCGAACCAAGATGAACCGTCGTAATAACTTCACTACCGGTCGTATCTACGAGCAAGTGCTACGTAAAGAGCGTCGTGGTGATTATTTAGGTGCCACCATTCAGGTGATCCCGCACATCACTAATGCAATTAAAGAAAAAGTACTTGAAGGCGGCGAAGGTCACGATGTTGCTATCGTAGAAATTGGCGGCACAGTAGGCGATATCGAGTCATTGCCTTTCTTAGAGTCAATTCGTCAATTAGGTGCTGAGCTAGGACGTGATCGCACATTATTCATGCATTTAACCTTAGTGCCGTTCTTAGGTGCTGCAGGTGAAATTAAAACTAAGCCAACACAACACTCTGTTAAAGAATTGCGTTCAATTGGTATCGCGCCAGACGTATTAGTTTGTCGTGGCGACCGTGCTATTCCTGCTAATGAAAAAGCGAAAATCTCGCTATTTTGTAATGTAGAAGAAAAAGCCGTTATCTCATTAAAAGATGTCGACAGTATTTATAAGATCCCAGCGTTATTGCGCTCTCAAGGTCTTGATGAGTTAGTGGTTAAACGTTTTGGTATCGATTGTAATGATGCTGATTTGTCTGAGTGGGAAAATGTTATTTATCAAGAAGCTAATCCAAATGGTGAAATTACCATTGGTATGGTGGGTAAATACATCGAACTACCAGATGCTTATAAGTCTGTGAATGAAGCACTTAAGCATGCAGGCCTTAAAAACCGCCTAACAGTGAATATTCAGTATGTTGATTCACAAACAGTAGAAGCTAAAGGCGCTGAAGTACTAGAAGGTTTAGACGGTATTTTGGTTCCTGGTGGCTTCGGTGAGCGTGGTGTTGAAGGTAAAATCTTTGCGGCGCAATATGCCCGTGAAAATAACATTCCATACTTTGGTATTTGTTTAGGTATGCAAGTGGCATTGATCGAGTTTGCTCGACACGTTGCTAAACTTGAAGGGGCTCATTCAACTGAGTTTAAACCAGAAACAGAACATCCAGTCATTGGTCTGATCACAGAATGGATCAATGAAGAAGGTAATGTTGAGCTGCGTCATGAAGCGTCAGATTTAGGTGGCACTATGCGTTTAGGCGCACAGTTATGTCATTTAGCTGAAGGTTCTAAAGCCGCTGCAGCATATAACTCTACTACTTGTGTTGAACGTCATCGTCACCGTTTTGAAGTGAACAACAACTATGTTGAGCGCTTAGAAAAAGCTGGCCTGGTATTTAGTGGTTTGTCATCAGATCGCAAATTAGTGGAAATGATTGAGCTTCCTAATCACCCTTGGTTTGTAGCAGGTCAATTCCACCCTGAATTCACTTCAACACCTCGTGATGGTCATCCATTATTTGAAGGTTTTGTTGCTGCTGCTGCGATTCATCAAAAAGGTGAAGCTGAGTAATTAAAAATAAAGCCACTGATAATCATATCAGTGGCTTTTTTTTATCTGGTCAATTTTTTATCTGCTAATTAATAGATGTGACCTAGGTAGTTGCCGCTTAACGATAATCGGTCTATGCTATGGCTTCAGTTGACCTTTTATTACCAAACTGAAAGTGAAATACCAATAATTGCGCCATTATTAATAAATTGTCGGTGTTTATTGGTATTGATTTTCTATTTTAATATTTAACTTACATATATTGAGGCAATTATGGCTAACATTATTAACGTCATTGGTCGTGAAATCATGGATTCACGCGGTAACCCAACGGTAGAAGCTGAGGTTCACCTTGCTGACGGTTCTATCGGTATGGCTGCTGCACCATCGGGTGCATCAACAGGTTCTCGTGAAGCACTTGAATTACGTGATGGCGACAAAGCACGTTACTTAGGTAAAGGTGTTCTTAAAGCTGTTGAAGCTGTAAATGGCCCAATCGCTGAAGCGTTAAAGGGTAAAGATGCACTAGCACAAGCTGAGCTTGATCAAATCATGATTGACTTAGATGGCACAGAAAATAAAGCTAAGTTTGGCGCAAACGCTATCCTAGCTGTTTCTCTTGCTGCTGCTAAAGCGGCTGCTGTTTCTAAGAAAGTACCTTTATACGCTCACATTGCTGATCTAAACGGTACTTCTGGTGTTTACTCTATGCCTCTTCCAATGATGAACATCATCAATGGTGGTGAGCACGCTGATAACTCAGTAGACATTCAAGAATTCATGATCCAGCCTGTTGGCGCAGCTAACTTCCGTGAAGGCCTTCGTATGGGCGCTGAAGTATTCCATAGCCTTGCTAAAGTTCTTAAAGCTGGTGGCCACTCGACTGCTGTTGGTGATGAAGGTGGTTTCGCGCCAAACCTTGAGTCTAACGAAGCTGCACTTGCTGCAATCAAAGTGGCTGTTGCAAACGCAGGTTACGAGCTAGGTAAAGACATTACCTTAGCGATGGATTGTGCTGCATCTGAGTTCTTTGATAAAGAAGCCAACATCTACGATCTTAAAGGTGAAGGCAAGAAATTCACTTCTGAAGAGTTTAACTACTTCCTTAAAGATTTGACTGAACAGTACCCAATCGTATCTATCGAAGACGGTCTTGATGAATCTGACTGGGATGGTTTTGCACATCAAACTAAGCTTCTTGGTGATAAAATCCAATTAGTAGGTGATGATTTATTCGTAACTAACACTAAGATTCTTAAGCGTGGTATCGACAACGGTATTGCTAACTCAATCTTAATTAAATTCAACCAAATTGGTTCGTTAACTGAAACGTTAGCAGCAATCAAAATGGCTAAAGATGCAGGCTTCACTGTTGTTATCTCTCATCGCTCAGGTGAAACTGAAGATTCAACCATTGCTGATTTAGCGGTTGGTACTGCAGCAGGGCAAATCAAAACCGGTTCATTAAGCCGCTCTGATCGCGTTGCCAAGTACAACCAACTGCTACGTATCGAAGAAGCATTAGGTTCAAAAGCACCGTATAACGGTCTTAAAGAAGTCAAAGGCCAAGGTTAATTTTCCTTGAGCTAAAAAAAGGCCACCACTAGGTGGCCTTTTTTGTTGTACTATAGTGGTATTAATCATTAATTTCGCCACACTAGCCCTATGAAAAGCCTATTACTATTACTTTTGATCTTAGTCGGTTTATTACAGTATCGATTATGGCTGGGCGAAAATAATTTATCCCAATATATGAATCTGAAAAAACAGATTGCCAGCCAACAAGCCAGTAACGATAAACTCATCGCTAGAAATCAAATTTTAAAAGCGGAAATTATTGATTTAAAACGCGGCACAGAAGCGATTGAAGAACGTGCTCGAAATGAGTTAGGCATGGTAAAAGAAGGTGAAACTTTTTATCGCGTCGTTGGCAACAACCCTCGAAACAATGCTACTTTTGGTCAATAACATCCTATGAACGTTGAGAATCAATCTGTTATCGCGATTGTCCCTGCTGCCGGTATTGGTGCAAGGATGGGGGCGACTATTCCTAAGCAGTATTTAACTTTAGGTGAGCAAAGTATCTTGGCTCACACGTTAGATAGCTTAATTACTCATAAGCAAATCCAGCAAGTTATCGTAGCGCTGCACCCAGAAGACACCTTTTTTGCGACTTTATCTCAAGCTAGTCATCCTAAAGTTAAAACGGTTATAGGTGGTCAAGAACGTGCTGATTCAGTATTGCGTGCTTTAGTGTCGATTGACAATGAAACCACTGAGTCTAATTGGGCATTAGTCCACGATGCCGCTAGACCATGCTTAACAGAAGCTGATATAGATAAATTACTCCGTTCACGCGCAGAATATCCTCAAGGGGCTATTTTAGCCATGCCGGTGCGAGACACCATGAAGCGCAGTACCAACTCAACTAATCTTATTAGTGAAACAGTATCTCGTGACCACCTTTGGCATGCATTAACGCCGCAACTGTTTCCCTGTAAAAGCTTACAGCAACACTTAAGTGATGCACTTAAGCAAGGTGTGCAAATTACCGATGAAGCCAGTGCCATGGAGTGGGCAGGTGTTAACCCAGGTTTAGTCACTGGCCGCGCAGACAATATTAAAGTCACTCACCCTGATGACTTGCAGTTAGCAGCGCTGTTTTTATCCCACATAAATTCTCAAAAATAACGGTTATTATTATGTTGAATATACGCATTGGTCACGGTTTTGATGTACATAAATTTGGTGGCGATAAGCCGCTGATCCTTGGTGGTATTACTGTGCCATACGAAACAGGCTTAATTGCTCACTCTGATGGTGATGTAGTACTACATGCAGTAAGTGATGCCATTCTGGGTGCCATGGCATTAGGGGATATAGGTAAACACTTTCCTGATACCGATGCTGAGTTTGAAGGTGCGGATAGTAGAGTATTATTACGCCATTGTTTTTCTTTGGCTCAAGCTAAGCAGTTTAAAATCGGCAACCTAGATGTCACTGTTATCGCACAAGTGCCAAAAATGTTGCCACACATCGAAGCGATTAGACAATGTCTTGCTGACGACCTAAACACAGCTGTTGATAATATAAATGTGAAAGCTACCACCACCGAAAAACTGGGTTTTACCGGTCGAAAAGAAGGTATTGCAGTAGAATCAGTCGTCCTTATGGTGCGAGATTAATACTGATAACTGACGTTATTAGTCAGATTAGTCACCTTAACGATACTAGCTAGTAAATGCGTTATATAGCTGAAATTACATCATACGTTCATTTGAGAAAAAACATGACTTCGTTACATTATTTATTAGGTAAACCTGACTGCACAGCAGATCTACGTACAGTGAACAGTGACTTTATCGTTAAAGAAATGCTGCCTTTTAGCCCAACAGGCGAAGGTGAGCATCATATGATCCATGTTCGTAAAGATGGCTTAAATACTACTCAAGTGGCTGAGATTTTAGCTAAGTTTGCCAAAGTGCATCAAAAAGAAGTGACTTATGCAGGCCAAAAAGACAGAAATGCCGTTACTGAACAATGGTTTGGTGTACGTATCCCAGGTAAAGAAACCCCAGATTGGCAATCACTGTCTGATGAGCACTTAACCATCTTATCAAGCCAACGCCATAGTAAAAAACTGCGTATTGGCGCACTGCTGGGTAATCGGTTCGAGCTGACCTTACGAAATGTTTCCGATAAAGCCGCGCTGGAACGACGCATCATTAAAGTGGCTGAAATGGGCGTGCCTAACTATTTTGGGGAGCAGCGCTTTGGCCATAAAGGTAAAAACTTAATTTTTGGTCAGCAAATGCTCGCGGGTAAAAAAGTTAAAGATAGAAAAAAACGCAGTATGTATTTATCTGCAGTGCGTTCTAATGTCTTTAATACCGCAGTGTCATATCGCTTGAGTAAAAATGGTGTAGACCCCATCAATGGTGATTGTGTCATGTTAGCGGGTAGTAAAAGCTTTTTTGTTGCTGATAACTGGGATGAAAACACGCTTAAGCGTTTAATTGATAATGACATTCAGTTGTCTGCGCCATTGTGGGGCAGAGGCGAACTCCCCACTCAAGGGCTTGCATCAGTAGTTGAACAAGCTGCATTAGCTGAGTTAAGCACCGATTTAACCGGGCTTGAGCAAGCGGGTTTAGAGCAAGAACGTCGACCATTATTATTAAAGCCTCAAGCGCTAAAATACCGGTTTGAAAATGATGATGTGTTAGTCATCGAGTTTATTTTACCAGCAGGTAGCTATGCGACCTCAGTATTGCGTGAGCTACTGGATTATCAAGATGTTCAAGAAGTGCAGCGACAACAAATGGTGGCAATGCAGCAGCAAGAGCAAGCGCAGCAATTTGCAAATAGCGTTACAAATGACGCAACTAAAAGCACTCTAGAAGGTTAAGTGATGATTAACATATTGGTCAGCAATGATGACGGCGTTACAGCTCCAGGGATCAAAGCCCTAGCGGCAGAGTTAACCAAAATTGCTAATGTGTTAGTCGTGGCGCCTGATAGGAATTGTTCAGCAGCCAGTAATTCTTTGACCTTGACTAATCCATTAAGAATTAATAACTTAGAAAATGGCGCTATTGCTGTCAATGGCACACCGTCAGATTGTGTCCATTTAGCCATTAGAGAATTATGTCCAGTAGAGCCTGATATTGTGGTGTCAGGCATTAATGCTGGGGCGAATATGGGTGATGATACCCTGTACTCAGGTACGGTAGCCGCAGCAATGGAAGGACGCTTTTTAGGCCTACCTGCGATAGCGGTATCATTAGTGGGCAAAGAATTACGTCATTACGATAGTTCAGCAATCTATGCCGCTAAAATAGTGCAAGGTTTACTTGAGCACCCTATTAATAACGATCAAATATTAAATGTAAATGTGCCCGATTTACCGCTAGAACAAATCAAAGGCATGAGAATTACTCGCTTAGGCTCAAGACATAAAGCTGAAGGCATGATCAAAACTCAAGATCCTGCAGGAAGAGATATATATTGGCTTGGGCCTCCGGGCAAAGAACAAGATGCTAGCGCTGATACAGACTTTGGTACAGTTGAACAAGGTTATGTTTCAATTACTCCGCTAACGGTCGACTTAACTGCGTATGATCAGCTTGCTGACTTAGAAAACTGGATTAATAAACTATGAGCCAGGTAGCTTCAACTGTTGCCCTTAATTTAGCCAAAAAACTGCATGAAGCAGGGATCCGTAATCACACTGTGTTGCAGGCGGTATCAAATACCCCAAGGGAGTTATTTCTCGATGGGGCATTAGCCCATAAAGCTTACGAGAATACCGCTTTACCTATTGGGCAAGGCCAAACTATCTCTCAGCCTTATATTGTCGCTAGAATGACGGAGTTATTACTACAACATAACCCTGCTAGAGTGCTTGAAATTGGTACTGGTTCAGGTTACCAGGCAGCGATTTTAGCGCAACTGGTACCTCAGCTTTGCACAATTGAGCGGATCAAGGCGCTACAAATTCAAGCGAGACAACGTTTAAAGCGCTTAGATTTACATAATGTGTCTTTTAAATATGGTGACGGTTGGAAAGGTTGGACCAATAAAGGCCCATTTGATGCCATTATGGTAACAGCAGCTGCAGCATCGGTACCTGAAGCATTATTGGCGCAACTGGCTGAAGACGGCGTGCTAGTGATCCCTGTTGGCGAAGACTCGCAGCAGTTATTAAAAATCACTCGTAAACAAAATGAGTTTCAATCACAAATTATCGAAGCGGTTAAGTTTGTACCGTTAATCAATGGCGACTTAGCTTAACAGTGATGCAAGGGCGATATTTCAAAAGTATGATGGAGACAATGTTGAAGTGTCGTAATTGGCCTTGGGTTACAATTTTACTGCTGTTTATTTCAGGGTGTAGCTTTCAAGCTCACAACCCTGCACCCGTTACGAGTATTTCGAGTAATGCTGGTCAAAAATTTAATAAAGGCTCTATTACCTCTGGCAGTTACAAGGTAAAACGCGGTGATACTCTTTACTCAATTTCATGGGGCGCTGGGCAAGATTTTAATAAAATCGCTCAATATAATGGCTTAAAAGCACCTTATACCATCTATCCAGGACAAACATTAAAACTCACCAAGCCACAGCGCACTAAGCCTGCAGCCAAGCCTGCACCAAAACCGGTCGCTGTAGCGAACACCAAGTCAAAGCCTGCTAATAAAACGGTTGCAAAACAAACTTCAGCACAAAAAAAGCCAGCGACAACGACAAATCAAAATAGTACAAAAAAAGAGCTTGATCACAAAGCTAAGCCTGCGTATTCTGTAAAAACTACCCAAGACAAAACGGTTCAAATAGCGAAAAAATCTGTTTCAACCTTGCCAGATAAAGTAAGTCAGTGGAACTGGCCGACAAAAGGTAAGATTGTAGGTTACTTCTCTAGTACTCAGCAGGGCAATCAAGGCATAAAAATCGCTGGTTCCAGAGGCGATATTATCAAGGTTGCAGCTGATGGAAGAGTTGTTTATGCAGGTAATGCACTTCGGGGCTATGGCAATTTGGTCATTATTAAACACAATGATGATTATTTAAGTGCTTATGCTCATGCAGATGCAATATTGGTCAAAGAAAAGCAATATGTAAATGCTGGACAGACAGTTGCGAAAATGGGTAGTACAGGGACTAATCAGGTGATGTTGCATTTTGAAATTCGTCTCCATGGTAAGTCAGTAAACCCATTAAATTATTTACCTAAACGTTAACTGTTTAGTTCACATTAAAACGGAGGATACGCGCACGAAAATAACTTAATTTTTATCCGGTTTGGGAGAGCACCATATGAGCCAGAAACAAAATACTGCGGTTGCAGAAGAGCTTATGGATTTAGCTAAACAACCACAAGAGATTGCGCTGAAGGAGGCAAAAAATGCCAAGCCAGCACAGCAATCCGACATTGACCAACAAGTTCAAGATGATCTTCAGAAGAATCTTGACGCCACTCAACTATATTTAGGTGAGATCGGTTTTTCCCCTTTGCTTAGTGCAGAAGAAGAAGTCTTCTTTTCACGTAAAGCACTCAAAGGCTGCGAGAAGTCTCGTAACCGCATGATAGAAAGTAATCTAAGATTGGTCGTAAAAATTGCCAGAAGGTATAACAACCGAGGATTAGCATTACTGGATCTTATCGAAGAAGGTAATCTAGGGCTTATTCGAGCAGTCGAAAAGTTTGATCCGGAAAGAGGGTTTCGTTTTTCAACCTACGCGACTTGGTGGATTAGACAAACCATCGAAAGAGCGATCATGAATCAAACTCGGACCATTCGTTTGCCTATTCATGTGGTTAAAGAGCTTAATGTATACTTGCGAACGGCAAGACAGCTTGCGCAAAAACTTGATCATGAGCCGACGGCAGAAGAAATCGCAGACAAATTAGATGTCTCTACTAGCGATGTCAGTCGAATGCTAAAACTAAACGAAAAAATCACCTCTGTAGATACCCCACTAGGCGGGGATAACGATAAAGCATTGTTAGATGTTATTGCAGATGATGATTCAGTTGGACCAGATTATAAAGTACAGGATGAAGACTTATCTAATTCAATTGTCGGTTGGTTAAATGAGCTAAATACTAAGCAAAGAGAAGTATTAGCACGACGTTTTGGTTTATTAGGTTATGAACCATCGACGTTAGAAAACGTAGGGGCTGAAATTGGCTTAACACGGGAACGTGTGCGTCAAATTCAAGTCGAAGCGTTAAAGCGTTTGAAAGATGTATTAGGGGCACAAGGCCTATCAGTCGAAGCGTTATTTAGAAATTAACGCCAACCTTTTAAGCGATTAATTTACGCTTAGGGTTATTTACCTTTGAGGACACGAGTTGTCCTTTTTTGTTGGCTTTTTTTTACTCACTTTTATAGAGCCTGAGCATTATGATAGTTAATGAAGCTAGGTTCTAAGTATTAGTTATGAGTACTTAATCATTATAATTGTAATGAATGGGCCGTGATAAACAGCCCATTCAGATTTTACACTGAGCACAATTGCGCTCATCATTTACAAGTTTGATAGCCTTTTTAGTCCATAAAGCATATCAATTGCTTGTTTAGAGCAGTAATCATCAGGATTGACTTTAGGTTCTAAGTGTTAGTTAAGGGGACTAATTATTGTAATGAATGGGCCGTGATAAACAGCCCATTCAGATTTTACACTGAGCACAATTGCGCTCATCATTTACAAGTTTGATAGCCTTTTTAGTTCATAAAGCATATCAATTGCTTGTTTAGATCAGTAATCATCAGGATTGACTTTAGGTTCTAAGTGTTAGTTAAATTGTAGTGAATGGGCTGTGATAAACAGCCCATTCAGATGTTACACTGAGCACAATTGCGCTCATCACTTACAAGTTTGATAGCCTTTTTAGTTCATAAAGCATATCAAGTGCTTGTTTAGGGCTGTAATCATCAGGATTGATTTGACTGAGTTTTTCAGTCGCAGCATTCGCTTCAGCTTCAGGGATAGATAAATTTAATGCTTCTTGAATTGGCATTTGCTGGCTATTGGCCAAATCTCTACTTTCTAGCATATGCAGTTTTTGTTTAGCCGCTTTGATCACATGGGCTGGAACACCCGCTAAAGAGGCCACCTGTAAACCATAGCTCTTACTTGCCGCGCCATCTTGCACTGCATGCATAAAGGCAATAGTGTCACCATGTTCGATAGCATCTAAGTGCACATTCGCTGCTGATGGGATCTGTTCCGGCAATTGAGTCAGTTCAAAGTAATGGGTGGCAAATAGCGTTAATGCCGCCACTTTTTCGGCTAAGTATTCTGCCGCTGACCAGGCTAAAGATAAACCATCATAGGTTGAGGTGCCGCGGCCAATTTCATCCATTAACACTAAACTTTTGGCCGTTGCGTTATGTAAAATATTGGCGGTTTCAGTCATTTCTACCATGAAGGTTGAGCGCCCTGATGCTAAATCATCGGAAGCACCAATACGGGTAAATATTCTATCTATTGGACCTATCACTGCTTTTTGTGCCGGAACAAAGCTGCCGATATGTGCCATTAAGGTGATTAATGCCACTTGGCGCATGTAAGTCGATTTACCGCCCATATTAGGGCCAGTAACCACTAGCATTCTTCTTGAAGGTGCTAATTGCACCGGGTTGGCAATGAATGGACTTTGGCTGACTAGCTCAACTACCGGATGGCGACCAGCTTCAATATGTATACCAATCTCGTGAGTGATTTGCGGGCAATTATAGCCAAGGGTTTCAGCTCGTTCGGCGAAATTACTTAATACATCCAACTCTGCTGCGGACTGAGCAAATAGCTGTAACTCATGTAGTTTCGGTAGTAATAAATCAAACAGTTCTTCCCATAGTTTTTTCTCAATGGCCAACGCCTTGCCCTGACTTGAAAGTACTTTTTCTTCGTACTCTTTAAGTTCTGGGGTGATATAACGTTCAGTATTTTTTAAGGTTTGACGGCGTTGATAGCTTAACGGCACTTGATCAGATTGTAGGCGGCTGACTTCAATATAATAACCGTGCACACGGTTATAGCCGACTTTAAGGGAATTAATGCCTGTTTGCTCTTTTTCTCGCAGCTCCATTTGCACTAAATAGTCATTAGCGCCTTCACTTAAACCGCGCCACTCATCAAGCTCGGCGTTATAGCCAGTTTTAATGACTCCACCATCACGAATAAGCATGGGTGGATTATCAACAATCGCTGAGGCTAAAAGCTGTTGCTGCTCAGGGAACTCTCCCAGTTTTCGCGCCAGAGTCTTCAGTTCATCTTGCTGACAATGGCTTAAGGTTTGCTGGATTTCAGGCAGCAATTCTAATGCTTGGCGTAAACGGGCAAAATCACGTGGTCGTGCACTTCTTATGGCAAGCCTTGCCATAATGCGCTCGATATCACCTAAAGCTTTCAGTTGTTGGTGTAAGTCGGCATACAAACCGCTATCAATTAGCTCGGCAACCGCTTGTTGGCGCTGATGAATATGCTGCTGGTTTCTTAATGGTTGGTGGATCCAGCGTTGCAGCATTCGACTGCCCATAGGTGTTGCCGTCTTATCTAGCACCCAAGCAAGTGTATTGTCACGCTGGCCCGACAGGTTCAAAGTTAATTCAAGGTTGCGTCTGGTCGCAGCATCTAAAATGATAGTATCAGCTTGATTAAAAAGGGTAATGCTATTGATGTGCGGCAAAGCTGTCTTTTGGGTGTCTTTGACATATTGCATTAAGCAGCCAGCAGCTTGCAGTGATAAGCGAGCATCTGTAATGCCAAAGCCATGTAAATCTTTCGTGCCAAATTGCTCCAGCAATAGCTGTATGCTGGTATCGTAATCAAATTCCCATTCTGGGCGGCGACGAATACCTTTAATGTTTTCAATTAAATGCACATCGACTAAGTCTTCGCTGTAAAGTAGCTCTGCAGGGCTGGTGCGTTGTAATTCAGCTTCTAATGTCTCAGCGTTTTCTAATTCGACTACCACGAAACGCCCTGATGACACATCTAAAGTTGAGTAGCCGAAACCATTTTTACCTTGATAAACCGCAGCTAACAGATTGTCTTGACGCTCTTGCAGTAAGGCTTCATCAGTTAAGGTGCCAGGCGTTACTATACGGACAACTTTGCGCTCAACCGGACCTTTACTTGTAGCAGGATCGCCAATTTGTTCACAAATAGCTGCTGATTGACCAATTTGGACTAATTTAGCCAAATAGCCTTCAACAGAGTGGTAGGGAATACCTGCCATAGGGATGGCATTACCACCACTTTTGCCTCTAGCGGTCAACGAAATTCCTAAAAATTCAGAAGCAAGTTTGGCATCTTCATAAAATAATTCATAAAAATCTCCCATACGATAAAACAACAACATATCGGGATGCTGCGCTTTAAGCGTCAAATATTGGCGCATCATCGGAGTGTGCTTTTCTAAATTTGGATTTTCAATTGCTGTCATTAATTTGTTGCTCTAAATATGGCTTGGGGATCGGAAAAAAGACCAATACTAATCGGCGCTCATCTTAGCAATAATTGATTTGAATCCCAATAGAGTTACTCATTTAGCGCGGTTCTGAACTGCTATTATCGAGTTGAAAGAGTATAACTATTGGCTTATTTGTCAGATGGTTAACATATTGAAACCACTGTATACAGTAGTCTTTATATACAGTGGTGTAGAAGTTTTAATTATATTTTTACTTATAAGGTATTGATATTGATATTGAAAAACCTTGTTTATTAGTGGTTTTGCAATTTTTTTTTGAGTAACTATTGATACTGTATGATTATACAGTATACTGAGCTCATATTAAGAAACAGACAAATTTATTCGTTATCAATCTCGCCAATGAGATGAGTTCGCTTAGAGGGATAATCACAATGAAAGCAGATCCAAATAAAGAGAAAGCACTGAATGCCGTGTTAGGTCAAATTGAGAAGCAATTTGGTAAAGGTTCAATCATGAAGTTGGGCGCAGACCGCACAATGGATGTTGAAACCATTTCTACTGGCTCACTTTCATTGGATGTTGCCTTGGGTGCTGGTGGTTTACCTATGGGGCGAATCGTAGAAATCTACGGTCCTGAGTCATCAGGTAAAACAACCTTAACCTTAGAAGTGATTGCAGCAGCACAGCGTCAAGGTAAAACCTGTGCGTTTATCGATGCTGAGCATGCTCTTGATCCTATCTATGCTAAAAACCTTGGTGTTGATATTGATAACCTACTTTGTTCGCAACCAGATACGGGTGAACAAGCACTAGAGATTTGTGATGCCTTAACTCGCTCTGGCGCCGTTGATGTGATCATTGTCGATTCAGTGGCGGCATTAACACCAAAAGCTGAAATTGAAGGTGAAATTGGTGACTCACACATGGGCCTTGCTGCTCGTATGATGAGCCAAGCAATGCGTAAACTTGCTGGTAACCTTAAGCAATCAAACACGCTATTGATTTTCATTAACCAAATTCGTATGAAAATTGGTGTGATGTTCGGTAACCCAGAAACTACAACAGGTGGTAATGCACTTAAGTTTTACGCCTCAGTGCGTTTGGATATTCGCCGTACAGGTGCAATCAAAGATGGCGATCAGGTGGTTGGTAACGAAACCCGAGTTAAAGTGGTTAAAAACAAAATTGCAGCGCCATTTAGGCAAGCTGAATTCCAAATCTTGTACGGTAAGGGTATTAACCGTACTGGTGAGCTAGTTGATTTAGGTGTGGCGCATAAGCTTGTTGAAAAAGCTGGTGCTTGGTATAGCTACAAAGGCGGCAAGATTGGTCAAGGCCGTGCAAATGCCGGTAAGTA
This sequence comes from Shewanella sp. 10N.286.51.B8, assembly GCF_041469325.1. Classification (NCBI taxonomy): domain Bacteria; kingdom Pseudomonadati; phylum Pseudomonadota; class Gammaproteobacteria; order Alteromonadales; family Shewanellaceae; genus Shewanella; species Shewanella sp. 10N.286.51.B8. The sequence goes on from NZ_JBFRKG010000007.1 coordinate 252,038, forward strand.
CCTAATTGAAAACCCTGCTGCGGCTGAAGAGATCGAAACTGCATTACGTGAATTATTGCTTAGTAAAGATAAAGAAAAAGATGCCGCCCCTGCTAAACCCGATGAAAACATCGATTTAGAAACCGGTGAAGTGTTTTAAGCCTTTGCTAGGTATTAGTAGTTAGAATTATTAAATCGCGGTGAGCTATATGCTCGCCGCTTTTTTTTATCCAATTTTGCTCAGTATGTAACTCATATCTGTCAGAGGCTATATTTTGCTGTTACGCTAATGAAGCTTAACAGCGCCTATCAATTAGCTTTATAGCCACTCTTGTTAGCCGTTTTGTTAGCTGTTTTAGTTGCGGTAATTTTTTGATTACCCATAAATATGGCTATATTGCACAATCAATCAAATATTCGATGATCAAAATCGTTAAATTCCAGCCTAAAATAGCCAATCTATTGCCCTAGAATGTCGCACCTATAGTTTGTTTAAGTATATAATGTTGGCAATTTAGCGCTGACTAACAGCTTCCTGATAAATACGATTTATCCATTTTAGGGCGATTTCATGTTTCAAACTACCGCAGAACTAAGAAGTGCTTTCCTAGAGTTTTTTCGTCACAACGAACATCAAGTTGTCGATAGTAGCTCTTTAGTACCTCACAATGACCCAACTTTACTATTCACCAATGCCGGTATGAATCAGTTTAAAGACTGTTTTTTAGGTCAAGAAAAGCGTAGCTATACCCGAGCGACAACATCGCAACGCTGTGTACGTGCTGGTGGTAAACATAACGACCTTGATAATGTAGGTTACACCGCTCGTCACCATACCTTCTTTGAAATGTTAGGTAACTTCAGTTTTGGTGATTACTTCAAAGAAGAAGCCATTAGCTATGCATGGCGCTTTTTAACTGAAACATTAAAGCTTCCAACCGAGCGTTTATGCGTCACCATCTATGAAACTGATGATGAAGCGTTTGATATCTGGACTAACAAAATTGGTGTCGCCCCTGAAAATATTATCCGCATTGGTGATAATAAAGGTGCACCTTATGCGTCTGATAACTTCTGGCAAATGGGTGACACAGGTCCTTGTGGCCCATGTTCTGAAATATTTTATGATCATGGCGAGCATATCTGGGGCGGTCGCCCTGGTACTCCAGAAGAAGATGGCGATCGTTTCATTGAAATCTGGAATATCGTATTCATGCAATACAACCGTCAAGCTGACGGCGAAATGAAGCCATTACCAAAACCTTCTGTTGATACTGGTATGGGTATTGAGCGTATTGCTGCGATTATGCAAGGCGTACATTCAAACTATGAAATCGATATTTTCAAACAGCTTATTGCTAAAACGGCTGAAATCATTGGTGTCCAAGATTTAGAAAATAAATCTTTACGGGTTATTGCCGATCATATTCGCTCTTGTGCATTTTTAATTGCTGACGGTGTAATGCCGTCAAATGAAGGCCGCGGCTATGTACTACGCCGTATTATTCGCCGCGCAGTGCGTCATGGTAACAAGCTTGGCGCGACAGATACCTTCTTCTACAAATTAGTGCCAACATTAATTGAAGTGATGGGCGATGCAGCTAAAGGCCTTGTTGATGCTAAAGCAATTGTTGAAAAGTCTTTAAAAGCCGAAGAAGAGCAGTTTGCTAGAACGCTAGAGCGTGGCCTAGGTATTTTAGATGCAGCCCTTAATGCACTTGAAGCTAATATTTTAGATGGTGAAACAGCATTTAAACTTTATGACACCTATGGCTTCCCTGTCGACTTAACCGCGGATGTATGTCGTGAGCGTGATATCACCGTTGATGAAGCAGGATTTGAAGCGGCAATGGCTGAGCAGCGCAGCCGAGCTCAAGCGGCTGGCAATTTTGGCACTGATTACAATGCAGGCCTTAAAATTGAAGGTGAAACCGAGTTTTGCGGTTATAGCGAGCTAAATGGTCAAGGTAAAATTACAGCTATATATGTAGAAGGTAATGCAGTTGATTCATTAACGGCAGATCAAGAAGCGGTCATTGTATTAGATAATACGCCGTTTTACGCTGAGTCTGGCGGTCAAGTTGGCGACAAAGGCCATTTAACAGTTAATGATGCTAATTTTGCTGTGACCGATACTCAAATTTTTGGTCAAGCTTTCGGTCATCAAGGCAAGTTAGTTGCTGGTGTTTTAAATGTTGGTGATAGCGTTAGCGCTGAAGTCGATAAAAAACTTCGTCATCGTACTCAGCTTAACCATTCAGTGACCCATTTATTACATGCAGCACTACGTAATGTACTGGGTAGCCATGTAAATCAAAAAGGGTCATTAGTTAACCCTGAGCGTTTACGTTTTGACTTTGCTCACTTTGAAGCGGTCACCGCAGCAGAACTTAAGCAAGTTGAAGAAATGGTTAATACTCAAATTCGTCGTAACCATGAATTAAAAACTGCGGTTATGGGGATTGATGAAGCCAAAGAGCAGGGCGCAATGGCGTTGTTTGGCGAAAAGTATGACAGCGAAGTGCGTGTGGTTACCATGGGTGACTTCTCTATCGAGCTTTGTGGTGGTACTCATGTTGGCCGTACTGGTGATATTGGTTTATTCAAAATCACTTCAGAAGGTGGTATTGCAGCAGGTATTCGCCGTATTGAAGCGGTAACGGGTGCCGCAGCAATGGCTTATGTTGCTGAGCAGCAATCTCAACTTGAACAAGCGGCAAGTTTGCTTAAGTCAGATTCAGCCTCTGTTGTAGCGAAATTAAAAGCACAGCTTGATAAAGTAAAATCCCTTGAGAAAGAAATGTCGCAGCTAAAAGATAAGTTAGCTGCAGCAGCCAGTGCCGATATTGCTGGTGAAGCTGTTGAGATGAACGGCATCAAGGTATTAGTTAAAAAGCTTGAAGGTGTGGACCCTAAATCTTTACGAGGCTTGCAAGATGAGCTGAAGCAAAAGTTACCGTCATCAATTATCGTGCTCGGTATTGCTGGCGATGCAAAGGTTAACTTGATTGCTGGTGTGAGCAAAGATCTTGTCGGTAAGGTTAAAGCTGGTGAACTTGTGGCTATGGTAGCACAGCAGGTTGGCGGTAAAGGTGGTGGGCGCCCTGATATGGCCCAAGCTGGCGGAACACAACCAGAGAACTTAGATGCAGCATTAGCCTTAGTTCAACCATGGCTCAGCGAACGTTTAGGCTAACTGACAACTTAAGCCATAAGGTGTTTACGGCATTTTATGGCTTGAGTATTAGGTTGAGCTTTGAGATAGTGGTTCGGCAAGCTTATAAAGCATTCTTAGGTATCATTTTTTACGCTTTTTTGACTCAAGCTACTATAATTCTAAATTGAAGCAACTTTTATGCTTTTTTTGTACGCATAAGCAGCAATTTATTAAATTACCTGTTTTGCTTTTGTTTAAAGAATAGCCTTTAAATGTTATCAACTTGAAATAATCAGGCCGCAGGAATACGTTTTTTCTTTTTTTTGGGGTAAAAAGCTTAAAAGTTTTATTGATTTAGTGTCGTCACTAATGATTTGTATTAAGCTAACATTATTAAACGCGCATATTACGGATAGAAGCTGGTGTATGCTGATTGGACTAAAGGAGCAATCGAATGCTGATTTTGACTCGCCGTGTTGGCGAAACATTAATGATAGGTGATGAAGTGACTGTTACTGTACTAGGTGTAAAAGGTAACCAAGTACGTATCGGTGTGAATGCACCTAAAGAAGTATCAGTTCATCGCGAAGAAATTTATCAACGTATCCAGTCTGAAAAATCTGGCAACGTTACACCTGAAGATGGTGGCAATTTCTGATATATCAGACATTGTTTGCGATTTACCAATAAAGCCAGCGAAAGCTGGCTTTATTGTTTTTAGACTATTTAAGATTGTTTGCTAAAAAAAATACAAATTTTTTTAAATGAATTGATGATAATTGTGGCTTAACTCATCAATGTGCTCAAAAACAGTTCAAATGAATATAAGATGCTGAAAAAGGTTTGACTTATTTTCGGCAAACAGTAATATGTGCGCCAAGAAACGGAGAGGTGGCCGAGTGGCCGAAGGCGCTCCCCTGCTAAGGGAGTATGGGCTTTAACTCCCATCGAGGGTTCGAATCCCTCCCTCTCCGCCATTTCTTAAAATAGTAAACGATGCGGATGTAGCTCAGCTGGATAGAGTACCTGGCTACGAACCAGGCGGTCGGAGGTTCGAATCCTCCCATCCGCACCATTTTCTATTGTTGTGTTTAAATTTTTTAATGAGCGGATGTAGCTCAGCTGGATAGAGTACCTGGCTACGAACCAGGCGGTCGGAGGTTCGAATCCTCCCATCCGCACCATTAAATAATTTAAAAGCTGTAAATTTTATATATGCGGATGTAGCTCAGCTGGATAGAGTACCTGGCTACGAACCAGGCGGTCGGAGGTTCGAATCCTCCCATCCGCACCATATAAAATAGTACCTAATTATGCGGATGTAGCTCAGCTGGATAGAGTACCTGGCTACGAACCAGGCGGTCGGAGGTTCGAATCCTCCCATCCGCACCATAATTCGGAGAGGTGGCCGAGTGGCCGAAGGCGCTCCCCTGCTAAGGGAGTATGGGCTTTAACTCCCATCGAGGGTTCGAATCCCTCCCTCTCCGCCATTATTTGCATATTTTAAATATGCAACTAAGCTCAATTAGCACTGAGTAAAGATTGGCAGTAAAAATTTTGCGGATGTAGCTCAGCTGGATAGAGTACCTGGCTACGAACCAGGCGGTCGGAGGTTCGAATCCTCCCATCCGCACCAGTATTAGAAAAAGCCCTGTAGTTATCTACAGGGCTTTTTTTATGCCTAAAATCCAGTCAGTCATATTAAAGTGACTTTAAGTTTTCCTGCCAATATACCTACTTCACACTCACTCAAATGTCGCTAACCTGCTTTAGATCTTAAGTCGAAATGAACTACATCAAAATTTGGATAAATCCTTCAGTCATGCTGGTTAGTACGTTCACTCTAGTTGATTAATTGTACTTAGCTTGGTTAATTAGTTTTGTATGCTTTTATTTTAATTACAGCTTGATGATGAGCCATAAATTACAAAAACCACTACATATTTATGCTAAATAGAGCATCTGCACATTTTTGGTGAATATAGCTGTTCTTATTTCTGATATCTCTTTTTATATAGATCTTGTCATGACCTTATCATTTTCCTGATAAAGTAATCAAAAATGAAGATTCTTCATTATATGTGAGCTATTTTTATCGAATTATCATCAAGGTGGGCTTAATCTTATTAATTTTGGTCTGACCAATTTACAAGGTGTTGGATTAATTGTTATAGATTGGTTATATTTTTCGTCGATAATAAATCACAGGGTAGTTTAATCGCTGAACTGGTGGATTTTAATGGAATAAAAACAGCTTATGCTGAATGAATAATTATTCCTTTTGTTGATGCCGCATCGTTTTGGTGCAATTTATTCAGCAGACGTTATTGACGTGTAAACATTGGAACTGATCCTGTGGGCAATTTTTAATTGCACATAATGACAAGAGAGGGTTTATGACATCATCAATATCCGAGCAATTATTGGATGCCTTGGGCATGATGATAATGGGGATGAGCTTAGTTTTTATATTTTTAAGCATATTAATTATCGGCATTAATCTTGTAGCTAGATTATGTCAGTCAGACATTCAGCCTGTTGTTGCTAATGCGCCTACACCTGTACCCGCAGCTGCGACATCAATTGATCCTAAGTTAATAGCAGCTATCACTTCTGCTATTCACCAGTATCGTGCCAAAGATTAAATCGTTTAGGAGTTATCATGAGCAAGCCTTTAGCGTTAACAGATGTAGTATTACGAGACGCCCATCAATCTATTTTAGCCACGCGCTTACGTTTAGACGATATGTTACCTATTGCACCTTTACTGGATAAAATTGGTTTTTGGTCTTTAGAGTCTTGGGGCGGTGCTACGTTTGATTCTTGTATTCGTTATTTAGGCGAAGACCCTTGGGATCGTATCAGAGAGCTGAAAAAGGCGATGCCAAATACACCACAGCAAATGCTATTGCGTGGTCAGAATTTATTAGGCTATCGTCATTACGCCGATGATGTGGTGACCCGCTTTGTTGAGCGTGCCCATACCAATGGTGTTGATGTTTTCAGAATTTTCGATGCCATGAATGATGTGCGTAACTTAGAAACTGCGGTTAAAGCAGTTAAGCAAGTCGGCGGTCATGCACAAGGTACGATTTCATTTACTAGTAGCCCAGTTCATAACGTGGATACTTGGGTTGATATGGCTAAAAACCTTGAAGACATGGGCTGTGACTCACTGTGCATCAAGGATATGGCAGGCTTACTTAAGCCAATGCAAGCTTATGACCTTATCAGCCGTTTAAAATCTCAAACTGACTTAACCGTTTCTATGCATTGTCATGCTACAACGGGTTTAAGTACTGCAACCTATCAAAAAGCCATTGAGGCTGGTGTTGATATTCTTGATACCGCGATTTCAACCATGAGCCAAACCTATGGCCATTCAGCTACTGAAACATTAGTTGCTATGGCAGAAGACTCGGGCCGCGCCACGGGTTACGACATGGCAGCATTAGAAGAAATTGCCGCTTACTTTAGAGAAGTACGTAAGAAATATGCCCGTTTTGAAGGGGCGCTTAAAGGCATTGATTCACGTATTCTTCGTGCACAAGTGCCAGGTGGCATGTTAACTAACATGGAAAACCAGCTCAAAGAGCAGGGCGCTGCAGATAAAATGGATGAGGTGTTAGAAGAGATCCCTCGTGTGCGTGAAGATCTTGGCTTTTTGCCATTGGTTACACCAACCTCGCAAATTGTCGGCACCCAGTCAGTGATTAATGTCTTAATGGGCGAGCGTTATAAAACCTTAGCTAAAGAAACCGAAGGTGTACTGAAAGGCGAATACGGTGCAACGCCGGCTCCGGTTAATGCCGAGCTGCAAGCACGGGTATTAAATGGCGCAGAGGCTATTACTTGTCGCCCTGCAGATTTAATTGAACCTGAATTAGATAAGCTTCGCAGCGAGCTTGCTGACATCGCTAAGAAAGACGGTATTACATTAGCCGCAGAAACTGATGATGATGTAATGACCTATGCCCTATTTAATCAAATTGGTCTTAAGTTCCTGACTAATCGCGGTAACCCTGATGCCTTTGAGCCAGTGCCAAGTGCTGATGATATGGCCGTGCCTGCGGCTAAAGCTGAAAAAGGCGCTGAAACCTACACTGTTAATGTGCAAGGACAAAGCTTTGTGGTTGAGGTAAGCGAAGGAGGCGATATCAGCCAGATCGTGCCGACATCAGCAGCACCTGCTGCCGTTGCTCCAACTGTTGCTGCTGCACCTGTGAGCGATGAAGTGAAAGCCACCATGAATGCACCGCTGTCGGGTAATATTTTTAAAGTATTGGTAAACGATGGCGATCACGTCAATGAAGGTGATGTGGTGTTAATCCTTGAAGCAATGAAAATGGAAACTGAAGTGCGCGCAGCAATAACAGGTTTCATCAAAAATATTTCAGTTAAGCAAGGTGATGCCGTTTCGGTTGGTTCACCATTGTTAGCATTAGCGTAGGAGATAGCATGGAAGGATTACTGGCCTTTTGGTCTGAGACAGGCATTGCTAACTTCGCTCTTGATCAATTATTTATGATGGCAATAGGCGGTTTATTACTGTATCTCGCAATAGCAAAAGGCTTCGAGCCATTACTATTATTGCCTATTGGGTTTGGTGCCATACTGGCGAATATTCCAAATGCGGGTTTCACTGAAGAAGGCGGCTTACTTTGGTACGCCTACCATGTGGGCATTGAGACCGGCATATTTCCATTACTGATTTTCATGGGCGTGGGGGCATTAACCGATTTTGGTGCATTAATCGCTAACCCAAAAACCTTATTGTTGGGCGCTGCAGCCCAATTCGGGATATTTGCGACTTTATTAGGTGCAATTGCTCTTAATGTGGTGCCGGGTTTTGAGTTCAGCATGACTGACGCCGCAGCCATTGCGATTATTGGTGGTGCAGATGGTCCAACTGCGATTTTCTTAGCCTCAAAACTAGCCCCTGATTTATTAGGTGCGATTGCTGTTGCAGCTTATTCATACATGGCATTAGTGCCGTTAATTCAGCCGCCAATTATGCGTCTATTAACCAATGAGTCAGAGCGTAGCATCAAAATGGAGCAGCTACGTGAAGTCAGTAAGAAAGAGAAAATTATCTTTCCCTTGATGGTTGTCGGTCTAACGATTTTGTTCCTACCAGCGGCGTCGCCTTTAGTGGGCATGTTCTGTTTAGGTAACTTAATGCGTGAGTCTGGCGTGGTTGATAGACTATCTTCTACCGCGCAAAACGAGCTTATCAATATTGTGACTATCTTTTTAGGTTTAGCTGTAGGCTCTAAATTACAGGCAGAACAGTTCTTACGCATTGAAACCTTGGGTATTCTTATTTTAGGTGCCGTGGCATTTAGTATTGGTACTGCTTCAGGGGTATTAATGGCGAAGTTCATGTCTAAGCTATCTGGTGGCAAAGTTAACCCATTGATTGGCGCAGCAGGAGTTTCTGCAGTGCCGATGGCGGCGCGCGTTGTTAACAAGGTAGGTCTTGAAGCTAATAACCAAAACTTCTTGCTGATGCATGCTATGGGGCCAAACGTGGCTGGTGTATTAGGTAGTGCTGTTGCTGCAGGTGTACTACTTGCGGTATTAGGCTAACCAGAGTTGTGTCGATACAACCATAAAGTGATATTTATGACCATAAATTGATATTTTATCCAACTATAACTTGATATTGCCTCTTTTTTAACCATACTTGAGTAAGTTTACTACATATGATTAAAGAGGCAACATTTTGTGAAAGCGTGCTTATCCTCTCCAGAAGTTGTAAATGAAGCGCTTAAAAGTGCTTTTTATGAACCCGCCAGAAATTTAACTAAGTCCCGTGGAAAAAACATACACAGGTATGTAAGTACTAAGAGCGGGCAAAGGATTTCAGTTGAATCTACATTAGAGTTCGATGCCTGCTTTCATTTTGACTTTGATAAAAGTATCAGAAGGTTTTGTTCTCAACCGATAAGATACAATTATCTTTTAGATGGAAAAAAACGAACCTATGTTCCAGACTTTCTTGCTGAATTTAATGCTGGAGAGTTTGTCCTCTTTGAGGTGAAGACAAATTCAGAAACTGACTCCGAAAGTTTTAAACGCGAATTTGAAGCAAAAAAGCGTGCTGCTGAACAACTTGGGATTCCGTTGGAGTTACTGAAGGAGTCAGAAATAAGAGATACTCAGCTTCTTAAGAATCTTAAGCTTCTTCATCGTTATGCGTCACGAGATGATTTAACTCATTATCAACAAGCCATTCTTTCTATTCTAAGTGATTTTGGTTCTCAAAATGTAGAGTCGTTAATGCATAAAATCGGCATGAATCGTGTGGGCATAATGCCTATGGTGTGTGACCTTTTAGCTAGGTGTCTCCTTGACGCTGACTTGGAGATGCCATTAACCAATCAGACGGTATTAAATTATGCCTAAGACATCTATAGCTCGGTTCAATCCTCAAAACTCAGGAGCGTGCTCAAAAGATGATGATTTTTCTTTATTTCAAGAGATTAACGAAGAAATCGGTGGTAAAACTTACAAAGATTTTACAGCGTTTAGTGATGAGATTGCAGATGAAGCAAGGTTTCGATTAAAACTATTAAAGCTGGTAAGTCAAAGATGTGACAATATCACAACCAAAACAATTGAGCCCCTTAGGGTTGAATTACAAAGGGAAAGTGATAAAAAAATTCCGAGTGCAATCACTATTTATCGTTGGTGGCTTAAATTTAAAAAATCAGATTATGACCCAGTTTCTTTAGCTCCTAATATCAAGAAGCGCGGTAACAGAGATATAAAGGTGTCAACGATCGTTTCAGAGTTTATGGATCAAGCTATTGACGCTGTTATTTCAGCGAAACAGATCAGCATTGTTGCAGCATTACGTAGAGTCAGGAAAAAAATCCGAGTATATAACTTATCTCACGAAACAAGTTTAAAATATCCCAACTATGAATCGATCCGTAAGCGGGTTCATAAAATTACTCCTTTTGAAAAGCTTGTTGCGCTGAAGGGGGAGCGAGTGGCGAAACGTGAGTTTCGTCGAATGGGCAAGAAAATTTTAACTTCATATGTAATGGAGAGAGTTGAAATAGATCACACGGTGCTTGATCTTTTTGTTATCCATGATGATAGTGGTGCTCCTATTGGACGCCCATATTTAACTCAACTAGTTGATTGTTATAGCAAAGCTGTGGTGGGATTTTATTTGGGGTTTGAACCGCCAAGTTACGTATCAGTTGCATTAGCATTGAAAAATACCATTTTATCAAAAGACGAGTTACTTTCTCGATTTCCTGAGGTAAAAAATGAATGGCTTTGTTACGGTATTCCAGACTTGGTGGTAACTGATAACGGAAAAGAGTTTCTCTCCGATGGATTTGCAAAAGCTTGTGAAAGTTTGCTTATAAACATTCATCAAAATAAAGTTGAAACCCCTGACAACAAACCTTCAGTTGAACGTCAGTTTGGTACGAGTAATACATCTTTACTTGATGATCTTCCTGGGAAAGCTTTTAGTAGTTACTTGAAACGTGAAGGCTATGACTCAGTCAGTGAAGCAAGCTTAACTATAAAAGATATTACAAGAATCTATTTGATTTGGTTAATTGATATTTATCATAAAAAACCGAATTCACGAGGAACAAACTGTCCAAATGTAGCTTGGAGACGAGGCTGCAAAATGTGGGGGCCGAACGAATTTAAAGGTACACCACAGGAGCTTGATTTTAGATTTGCTAAGTTTGATAGAAAAACGCTCCGAAAAGAAGGTATCACTGTTTGCACAGGGCTCACATATAGCAGTGAAAGACTTGCTGAATATCGAGGCAAGAAAGGCGATCATAAAGTGAATTTAAAATATAACCCCGAAAATATGGGGGTTATTTGGGTTCAAGATGAAGATAATGAAGAATATTTTGAAGTACCTGCAATAGAGTACGAATATGCTTGTAAGGTATCCTATTGGCAACATAAGAAAAACCTTGAGATAAAAGCCAACCTTAATCGAGTTGAATATGATATAAATGATGAAATTGATGCCGAATTAACGATTGAAAAAATTGTAGATGATTCAATTTTTAAAAAGAAGACAGCCCTTAGGAGTAAACGACGTGGAGCTCGCTACCAAGAGAATTCGGCCCGAGCCAAATCAGTACAAAAAGCTGAAGTAGCACTTCCCAATAAGGATCGAAGTGTCAACAATACGGATAATATTGATAGCTCTGACTGGGATGTTGATTATGTGTAGCAGGGGGAGGTTATGGATAATAATGATTATATTCGTGCTCAAAAAGCGAGAAAAGCTTTCATTTCTACGCCTAATGTTACACAAATTTTAAAGCATGTAGAGCGTTGTCGAGAGTACTCTGATCGCGAATCTGAACCATCATGTATGATGGTCTATGGTGCATCCGGAGTTGGGAAAACATCAATTATAAAAAAGTATTTGAAAAATAATCCAGGTGATTCTACACATACTGGCGACGTACTTCCTGTGTGGTATATAGAGCTTCCAGAGAACGCGAAACCTGTTGATGCTGCCAGAGAAATGCTGCTCGCAATCAATGATCCTTTAGCTTTATATGAAACAGATATCGCAATATTGACCCATAGAATAGTACAGCTGGTTAAAGACTTAAAAGTTGAGCTCATAATCATCGACGAATTCCAACATTTGGTGGAAAAAACATCTAACAAGATATTAGCTCGGGTTGGTGATTGGTTGAAGATGCTCATCAATAAATCTAAATGTCCTATTATTTTGTTTGGAATGCCATATTCTAAAGTGGTTTTAGATGCAAATAGTCAACTCAATGGGAGATTCTCAATTCAGTTTCATCTGAGACCTTTTAGTTATCTAAATGAAAAGGCTATTTTTGAAGGTTTTCTTAAGAGGCTTGATGAAGCGTTACCATTTAATAAACGCTCAGGCTTGGACACTGCATTAATGCAGAAAAAGCTTTATGCGTTTTCTCAAGGGAATATGCGTTCATTGAGAAATCTGATTTATCATGCTTCAGTTCATGCTATTGAGAATAATGAAGATTGCCTCACAGAAGGTGATTTTCTTTATGCTTCAGAGCTATCTTCAGGTGATAAGCCATCGACTTGGAAAAACCCATTTAAAACATCAGTAACGAAAGAGATGCTAGCTGACCCCTCTAACATTATTGGTTGGGAAGATTATTTTAGGAATAACCGAAATAGAAAAGTCAAAGTCCATTCTGACTTAACTATCTAATATTTAATCGATTCAGGCTGAGTAGAACTCTAAATACTCTAAGGTTTAATGCTTTTCTTCCTTGTTAGCTCCTATCGGCCTATTCGGCCGTATTCCAACCTAGCACACCAGCGACGTTGGGGCCCATATTATTAGCGGCCTATGCGGCCGAGCACATTCCTTCATATGACACACTGCAGTTATCCATATTATTAGCGGCCTATGCGGCCGAGCACGCTGAGGTGCGTATGGTTGAGCATTGTTTTGAATTATTAGCGGCCTATGCGGCCGAGCACTATAACGGGCATTGCTTAAGCACTTGATTTTTAGCTTAGTTTGTTGAAATTGGTTTCACAACCCTTTTTTATAAATACTTGTCTTTTCAATTAAATTTCAATGGGTTATGTGGTGGTAAAAAATAAAGGATATGTTAAACAAAAGGAACGCTTTGATACGAATTATCAAAATTTGCAAGGCCATAGCTACTGAATACTCCAGAACCTTCTATTTTGTCTCGTTGATACATCTGAATATTGATTCGGAATTCATTGTCATTACTTTGGCTGTACTCTTGAATTACATGGTAGTGATCAATCGAAAGACTTGTGTTTGAATCGTATTTCTTCGGATCAAAATATTCACCTCGGGCCAGAGCCCTTCTTTCAATCCTTCTCAATCTTTTAGCAATTACGGAAGGTGTATATTTATCAACATAACAAGATCGTTTGAACATGGCGTAGTTACAGTTGTTAGGCACAGCTTGGAGCTCAGAAATACTGAAATATTCCAGTTCTAGCATCTGCAAAAAATAGGGCTGAGTAAGCAGTTCCGTAAGAATTTCTTTTGCTGTACTAACAAACGATATTTTTCTACCAATGGTTTGTTCTTCCCAACAAGGGAAAGATACACCAATTTTTCTAGTATTATGCCGATAATTAAATCCATGCAAAATTTTGAGGCAGCGTGCAACTAATAATTCATTATTTCTTTTTTCAGGCAAAAAAGTAACGGTTTTAAAATACCATTGCATAATTAACTTCCTTTTTGCTGGAAAAGGCCACCTTTAATCAAGTTTGCGACAACAAAATGCAAGTCTTTGATGGTTTCATTTGTCATTATTTCTTCACTATTTAGCGTGTCTACAAATTCATCCGAGCGCTTGAGTAAGGAGAATAAATCTTTACCTGTTTCTGGCGCGCGGTAACACATCGTATTGTGCTTATCGACACCATAATGACCAACTCTGATCATTTTTTCTGCATTGGGATACCAATCATCGATCATTGCGATAGCTGCGCCAGTTTTGAAACAACCAAAAATTGGCGAAGTCTGATCATTAATTTCTGTAGATTGATAAACTCGATTTTTTTCGCGCTTTGCTGACTCTTTAAAGGCTTGGCTAGGACGAATAGTTGCGCAGGTTGGAAATTGCATGGTGGCTTTGACTTCTAAAACACAAAGCTCATTCGATGTTGTTAGTGTATTGGTAATCAATTGTACTAATTCACTCCAGTGTTTTTCGTCTCTAAAAATGTTGGAGTCAGGATATTTTTTTCTAATATTTTCAAAAACAAGCGGGCCATGATCCCAAGGCCAAGGTGTAATCTCGATGTCTGTTGAATAGGCTCTAGAAGAGTTTTCCCATAACCAACTACCATTGCAAATATTGATTAAGTAACGGGTAATGAGTTCTTTTAAACCGATCTTTTTAGTGTACAAAGAGAGTAATTTAGAGAGTTGTTGCTTTACTTGGTCATCAGAGCATTTATAGGGTTCAAGTAGTTTTGGAATAAAAGAAACAGAAAATAAGCATTCCAACGCTTTTGCTCCAAAAGGTATGTTGCAGAAATCTATTTCATGTATGTTGCCTTCGGCAAGCTGAGCAGTATTTATTGTGGTATCAATATCTCCATTGTCTCTATAAGCTGAAGCACTCCCTTCTTTCAAGCCATTAATCTTTCGGCTATGTATTTTTAATGGTGTTTTACTACCGTCAGGCCATACTACTAAAAATATGACATCAGATGGATCTATAGATGCTTGATACGCTAGGTGTTTTGGCAGTTTCATGTAGACTCCTTGTTAATAACCTTGGGCCAGATTGCTCATATTTGTATAGCCAAAAAATATCATCTAAATTCGATTTTTCACTAACCGACACAACTCTTATTAGAGCTAAAATGTTTTCGGCAAATGCATGGTTATAGCCCTTTAAAGCGAGTTGCTTTTCTTTGGGTACTTCAAGTAGGTGATAGCCGATAGTATTTAAGAATAGCCTTCGATCTTTTTTTAATTCTTCTATTATGTCGTTAATATTTTCTAGCTTCTTCTTTTCGTGGAGTGAAAGCCATTTACCTCCTGTTTGTTCAATAGCTTTAATGGCAGATGTTGCAGACGAGTATGATTGTAGGGTTTGTATTTTATCAATCGGGATCTTAATCGAGCCTCTGGCCAGAGTTTTGGGCATAATTTTGAAAAGCGCTGTACTAGATATATTTAATGCAGACTGACACTGGATCAAAACACTCACCTCGATATCACATTGCCATTCATCCTGCGTTGCTGGGGGGGAAATTTGTTTATTACTTTTGAGAATTGATTCTTTAGTGAGTCCACGCTTATTCAAACTAATTGAGTGGATACAGATTGCAAAACTATCGACGCTATATTCGGAGTTAATTTCTAATAGTTTGCGTTCAAGAGCATGAATAAACCCAAAAAACGCCATTAATGAGGGCAGTCCCAAGCTATAAGGAGTGTTCAATGCTGATGCCGCCCTTATTCTTAGGCATGGTAATAGTAAAAATTTACCGTGTGACGAATTGTTCAATGCTAAGGGGGTTAGTGAGCGGTCAATTTTGAATTGATTAAAAATGTTAGTAAATAGTTTCGTCAACTTGTAGTCATATGAAAGTCGAGCAGTGAATGGAGAAGACGCCAGTTCAAAATTAAGCTCTTCGGCTAACTGAGTCGCAGATTTTTGATTTGAATCTACTTGGTTTATCCACAAGGATAATGCTGATTTAATATCATCAGTAACCAAATTAATCCTTTGTTTTAAATCGTTTTTAGTTAGTACCCACTGCCCACTTTCTGCATATAGACTAAGAGATTTAAATACTGACTTAGTTAACCAATAGGGTATCTCTTTCAGGTAATGATGGCGACTCCCTTCAATATTAGGGATGCTTTTAATCGTTTTAAATGCTCCTGCGCACGTCATCGCTAAACACCCCATATTGGTAGCTCTTTTAAACCAAGTTCTAGCTGTTAGCTGGTATTCATTTTCAAGAGCTTGGTAAACATGGCTTTGTAGTGATTGGGATGGTACTGGAGATAACGTTACATATGAATTAGCGTCGTCAGGAAAGATGACATGCTTTAGATAGTTATATTGCAATTCTGCTTCAATTGTTTGGTTTGGAATTTTAGACAAGCTATTTGCTATCTGCTTTTGTCTTTTCTTTGTACATCCCAATTTCATTAATATTAGCCAAATAGGGTGTTTAACGTCCTTAAGTATGAGTGTCAAGCAGGTTTGTTGGTTATTCCAAATAAATTCACTAGTTAAGAATACTGCCTGGTTCACACAGTTTGAATTTTTAGAATAGCTCCAATCAATTGGGGGGAGATTGCTAGAAGAGAGAGTGAAAGGTGGTAACTCACCGATTGGGGTCGCTCTGATTAATCCTGTAGCGCGAATATCAGGGTATTTTACATTGTGGCTTTGGCGATTTGATGCTGTTTCAAGACAATCAGCCCACCATTTATCATCTCTTAATTTGGCTGCGCATGTATTAGGATTGAGCAAATCTTTTTGTAAATTAACGTTGTCCGTTAAGTTGATCAGAATGGTTAATGCAGTTTGAGGGTCTGCCGAGATATCCACAGCAGGTGATAGAGGACGAAAAGCATTTCTCAGTATTTTGGTAAGGTCATCGATATCACTTTGAAGAATTTCTTTTAGTGTAGCCATTACCACCTCGAAATATAGTGTGATCTATTAAACTCGGGAGTTTGAAACTCAGATAGCCAGAGACAATAAATATCGCCAAGAGTAAAAATGTAACTGGTTGAATTTAATGGGGTGTTATTGTTTGTTCGGCAGTTTGGTGTGAGCAGTTTTTGCTTAATCATTGATGCTATTTGTTCAATTGAGCAATTTAGCAGTAAGCATGTCTCTAGAGCATTAATTCTTAGTTCAGCCAATAACCCAGAATTTTCCCACAGATGGTTTTCAAGATAACTAAAAAGCTGTTTTAAAATGACGTTAGACTGTAAATCCCTGCTTGGTAGATGAATAGAGCCGAAAAACAAAGAACCAAGCAAGTCTTTTACTCTCAGTTGGCTTCTTTCAACAACAGCGTATTGAAGATTAAATTGAATACGTTCCTCGATGATTTCGTCAAAAGATTTAGGCCAACATTGCCAAAATACCAAAAAGCTTTTGGTTTCATCTTTTTCTATATTTTGCCACCAGTGCAGCAACCCCCAACGGTGACTTGCAGGGACACTCGGTAGAGGTGTTATGTCCTCCCCAGCTAACCAGATAGCAATCGCGACTTTGTCTTTATCATGTTCAGCCTCATCCCAGGCCACTGGTTTACCACAGTCACTACAAATGCCTGATAGGCCATCTTTTCGATAGTCATAAACTGTTCCGCACAGGCATTCATACATAAGTTTGATTTTGTGTTTATGACAGTAGTCGTAACCTGACAAATGCCATAAGTAATTTGCGTGCCCATGCTCTGCCAAGCAAAGCGGGCAACAAGGTATTTGCTTTGTTCGTAAAAAATACCTGGGGAAAACTTCAGAACCTCTTATTAAGGCTGAGAAATCTGGAGAAAATTTCATTAATGAACGATTTATCGCTAAGCCTAAAAGCTCTGATGGTTCGTTAAAAGTTAGTTGACTTAATTTCAAAAGGCTATGTGTACGGGCAGTAGAATGATATTTTGAGGAACAAGGGTTGATTAAGGTGATATCAGTGGGAAAGGTGCTAAACTTGCAGTGGTCGATTTCTTGTAAAAACTTTTTAGTAGCCAACAAAAATCGGTGAATGTCACTATATCCATTTTTATTGGCTACACGAATAAAATAGCTCTCAAGGGTTTCATCGTTAAATGGTTGAGGTCTTTGCAGAAACATTAATGAGCTAAATCCTTTTGATGTATCGAGGCGAATTCTTATTGTTACTTTTCAGCATAGTAGCTCCTCGGGTTTATTGCATTTTTTTCTAAATTAAGCCTAAATCAATTGTTTCACTCTTAAAACGGCCAACAATATTTATCATCTTTTCATAAGTTTCAGTCAGTGTGCTGATGCTAGAACCTTGCGTTTCGGCTTGAGACAAATAAAATGCTTCATCGTCTAATTTTAGTGAAACTGTCGACATAGAAGTAAGTACTGCTTTTCTTGGGGTCGTGTTGCTGATCTCGGCAGTCATCTTCTCAAGTTTTATTACATCTGCTTCATCAGGAATATCCAGAGCCACCCGATAAGCATACTCAACAAGCTTCGGTTCTGCTGGCATATATAAATATGCTTTTTGATTAGTGATGTCAGTACGGCGTAAAATTCGCCCTAAGATCTGCCGATAGTGCATTTCAGTTTTAATGTTAGTTAAGTGGCAGCACACCTGTAGGCGCGGGATATTCGTCCCTTCAGAGATCATGCCCACCGATATCACCCACTTAGAAGTGCAATTTCTAAATTGATGAATTAAAGACGTCGGTGCATCTTCGCGGTAGGTAATAACCATAGCCGTTTCACCAAAGTAACAGTGCATAATCTCAAGGATCTGATTTGCATGCTCTACTGAACTGGCAATGATTAAACCTCCTGCATCAGGATTGACTTTGCGCAGAGCTTCTAATCGGCAATTTGCTTGGTCAACTATGTGACGTATTACCTTTTCATTATGAACCACATCTAGATATGGAAAAAAAGATTGCGACAGCAGTTCCTTAAAGCTGGAGAACGACTTTCCTTCATATTGCTCCGTCACAGAAATATTGTCATTGTCTATTGCAATAATCTGAGGCACCCGACAAACTCCATCTCTAATCGCCTCAGCAAGCCCATACACATAATCACAATGAATCTTGTGATTATGGCTGCAATATTGAGAAAGCACGATAGGGGCCGTATCAGAGCGCCATGGAGTGCCTGTCAACGCCAGCGTATGCTTTGCCCTGTTCTGAATATTAAAAATGACTTGCTCCCCCCAAGCATTGGCATTCTCAATACAAGAACCAGCACAGTGATGTATCTCATCGAAAATGACAAAAACACGAAATGAATCAAATAGCTGCCAAAAGTTGTAATCAAGAAACTTCATACTTTGATAAGTCATTGATCGTCCTCTAGCACCTAGCAACCCGTCAAATCGCTCACCTATAACAATTTCAAGTGTTTCGCAAAAGTCTAAACACACAGTCGCAGATGGCGAAAAACATAAAATTACATCAACTAAATCTCTTTCAAGCATTCGTTTGGCTAGCGTCGATGCCATAATCGTTTTGCCTGCGCCAGGCGTTGCCAAGGTCAAAAAATGCGGTGCACCCTGGCCGTATTTCTTTAGTGCTAGTTCAATACAGGTAGCTTGCCATTTTCTTAATTTCATTATTGCCCTATACCAATTTCGATAGTACCGACTCAATTGCCTTGATACTGCCCAATAACTTGCTGTTTGCTTCTCTCACTTTGTTATATTTAGGCTGGAGTTCCTTACGTAAGTATGGGAATTGCTCACAAAGCAGCTTATACTCGTCCACCTCTCCAAGCCCTGCAAGCAAGTCGGTTTTGTAGTTATTTAGTCGCATAAATAGTTCATCAATTAACTTGGTATCATGGTTATCGTCTTCATTCTTGTCTGCCTTTTTAAAATCGTCAGCGTTAGTAAGCGCCTCGATTTCTATGGGAACAAACAAATCTGTTTTGACAAACCTCGTGATTTCTTTTTTCTTTGACACTGACTTTCTAAGCCAACCATGGTTAACTAATTTGATCAATTCGCCATATACATAACGACGAGCTTCATTGGGGTTTATTGTTTTATCAGCACTAAGCGCCAGATATGCAGATCTCACTTCAAGGGTTAGAAAGTGGTCAAAGTTAGGTGCAGAAATAATTTGGGCAACAACAGGATTCAATCGCATAGTAAGCTTGGGTAAGGATTATAAACCGTGGGATTATAGTCCGTGATATTATAATCCGCAATGTGAAATAGTTCGGCTTTTTGGATATAAGGCTTTACCAATGAGCGAACTACTTGAAAAATTCAGTGAAAAACTCAGAACTATGAGAAAAATGAAAAAAATTTCTCAAGATAAATTAGCAAATTTGACCGATATTGACAGAAGCTATGTTGGACGAATTGATCGAGGAGAAGTAAACATCACTCTTGATAAACTCTATGCGATTGCTAAAGCGTTAGAATGCCAGCCAGCAGATTTACTGCCTGAAATTGATTATTCGCAAGAAGAGTAGAACATTTTAGGGTATCTGATTGTAGCGTGCATAAAGTAGGTTTTAATGCTAATCAGGGATTTGAGCCTTTTTATATCAGACGCTGACCCGATTAACACATCTAGGAATTACGTGCCTGTGTGTTTATATTAAAGTTTGATAATTCTTAATAGGGTTTGATCATTTATAATATAGTTTGATATTTTTTGGCGATTTTAGTGAAGAAGCAGGTTTAAGGACTAACTACTGCCCCAAAGTTTGTTAGAAAGGGATTGAATCAAATTTTAAGACTCAAAAGTCTGATTTACTTTTCCTCAAGTCGAAAGCACCATCCCAGCTCAAGCAAATAATGCAAAATAAGCAGCCAGTTTTGTGCAATTCATCAAGGCTAGCGTTCGAACTACGCGCTCACTGGACAAGGTGTTGTCGTAGCAGAAAAAGGCTAAGACCCCGTATTCATGTTACTTAGAAGGAGAAAGGCTAAGATGAAAATTGTTTATATCGATATGGACGATACGCTTTGTGATTACAAATCCGCATTTGAGCAGGCTAGGCGCTTGCGACCAGATATTGAATACCCACAAAGCCAGCCATCTTTCTTCATTAACTTGTCACCACTACCTAATGCCATCGATGCGATGCAGTGCTTTTTGGCCGATGAGCGATACGACCCATATATACTGACTGCGCCGTCAGTCAAGAATCCACTTTGTTACACAGAGAAGCGATTGTGGGTAGAGGAGCATTTGGGTTTTGCTTATGCCGAACGGTTAATTATCTCGCCAATTAAAGGCCTGCTTGTTGGTGACTATTTGATTGATGATTACGTTGAAGGAAAAGGGCAAGAGAGCTTTCAAGGTGAGCTAATTCACTTCTCAGGAGAGCGATTTAAGGATTGGAATGCCGTGATGCGGTATTTTGCACTTTCGGAGGCTAGATAGGCGCTGGCTGACATATTTATGTCCAGGTACTCTTTAGTGTAACCACCCTAAGCAATTATTTGCCCCAAAGTATGTCAAGATAACTTAGACTCAATTTTAGTCATACTACAAAATGGCTACTGTAACTGTGACGATTCAAAGAGAAGAATTGATAATGAAGAATACTAAACTCAATATATTGCTCTCAAAATGTGACGCAACGGCTCCAATAACTGATAACTTAGCTGCATGGCTTGATTCTACTTCTGTTGGAAATGAGATTATTACTTATTGCGAAGAGGCGCCTCTGAGTTCTGAGGATGAGTATCGTACAGCTTTAAAGAAAATTGAAGGACTGTTTGATGCAATACCTAATACAGCTGAAGGTGCTGAGCTTGAAAAATGGATTTCATTAGTTGAATCATATGAAAATGAACACTTCCCAATGTAACTCACAGTTGCCCCAAAACGTGTTTGAAATGGATATCTCTCGAGGTTTAGTCATTTGTATTTACCCTCAATAATCTAATATCACCTTCAATAGAGTGGCCAAACTCGCTATACCACTACACTTTTTCTAATCGATTATGACCGCCTTACTTGTCGTCCAAATGACTGGTTGCCTATACCGGTATAACTGATTTTCTTCAAATTGAGATAATTCTGGTGCCAAAGGATGCGTAAAATG